>NZ_CP062167.1:994642-1298214 GCF_014844055.1 Aureimonas sp. OT7
ATGCCGTACGAGACGAATGGAAAGGAAATCGATGTTCGAATCCCTCCAGGACCGCCTCGGGTCCATATTGAACGGCCTTACCGGCCGCGGCGCCCTGTCCGACAAAGACGTGTCGGCTGCGCTGCGCGAGGTGCGCCGTGCCTTGCTGGAAGCGGACGTCGCCCTCGAGGTGGTGCGCGACTTCACCGACAATGTCCGCCAGAAGGCCGTCGGCGCCGAGATCGTGAAATCGATCAAGCCCGGCCAGATGGTGGTCAAGATCGTCCATGACGAGCTGGTCGCCATGCTGGGTTCGGAGCAGGTCGCGATCGATCTGAACGCCCCCGCGCCGGTGACCATCATGATGGTCGGCCTGCAGGGCTCGGGCAAGACGACGACCACCGGAAAGATGGCCAAGCGGCTGACCGAGCGCCAGCGCAAGAAGGTGCTGATGGCCTCGCTCGATACGCGGCGGCCCGCCGCGCAGGAGCAGTTGCGTATCCTCGGCGAGCAGACCGGCGTCGCCACCCTGCCGATCATCGCGGGCCAGGGGCCGGTCGAGATCGCCTCGCGCGCCTCGCAGGCGGCGCGGCTGGGCGGCTACGACGTCCTCATCCTCGACACCGCCGGCCGCACCCATATCGACGAGCCGCTGATGGTCGAGATGGCCGAGATCAAGGCGCGCTCGAACCCGCATGAAATCCTTCTCGTGGCCGATTCCCTCACCGGCCAGGACGCCGTGAACCTGGCCCGCTCCTTCGATGAGCGGGTCGGCATATCGGGTATCGTCCTGACGCGCGTGGACGGCGACGGGCGCGGCGGCGCCGCGCTCTCGATGCGTGCTGTCACCGGCAAGCCGATCAAGCTGATCGGCGTCGGCGAGAAGATGGACGCGCTGGAGGAGTTCCACCCGGGGCGCATCGCGGACCGCATCCTCGGCATGGGGGACATCGTCTCCCTGGTCGAGAAGGCGGCCGAGAACATCGACGCGGAAAAGGCCGCGGCGATGGCCAAGAAGATGCGGTCGGGCAAGTTCGACCTCAACGACCTGTCCGACCAGATTCGCCAGATGCAGAAGATGGGCGGCATGGGCGGGCTGATGGGCCTGATGCCCGGCATGGGCAAGATCAAGAACCAGGTTGCGGCGGCGGGGCTGGACGATAAGCTTCTCAAGCGCCAGCTGGCCATCATCTCGTCGATGACGGCCGCCGAGCGCGCCAACCCCGATATCCTGAAGCACAGCCGCAAGAAGCGCATCGCGCTCGGCTCCGGCACCGATTCGGCCGACATCAACAAGCTGCTCAAGATGCACCGGCAGATGGCCGACATGATGAAGTCGGTCGGCAAGGGCAAGGGCGGCGGCATGATGGGCAAGCTCATGGGCGGCCTCGGCGCCAAGATGGGCCTGCCGGGCGGCGCCGGCATGCCGGACCTGTCCAGGATGGACCCCAAGCAGCTCGAAGAGATGGCCAAGGCCATGCAGGCGGGCGGCGGGCCGGGCGGCCTGCCACCCGGCCTCGGCGGGGCCGGCGGACTGCCCGGCCTCGGTAGCGGCTTCCCCGGCCTGCCGGGCCTGCCTCGCAAGAAATAGCGGCACCCTGCCGCTTCGCATCCAACCACATGACAGCGGCCCGAAGGGCCCGGAAATCAGCAAAGAAGGAAATACGCAATGTCCCTGAAACTGCGCCTTGCCCGTGCCGGCTCCAAGAAGCGCCCCTACTACCACATCGTCGTGGCTGACGCCCGTTCGCCGCGCGACGGCCGCTTCATCGAGACGGTCGGCGCGTGGAACCCGATGCTGCCGAAGGACGCCGAGCGCGTCTCGCTCAAGGAAGACCGCATCAAGCATTGGCTGGGTGAAGGCGCACAGCCGACGGACCGCGTGCTGCGCTTCCTGGACAAGGCCGGCATCGCCAACCGTCCGACCCGTTCCAACCCGGTCAAGGCCCAGCCCGGCAAGAAGGCGCAGGAGCGCGAGGCCGAGCGTCGCCAGCGCGAGGAAGACGCCGCCGCCGCCGCCGCGGAAGCTGCCGCCAAGCCGGAAGCCACGGAAACCGCCGAAGCCGAATAAGGCTTCCCGCAGCGCGCCCGGTGCGCGGCCCGGATTTCCAACCTTCATCGTGCCGGGCGGCAGGCGACTGCCGCCCGGAATCCGTTCAGGAGCGTGCGCGCATGACCGAGCTTGAAAATCCCGTGCTTCTGGCAACCATCGGCGGTGCGCATGGCATCCGTGGCGAATGCCGGGTGCGCAGCTTCACCGCGGACCCTACCGATGTCGGGGCCTATGGCCCGTTGGTGGACAAGGCCGGCGTGCGCTACACGGTCGCATCCGCGCGGCTGCAGAAGACGGTCGTGATCGTCCGCTTCAAGGAAGTGACGGACCGCAACCATGCCGAGCGCCTCAACGGGACCGAGTTGTTCGTCGACCGGTCGGCGCTGCCGGACGAGGGCGACGATTTCTACCAGGCCGACCTGATCGGCCTCGATGTCCGCACGACGCGTGGCGACGTGGTGGGCGAGGTCATCGCCTTTCACAATTTCGGTGCCGGCGACGTGCTGGAGATCAAGCCCGGGAACGGCGCCAGCGTGATGATCCCGTTCACCGAAGCGGCGGTGCCGGAGATCGATCTCGACCTCGGCTATCTGCTGGTGGAGCCGGTGGCCGCCGGGCTGGAGGGCGCCATCGAGGTGCGCTCCGACGACGACGATCTCGGCTGACGGGCAGGCCATCATGTTTCGCGCCTCCATCGTCACGCTCTATCCGGACATGTTTCCAGGCCCGCTCGGCCAGTCGCTGGCCGGCCGGGCGCTGGAGCGCGGGGATTGGACGCTCGAGACCACGCATATCCGCGAATTCGGCATCGGACGCCACCGCGCGGTGGACGACACGCCATCCGGCGGATCGGCCGGCATGGTGCTGCGCGCCGACGTGCTGGCGGCGGCCATAGATGCGGCCTCACCGCCAGACGATGTGCGGCCGCGCTATCTGATGAGCCCGCGCGGCGTGCCGCTGAAGCAGGATCGGGTGCGCGAGATCGCGTCCGGGCCGGGGGCGGTCATCGTCTGCGGACGCTTCGAGGGCGTGGACGAGCGGGTCATCGAGGGCCGCGGCCTGACGGAGATATCCATCGGCGACTATATCCTGTCGGGCGGCGAGATGGCGGCGCTGGTGATGCTGGACGCGATCGTGCGTCTGCTGCCCGGCGTGATGGGCAACGCGGAATCGGGAGAGGCCGAAAGCTTCGAGGGGGGGCTGCTGGAGCATCCCCACTATACAAGGCCCGCCGAGTGGGAAGGGCGCGGCATACCCCCCGTCCTGACATCGGGCGACCATGGCGCCATCGCGCGCTGGCGGCGCGGCGAGGCCGAGCGGCTGACGCGCGAGCGGCGCCCCGATCTTCTACCCCCGCCGAAAAGCGCATGATCTTGACGATGCAGGCTCGACAGGCGCCGCAAGCTGGTGTATGAGCGCGCCTGATTTCCTCAGAAGAACTTGACCGTTTCGACGGCCATGACCGGCCAATAATCCGGCATGAAATTAAGAGAGGCACCCTCATGGACATCATTTCCGAACTGAACGCCGCCGAAGTCGAGCGTATCTCCGCCATCCGCACCTTTCCGGCTTTCTCGCCCGGCGATACGCTGCGCGTGAACGTCCGCGTCACGGAAGGTACGCGCACCCGCGTCCAGGCCTATGAAGGTGTCTGCATCGCCCGCTCCGGCGCCGGCCTCCAGGAAAGCTTCACCGTCCGCAAGATCTCCTACGGCGAAGGCGTCGAGCGCGTGTTCCCGGTCTATTCGCCGCTGGTCGAATCGGTCGAGGTCGTGCGTCGTGGCCGCGTCCGCCGCGCCAAGCTTTATTACCTGCGCGACCGTCGCGGTAAGTCGGCGCGTATCGTGGAGGCGACCAACGCCCGCGCTCGCAAGCTGAACGACAATGTCCGCGCGGCCGCCGCCGAAGAGCGCGCCCGGGCCGATGCCGCCAAGGACGCCGCGAAGGCTGCTGCCAAGGCCGACGCCGCGGAGTAATCCGCACGCCGTCAGGCTGTGGTGCGACAGGCAGGGCGGTCTTCGGGCCGCCCTTTTTGTATTGGCGGTTCGGTCGTCCAGCTTGTAACCATTCCATGCAGTTGATAATTTCAGGTCATGAACCCTTGCCGCTCCTATCCGGGCCTGCTGCCGACCACGCTGGGTTATTCCCCGCTGGATGATCGCGCACGCCTGCCGGGCCGGTTCTTCTATCGGCAGATTTCCGCCGTCTACCTTCCGGGCTGACGCGCCGGGCCGCGTGGCCCTCTTCCCGTCTGACGATACCAATGAAGCCGCAGCCCATGTCACCCGACAGCGACCGGGCCGGCGAACCCTGAAAAGACCGATCATGAGCGCCAATCCACGCACACTCTACGACAAGATCTGGGACGACCACCTGATCGAAACCTTGTCCGGCGGCGCCGGCCTGCTCTACATCGACCGTCACCTTGTCCACGAAGTGACGAGCCCGCAGGCCTTCGAGGGGCTGCGCATGGCAGGGCGGCGCGTCCGCCAGCCCGCGCGCACGCTGGCCGTCGTGGACCATAACGTTCCCACCAGCGACCGCAGCGCCGGCATCGCCGACGAGGAAAGCCGCATCCAGGTGGAAGCGCTGGCGCGTAACGCGGCGGAGTTCGGCGTCGAGTACTTCAACGAGGTGGACCGGCGGCAGGGCATCGTCCACATCATCGGGCCGGAGCAGGGCTTCACCCTTCCCGGCATGACCATCGTGTGCGGCGACAGCCATACCTCGACCCATGGCGCGTTCGGCGCGCTGGCACACGGTATCGGCACCTCAGAGGTGGAGCATGTGCTGGCCACCCAGACCCTTATCCAGAACAAGGCGCGCAACATGCTCGTCCAGGTGGACGGCCAGGCGCCGGCCGGTGTGACGGCCAAGGATATCATCCTGGCCATCATCGGCGAGATCGGCACGGCCGGCGGCACGGGCTACGTCATCGAATATGCCGGCGAAGCGATCCGCGCTTTGTCGATGGAAGGCCGGATGACTGTCTGCAACATGTCGATCGAGGGGGGCGCGCGCGCCGGCCTCATCGCCCCCGACGACATCACCTTCCGCTACATCGAGGGGCGTCCGCGCGCGCCGCAGGGAAGCGCGTTCGAGCGTGCCGTCGATTATTGGCGCACGCTCCACACGGACGAGGGCGCCCATTTCGACAAGGTGGTGCGGCTGGACGCGGCCAGCTTGCCGCCCATCGTCACATGGGGTTCCAGCCCCGAGGACGTCGTATCCATCAGCGGTGTGGTGCCCAACCCCGACGACATCGCCGACGAAGCCAAGCGCGCCACCAAGCGCCGCGCCTTGGACTATATGGGCCTGACGCCCGGCACGCGGATGACGGACATCACCATCGATCGCGTCTTCATCGGCTCCTGCACCAACGGTCGCATAGAGGATCTGCGGCAGGCCGCCGACTACGTGAAGGGGCGCAAGGTGGCCGACAGCGTCTCCGCCATGATCGTGCCGGGCTCCGGCCTGGTGAAGGCCCAGGCCGAGGCCGAGGGGCTGGACCGCATCTTCATCGAGGCCGGCTTCGACTGGCGGGAGCCCGGATGCTCCATGTGCCTCGGCATGAATGCCGACAGGCTGGCGCCCAACGAGCGGTGTGCATCGACGTCCAACCGCAATTTCGAGGGTCGCCAGGGGTTCAAGGGACGGACCCATCTGGTTTCGCCGGCCATGGCGGCCGCGGCGGCCGTCGCCGGCCGCTTCGTGGACATTCGCGACTGGGCCTGACGTATCCGCCATCGGGTGGCGCGGTGTCGCGCCACCCGGTGTGTCTTGCCTTGCAGCCACCGATTGGGCATTGAAGCGTTGATGGAACCTGTAGCGGCCCCGGATATCGAAATCTCCCTCCTGCGTCTCAAGGATGCGCGGGACCTTGCGCCGCTGTTGGCCGCGTACAACCAGGCAATGTTTCGCGGTGCGCCTGGCGCGCCGGACACCTACTACGCGGAACAACTGCTTCAGGACCGTACGGGAGAGATCCTCGGTGCGCGGATCGACGGGGAACTGGTCGGCTTTCTCGTCTTCTACGACCTTCCTGACCCGTGGACCGGCATGCGATCCGGCCTTGCAGACCACATCTACGTGGATATACGGCACCGTCGCAAAGGCATCGCCCGGGCCATGGTGGACCTGCTCGCCGACGAGGGCGAGGGCAGGGGGTGGTCGCGCCTGGTCCTGCAGGCCCCGCGCAACGCGGATACAGGCCGCAACCTCTATGCCCGCATCGCCGAGCCGGCCGACTGGACCAGCTATATGATCCGCTTCATCGATCGCTGATTCGTCTCCATGCTGCGGCGCGGCGCTCCTGTTTCGGCGTGCGGGACAGGCGATAAACCGCTTAATCGATTAGGATTTGGGCGCAGGGGTGCAATCTTTGGCAGGGCGCTTGATTTCGCGGGTGCAAAAGGTGTTTTAGAAGCGCTCCATTCGGCGCCAGGTGGGCGGCGCCGTTTCGACATGTCATCGATCCGGCCGTATCCATGCAGGCCGGAATGCCCGCCCAACAGGAGAATCGCTTTGTCGGAGCTTAAATCCGCACGGCCGCTTTCGCCGCATCTGACGATCTATCGTTTCCGCCCCACCATGGCGATGTCGATCCTCCACCGCATCACCGGCTGCGCGCTGTTTTTCGGTACGCTGCTGGTCGCCTGGTGGCTGGTTGCGGCAGCCAGCGGGCCCGATGCATTCGCGACGGCGTCGTGGTTCTTCGGCTCCATCATCGGACGGCTCATCCTGTTCGGCTATAGCTGGGCCCTGCTGCACCACATGCTGGGCGGCCTGCGCCACTTCCTGTGGGATACGGGCCATGGGCTCGAAAAGACCACTTCCACCAAGCTCGCCATCGCGACGCTGGTCGGCTCTCTCGGGCTGACCGCGCTGCTGTGGCTCGGCATACTGATCTTCGGCTGACAGGAGAGCGGATCATGGACATGAGAACGCCTCTCGGCAGGGTGCGCGGGCTTGGCTCGGCCAAGGAGGGCACCGGGCATTTCTGGATGCAGCGGGTTACAGCCGTCGCCAACCTGTTTCTGGTCATCTTCTTCCTCATCCTCGTGGTACGCCTGTCTTCCGGCAGCTACGCGGATGTGCGGGCGGCCTTCGGCAACCCCTTCGTCGGCATCGCGATGGCGGCCACCATCATTTCCGCCACCATTCACATGCGCCTCGGCATGCAGATCGTGATCGAGGACTATCTGCACGGGGCGGCGCGCATCGTCGCCATCCTCGCCAGCACATTCTTCTCGGTCGCCATCGCGCTCTCTGTCCTTTACGCGATCGTGCGGCTGAGCTTCGGAGCTTGAACGACATGGCCGACACAACAACCGGCAACGCACAACCCCATCGCGTCGCGCCCGCCACCAACGGCACCGCCTACAAGTTCATCGACCACACGTTCGACGTCGTCGTGGTGGGGGCCGGCGGTGCCGGCCTGCGCGCCACGCTGGGTGCCGCCCAGGCCGGCCTTCGCACCGCCTGCATCACCAAGGTATTCCCGACCCGCTCGCATACCGTGGCCGCGCAGGGCGGCGTCGCCGCCTCTCTCGGCAATATGGGGCCGGACAACTGGCGCTGGCACATGTTCGACACCGTCAAGGGCTCGGACTGGCTGGGCGACCAGGACGCCATCGAGTATCTGGTGCGCAACGCGCCCGCCGCCGTCTATGAGCTGGAGCATTTCGGAGTCCCCTTCTCGCGGACCCAGGATGGCAAGATCTACCAGCGCCCCTTCGGCGGCATGACCACCGAGTTCGGCGAGGGGCCCCCCGCCCAGCGCACCTGCGCCGCCGCCGACCGCACCGGCCATGCCATTCTGCATACGCTGTACGGCCAGTCGCTGCGCTATGCATCGGAATTCTTCATCGAGTATTTCGCCATCGACCTGATCATGGATTCCGATGGCGTCTGCCGGGGCGTCGTGGCTCTCTGCCTCGATGACGGCACGCTGCACCGGTTCCGCGCCCAGAAGACGATTCTCGCCACCGGCGGCTATGGCCGCGCCTATTTCTCGGCAACTTCGGCCCATACCTGCACCGGTGACGGCAACGCCATGGTGCTGCGCGCCGGCCTGCCACTGCAGGACATGGAGTTCGTGCAGTTCCACCCCACCGGCATTTATGGCGCGGGCTGCCTGATCACCGAGGGCGCGCGCGGCGAAGGCGGCTACCTGACGAACTCGGAGGGCGAGCGCTTTATGGAGCGGTATGCGCCGTCCGCCAAGGACCTGGCATCGCGCGACGTGGTCTCCCGCTCGATGACGATGGAAATCCGCGATGGCCGCGGCGTCGGCAAGGGCAAGGACCACATCTTCCTGCACCTCGACCATCTGGATCCGAAGATCCTGCACGAGCGCCTGCCCGGCATTTCGGAGAGCGCCCGCATCTTCGCGGGGGTCGACGTGACGAAGGAGCCGATCCCCGTCCTGCCGACTGTCCACTACAACATGGGCGGCATCCCGACCAACTACCACGGCGAGGTGCTGACGCTGCGCAACGGCAATCCGGACACCGTCGTTCCGGGCCTGATGGCCGTCGGCGAAGCGGCCTGCGTGTCGGTGCACGGAGCCAACCGCCTCGGCTCCAATTCGCTCATCGACCTCGTCGTCTTCGGCCGCGCCGCCGCGCTGCGCTGCGTCGAGACGGTGGAGGCCGGGGCATCCCAGGCCCCGCTGCCGGCCGATGCCGGCGATCTTGCGGTGTCACGGCTGGACCGCTTCCGCAACGCCAAGGGCGGCACGCCGACCGCGCAGCTCCGCCTTGCCATGCAGAAGACGATGCAGAACAACTGCGCCGTCTTCCGGACTGGCGAGGTGCTGGAAGAAGGTCACCACAAGATCCACGAGGTGTGGGCCAATTCCGAGGACGTGCAGGTGACGGATCGCTCGCTGATCTGGAATACCGACCTTATCGAGACGCTGGAATACGACAACCTGATCTGCCAGGCGGTCGTGACGATGGATTCGGCCCTGGCCCGCCAGGAATCGCGCGGGGCGCATGCCCGCGAGGATTTCCCCGATCGCGACGACCAGAACTGGATGAAGCATACGCTGGCCTTCGCCGACATGGCGGGCAGGACGGTACAGCTTGCGGACCGGCCGGTTCATACCTACACGCTGTCGAACGAGATCGAGTACATCAAGCCCAAGAAGCGGGTGTACTGACACCGCGTCCACGGCCGGGCCATCCGCGCCCGGCCGCGGCAGCGAGGTTGAATGAAACGGTCGCTCGGCATCTACGCCATCAATCTGGACCGCTCTCAAGAGCGCTGGCAGGCGCTGGCCGAGGCATTCTCTCCATTGCCTTATCCACTTCGGCGTGTGCCGGCCCTGGACGCCCGGCTGCAGCCGCAGGCTGTGCTGGACATACGTGGCCTGTCCATCGTCCTGCCGCCTGCCGGGCTAGGCTACAGCATGGTGCGGGGCCGCGAATACCTACTCGTGCAGGAAGCCTGCTTCGCCAGCCATATCGTCGCGCTGCGGTGCTTCTTGTCCGGTGAGCACGATCTTGCCCTCATACTGGAAGACGACGCGGTGCCGGGCCCGCGCACGGGACCGGTGCTTGAAGCCCTCGGCGGGCTCGATGCGCCCTTCGACATCGTGCGTCTGGAAGCGATCCGCCTGTCGGGTTCGCGGCCGGCCGTCAAGGTGGCCGCGCTCGGCGCGGAAACGCTGGTTCGCTCGCTGAAGCCGTCGTCGGGCTCGGCAGCCTATGTCGTGACACGCCAGGCCGCCGAAAAGCTGATCGCGGCGGCAGGACGCAATCTCATGCCGTTCGACGATTATCTTGCGAACCCGTCATTGCACGGTTGCGATGTCTGCTACGTCTCGCCGCTGCCGATCCGGCAGGCGGACGCACCCAGCGTGATCGCAGAAAGCTACGAGCGCGGCCGCCTGCGCCGGCAAAGCGGGCTCTTGCCCTTCCTGCGTCAGGCGCGGGTTCGTGGCCGGCTGCGCCTTGGCCTGTGGGCGTGGGCCCTGCGCGGCGGCGGCGTGCCGCGCAATTATCGCTGGTAGGCTTTGACAAAACTTCCCCACGGATTAGCATTTCTTCCTGGGGGCGCCGTTCCGGGAGGATGCGGTAGTGCGAAATGACTGGAATATTCTGACACTGGCCTTGTGCGCGGGCGCCCTGGTGCTGGCGATGGGCCCGGCCGGGGCTCAGGACGGCGGCGCGCCTCCGGCACAGATGTTCCTGACGCCCGGCGAAGGCGACGAGGTTGGGCTTATCGCCGGCCTGTGCGGCGTCCAGATGAAGGATATGTCGCCGCAGGCCTGCCGCTGCCTTGCCGAACAGTCGCAGACGCAACTGTCCGCTCCCCAGCGCGACTATCTCGTGGCCACGGCCGTTTCGCCGCCGGCCGCAGACAGGATGCTGTCGGATGGCCGGGTCAGCCAACCCGACCAGCAGGCGATCTTCTCTTTCCTCAACGATACGATGCGAACCTGCCACGGCGGCACATTCGACGCCGATGCCCCGCCATTGCCCGGATAGATCAGGACCTGTCGCAGGGGGCGAGCGCACTTTCGGCGGCACGATCCATCTGCTAAGCCGGGTTTTATGACGAAGTCTGGCGTGTCGCGGCGTATCGCAACAACCATAGGGCGTAGCTGGCGCGCATCGCGTTTCGCCGTGAAGCGGCGGCTCGGCTTTGTCGACCCGCCCATGCTGATGCCCTATGTCGGTTTCACCGGCCGGGGAGGCCTGTGGCTGCGGGGCCGGGTGCTGGAAGACGAAGGTGTGGTCTCCGCGCCCCATACGACGTCCGCACTTCACAACCTGTGGCTGACATTCAAGCGGTACGAGACAGACGAGATCGCCGGGGCGCGCGTGCGCTGGCAGGCAGGCGCGGCGTCCGGCGTCGCCTTCAGCGACCATGCCGGCTATTTCGAGGTGGCGGCGGATGCCGCCCCGCAGGACCACGCGCCCTGGATGGCGGTCAACCTGTCGCTGGAGCACGCGCCGGGCTACGCACCGGTGACGCTGGCCGGCGAGGGGCTCGTGCGCGTCGTGTCTCCGCGGGCGCGCTTCGTCATCGTGTCCGACATCGACGATACGATCGTCCATACGGGCGCCAGCGAGATCATCAAGCATTGGCGCATCGTCACCGCCAACTCGCCCGAAAGCCGCGTGGCGTTTCCCGGGGTCGCCGAATTCTATCGTGCACTTGCCGACGGCGAGGACGGGCCCGAGACGAACCCGATCTTCTACGTCTCGTCCAGCCCCTGGAACCTGTTCGACCTGTACGACCGCTTCATGGCGCTGCGCGGCATCCCGCGCGGCCCGATGCTGCTGCGCAACCTTTCCGGCGACGGACTGGACTGGATCCTGCGCCGGCACAACGGCCACAAGGTCCGGATGATCGAGCAACTCCTGTCCGCCTACCCGGACCTGCCGTTCATCCTGATCGGCGACTCGGGGCAGGACGATACGTCCATCTACCATGACATCGCCCGGCGCTTTCCCGGGCGCATCTTGTCGGTTCACATCCACGATATCGGCAAGGCGGACCCGGCGTCCCGTGTCGGCAACGGCATCGGAGCGATCCGCGACCTCGGCGTGCCGGCGACGCTGAGCCGTACCCTGGTGGACGCTGCGGAAGTGGGCGAGGAGATGCGGCTGGTCGCGTCCGGCACGGTCGAGGCCGTGCGGCTGGCGGTGGCGGCCGAGGCGGGCTCCGGGTCGCGCGCCTTCGGCATTTATCCGGGCCTCCCGATGGGCTGAACCGATTGAATCGCGCAAGCCTGTTGCGCTGCGAAATTTTTATGTTTAGGCCCATTCTAAAAGCACCTTCAGGGCTTTCAGAGATACGTTCAGGACAGGTCCATGGTCGAACTCAGCCTCCCCCGGAATTCCCGGCCATCGAAGGGTAAGGTCTGGCCGAAGCCCCAGGGCGCGGCAAACGTACGCGAATTCGCCATCTACCGCTGGTCGCCGGATGACGGCGAAAATCCACGAATCGACACCTATTACGTCGATCTCGACGATTGCGGACCGATGGTTCTGGATGCCCTTCTCTGGATCAAGAACACGGTCGACGCCACGCTGACGCTGCGCCGGTCCTGCCGCGAGGGAATCTGCGGCTCCTGCGCCATGAACATCGACGGCACCAACACGCTTGCCTGCACGAAGGGCATGGACGAAGTGTCGGGCACGGTGAAGGTCTATCCGTTGCCGCACATGCCGGTCGTCAAGGATCTCGTGCCGGACCTGACGGTGCCCTACGCCCAGTTGCGCTCCATCGACCCCTGGCTGAAGACGGAAACCCCCGCTCCGGAAAAGGAATGGCGGCAGAGCCACCAGGACCGCGAGAAGCTGGACGGCCTCTACGAGTGCATTCTCTGCTTCTGCTGCCAGACCTCGTGCCCGTCCTACTGGTGGAATGGCGATCGCTATCTCGGTCCGGCCGTGCTGCTTCAGGCTTACCGCTGGCTGATCGATTCGCGCGACGAGGCGACAGGCGAGCGGCTCGATCAGCTCGAGGATCCGTTCCGCCTCTATCGCTGCCACACCATCATGAACTGCACGCAGACCTGCCCGAAGGGGCTGAACCCGGCGAAGGCGATCGCCGAGATCAAGAAGATGATGGTCGAGCGGCGCGTCTGAGCCATCCGCACCGCGTGAATGCGACGCCGTCGGCCATGCCGGCGGCGTTGTCGTTTACGCCTTCACTTCGGCGCAAAGTCCGGCGAGCATGCTACCCCGATCCCGTTTCGTGGAGGCAGGCATGCCAAGCCGTATCGCATTGGTTCTCGGGCTCGCCGCCGCGATGGCCGGCGGAACCGCCATGGCTGCCGAACAGACCGCCGTCTTTGCCGGCGGATGCTTCTGGTCGGTGGAAGCGCATCTGGAATCGATCCCCGGGGTGGTCTCGGCCGTCTCCGGCTTCACCGGCGGCAAGACGCAAAACCCCACCTATCCGCAGGTGATCGGCGGTGGCACGGGCCACATGGAAGCGGTGCAGGTGACGTACGATCCTCAGCGGGTGACCTACGAAGATCTGCTGAACGCCTATTGGCATTCGATCGACCCGACCGATCCGAACGGCCAGTTCTGCGACAAGGGCCCGCAATATCGCACCGCCCTGTTTCCTTCATCGCCTGCCGAAAATGCCGCCGTCGAAGCTTCCCGGGATGCGGTCCAGAAGGAGCTTGGACAGGCGGTGGCCACGCAGATACTTCCCGCCTTGCCCTTCTATGCCGCCGAGGACTACCATCAGGACTTCGCAAAGAAGAACCCCGTACGCTACGAGGCCTATCGCGTCGGTTGCGGGCGCGATCGGGCGCTGCGGGCCGTGTGGGGCGAGCGGGCCTTTGCCGGCTTGCCGGCAAACCACTGAGACGTCAACCGGAGGAGCACTCGAGCCGCATGTGGAGATGGACCGTCGGTTTCACCCGATCCTGTCGCGGCCTTCCGGCCCTCGTTCTTCTGGCCGTCTCGCTCGTCGCCGGGCAGGCCGGGGCCGCGGATGAATGGGTAGTTCGGCAAAGCCGGCACGACGTCGGGGAAACGGCCCGGCGGCTGGAGGACGCGGTGGTGCGGTCGGGTTCGGTCGTCCTGGCAGTGATCGACCATCAGGATGCCGCGCGGCAGGTGGGGGAGACCATCGCGCCCACCACGGTCGTCATATTCGCCAAGCCGAAACTGTCGACCCCGCTGATGAAGGAGAACCGGCAACTCGCCATCGATCTTCCGCAGCGTATCCTGATCTGGGACGATGGTGGCAGCACACGGATCGGTTACGTCTCGCCCTTCTCGCTTGCAGAGCGCTACGGCATGAATGGCGACCGCCGCGAATGGGAAGAGATGCGCGTCTCGCTGGAGGCGCTGGTGCAGGCGGCTGCGGCGCGAGGAGAGCGTCGACGCGAAGCCGGACAGCCTTGAAGGAACTTGACGGGGCCGTGTTGGTTCTAGGCAGACGCGGGCGTTCGGTCCGCCAGATAGCCAAGGGACAGGACATCATGGCGAAGAAGTCGCAGGCAAGGCTGCACCCCACCAAGAATTCCATGAACGAAAACCTCAGGGCTTCCATGGTCGAGCTGCTCCAGAAGCATCTGGCCTCGTCCATCGACATCGCCTATGCCGCCAAGCAGGCGCACTGGAACGTCAAGGGGCCGAACTTCATGTCGGTGCACCTGCTGTTCGACCAGTTGCACGAAGAGGCCGAGGAGTATGTCGACTCCATCGCCGAGCGGCTCACCGCCCTCGGTGGACAGGCCAGGGGCACCGTACAGGCTGCCTCGGAAGGGTCGATCCTGGAGCCGTACCCGCTCGATCTCGTCGACTCGATGGGGCATCTCAAGCGTCTCGCCGACAATTACGCCACCTGGGGCGGTGCGCTGCGCGACGCCATCGATGAGGCCGACGAGGCCGGCGACGACCTGACGGCGGATCTTTTCACAGGCATCGGACGCGGCGTCGACAAGTCGCTCTACTTCCTGGAAAGCCACTTCCAGCACAGTTGAGTTCGGGCGGCGCCAAGCCGCCCTCTTTTCATCTCCGCCCGCAATCGTTACCTCAGCGGGCATGGACGAACCCACGAAAACAGGTCAGGCGCGATACCGCAAACGGGAGGCGCATGCCACCGTCGCCGGCCTGTTCGACCAGAAGGCCGGACCGGAGGTCCGGACCGTCTCCGTGCTGGTTCCCGTGCCATCCGACAGGCCATATTCCTACGCATTGCCGGACGGGGTCGAAGCCCCGCCCGGCAGCATCGTTGCCGTGCCCCTCGGGCCGCGCACCGTAGCCGGCGTCGTCTGGGACGGACCGGCTGACGGCGTCGATCCGAAGCGGTTGCGCGCGGTTTCCCACGTTTTCGACTGTCCGCCTCTCAGGCCGGCGATGCGGCGGTTCATCGATTGGGTGGCCGCTTACACGCTGTCGCCGCCGGGCCTCGTCGTGCGCATGGCGCTGCGCTCTCCAACCGCATTCGATCCCGAGCCGATGATCGACGGGCTGCAACTTGCCGCCGCCCGGCCGGACCGGATGACGCCGGCCCGCACGCGCGTCCTGGCGGCAGCCGAGGAACACCCCGTGTGGACGCGATCCGGCCTTGCCCACGCGGCCGGGGTCTCCAGCACGGTCGTCGACGGCCTCGTCCGGCAGGGGGTGTTCGAACCCGTGCGCCTGCCGCCGCCGCCGGCGGTGGCCGCACCCGATACGGCCTATGGCCGCGCACGGCTGAGCGAGGCGCAGGCGGACGTGGCCGCCTGCCTCGCCCGGACCGTGACGGCAGGCGGGTTTTCCACGACGCTTCTGGAGGGCGTCACAGGCTCCGGCAAGACGGAAGTCTATTTCGAAGCGGTGGCCGCGGCGCTGGATGCCGGCCGACAGGTCCTTATCCTCCTGCCCGAGATCGCCCTTACCCAGGCGTTCATCGATCGTTTTCACGCGCGCTTCGGCGCGCCGCCCGCCGAATGGCACTCGGATGCGCCGCCGCGCATGCGGGAAAAGGTCTGGCGGCAGGTGGCAGAGGGCCGGGTACGGGTGGTCGCGGGGGCGCGCTCCGCGCTGTTCCTGCCATTCGAGGATCTCGGCCTCGTCATCATCGACGAGGAACACGACCCGGCCTACAAACAGGAAGACCGCACCTTCTATCATGCGCGCGACATGGCCGTGGTGCGCGCCTCGCTCGAAAAGGTCCCGCTGGTGCTGGCATCGGCGACGCCGTCCGTGGAAACGCGGGTCAATGCCGCGCAGGGCCGTTACGGCCATCTGCGCCTCGGCGCGCGCTTCGAATCTGCGGCGCTGCCGGAACTGTCGCTCGTCGATATGCGCCGCCATCCGCCCGAGCGCGGCCGCTTCGTATCGCCGGTACTGGCCACCGCCATCGAGGAAACGGTCCGGCGCGGCGAGCAGGCGCTCCTGTTTCTCAACCGCCGGGGCTATGCGCCGCTGACCCTGTGCCGGTCCTGCGGACATCGTTTCCAGTGCACGCAATGCTCGACCTGGCTGGTCGACCATAGGCTGCGGGGCCAGCTCGTCTGCCACCATTGCGGCTACAGCGAGAAGCGGCCGGAAGCCTGCCCCGAATGCGGCACTGTGGACCATCTGGTGCCGTGCGGGCCGGGCGTCGAGCGAATCGCCGAGGAGATGCTGGAGCGTTATCCCGATGCGCGCACCGTTCTCTTGTCGTCGGACCTGCCGGGTGGCGCGCGGCGCATGCGCCGCGAGCTGGACGCCATCGCAGAGGGCGAAGCCGACATCGTCATCGGCACGCAACTCGTCGCCAAGGGCCATCACTTCCCGCTGATGACGCTCGTCGGCGCCATCGACGCCGATCTCGGCCTGTCGAACGGCGATCCGCGTGCCGCCGAGCGCACGTTCCAGCTTCTTCACCAGGTCACGGGCCGGGCTGGGCGCACCGGACGCTCCAGCCGCGGGCTGATCCAGACATGGCAGCCTGAACACCCGGTCATGCAGGCCATCGCCAGCGGCGATGCCGAACGGTTCTACGCCCGTGAGGTCGGCGAGCGTGAACGTGCCCTGATGCCGCCCTTCGGCCGGCTGGCCGCGATCATCGTTTCCGCCGCAACGCGCCGCGAGGCGGAAGAGCACGGCCGCGCCCTGCGCGCCGCCGCGCCGGGCGGCGGCGGCATCGAGGTGCTTGGCCCGGCCGAGGCGCCGCTGGCGGTGCTGCGCGGGCGCCATCGCTTCCGGCTTCTGTGCCACGGACCACGGCAGGAATCGATGCAGGCCTTCCTGCGGGCGCTGTTCGCAGCGGCGCCAAGGCCGCGCGGCTCGGTGCAGGTGCAGGTGGACGTGGATCCGCAGAGCTTTCTCTGAACTATCACGCAATGGTGAAGCCACGTTCGGACAAGCCATGCGTGCCACCTATGATTTCGTCATGATTCGCCTGCCGCCGCATGTCGCGGACGGCGCGCCCGCAACCTGAGGACTGGCTGCCCGATGGAATTCACCCTGCCCACCACCAACGCCGACTGGCTGCCTTTTCTTGCCGCCGTCGCCACCCTTCTGGGCGGGCTGGTCCACCTGTTCGCGCCGCGCCTGGCGCTGCGGGACTCCGGCGTGCCGGCCGGGCAGGCACGGCCTGCCGCGCTGGCGCAGATCCGCGGGTCGCTCGGCGGCTTCTGGCTGGGGGCCGGCTTTGCCGGCATCCTCTTCTACGACCAGCCGATCGCGCAGCTCGTCCTGGGGCTGGCCTGGTTGTTCGCGGCCTTCGGCCGGTTCGTGTCCATGCTGTCGGATTCCGGCCTGATCCTGGTCAACTGGGTGGCCCTGGCAATCCAGCTGATTCTGGCGTTCCTGTTCATCGGGCCCGTCTTCGGCCTCACCCCGGGGTGAGCCTCCCGCATTTCATGCGAAAAAGCCGTGTTTGAAGCCCGCATGACTCGACTAAGCCATGTTGTCGAGGCCGGATCGCTATGCTAGACGAACCCCCGATCGGCATGGCGAAACGGCATCAGGCGGTTTCGCTGCAATTTCAAGGATCGGTTCTGGTTTTCCCCGCCGCCTGCATCGCAGGGGAACGGGAGGGTCAAACTTCAGGAAGAAAAGCGGTCGTCCGTGGCTAAATCATCCTCTCCGGTATCCGGAGTCGCAGAGCGCTACGCCCAGTCCCTCTTCGAGCTGTCGCATGACGATGGCTCCGTCGAGGCGACGGAGGCGGAACTTCGCCAGTTCCGCACCCTGATCGAAGAGAACGCGGATTTCCGCCGCCTGGTGGAAAGCCCGGCCTTCACATCGGAAGATCAGCTTCGCGCCGTCGGCGCCATCGTCGAGGCGGTCAAGCCTTCGATGCTCGTCGGCAACTTCCTCAAGGTCGTGGCGGCCAATCGCCGGCTCTTCGCCCTGCCGCAGATCGTTTCCGCCTTCATCGAGCTGGCGCGCGCGGCGCGCGGCGAAGTGGAAGCCAGGATCGTCAGCGCGCATGCGCTTTCGCAGGAGCAGCGCGACGAGCTTTCCAAGGCTCTGGCCGCCTATTCCGGCAAGACAATCACCATGCAGGAAAGTGTCGACCCCGCGATACTCGGCGGGCTCGTCGTGCGTATCGGATCGCGGCAGATCGATACGTCCCTGCGCACCAAACTCAATTCGCTCAAGCTCGCGCTGAAAGAGGTCGGCTGATGGACATCCGCGCCGCGGAAATTTCCGCAATCCTCAAGAACCAGATCAAGAATTTCGGCAATGAAGCCGAGGTTTCGGAGGTCGGTCAGGTTCTGTCGGTGGGCGACGGCATCGCCCGCGTCTACGGCCTCGACAACGTTCAGGCCGGCGAGATGGTCGAGTTTCCCGGCGGCGTCCGGGGCATGGCCCTCAACCTCGAAAGCGACAATGTCGGCGTCGTGATCTTCGGTTCCGACCGCGAGATCAAGGAAGGCGATACCGTCAAGCGCACGGGCGCCATCGTGGACGTTCCGGTTGGCAAGGGCCTGCTCGGCCGCGTCATCGACGGCCTCGGCAATCCGATCGACGGCAAGGGCCCCATCGACGCCACCGAGCGCCGCCGCGTCGACGTGAAGGCGCCGGGCATCATCCCCCGCAAGTCGGTGCATGAGCCGATGGCGACGGGCCTGAAGGCCATCGACGCGCTCATCCCGATCGGTCGCGGCCAGCGCGAGCTCGTCATCGGCGATCGCCAGACGGGCAAGACGGCGATCCTTCTGGACACGTTCCTCAACCAGAAGCCGGCCCACGACGAAGGCCGTACGGCAGACCAGCTCTACTGCATCTACGTGGCCATCGGCCAGAAGCGCTCGACTGTCGCGCAGTTCGTGCGGACGCTGGAAGAGCGCGGCGCCATGGCCTATTCGGTCGTCGTTGCCGCCACGGCTTCCGACCCGGCTCCGCTGCAGTACATCGCCCCCTTCGCGGGCTGCGCCATCGGCGAGTATTTCCGCGATAACGGCATGCATGCCGTGATCGGCTACGACGACCTGTCCAAGCAGGCCGTCTCCTACCGCCAGATGTCGCTTCTGCTGCGCCGCCCGCCGGGCCGCGAAGCCTATCCGGGCGACGTCTTCTACCTGCATTCCCGCCTGCTGGAGCGCGCCGCCAAGCTCAACGATTCGCTGGGCGCCGGCTCGCTGACGGCACTGCCGGTCATCGAGACGCAGGCCAACGACGTGTCGGCCTACATCCCGACCAACGTGATCTCGATCACCGACGGCCAGATCTTCCTGGAGACCAACCTGTTCTACCAGGGCATCCGCCCCGCCGTGAACGTCGGTCTTTCGGTGTCGCGCGTCGGCTCCGCGGCCCAGGTCAAGGCGATGAAGCAGGTTGCCGGCTCCATCAAGGGCGAGCTCGCGCAGTACCGCGAGATGGCGGCCTTCGCGCAGTTCGGCTCCGATCTCGATGCTGCCACGCAGCGCCTGCTGAACCGTGGTGCGCGCCTGACGGAGCTGCTCAAGCAGCCCCAGTTCTCGCCGCTCAAGACGGAAGAGCAGGTCGCCGTGATCTTCGCCGGGACGCAAGGATACCTCGACAAGCTCAAGGTCTCCGACGTCGGCCCGTTCGAGCAGGGCCTCCTGACCGCGCTCCGCACCGAGCACAAGGATATCCTGACCACGATCGCGACGGAAAAGGCGTTGTCGGACGAGACTCGCGGCAAGCTCAAGGCCGCCCTCGACCAGTACGCCAAGTCCTTCGCCTGATCGTACGGCAAGGCTGAACCCGGAGACGCTAGAGACAGATGGCTTCGCTCAAGGATCTGCGAAACCGCATTGCCTCGGTCAAGGCGACGCAGAAGATCACCAAGGCCATGCAGATGGTCGCGGCGGCCAAGCTTCGCCGCGCCCAGGCTGCGGCCGAGGCTGCCCGCCCCTATTCGGAGCGGATGGCCTCCGTTCTGGCCAATATCGCGAACGCCATGGACGATGGCGAGGCGCCGGCCCTGATGGCCGGTACCGGCAAGGACGATACGCATCTCCTGGTGCTGTTCACGTCCGACCGCGGCCTTTGCGGCGGTTTCAACGCGCAGATCGTGCGCCGCTTCCGGGAGCATGTCCGGAAGCTGGATGCCGAGGGCAAGACGGTCAAGATCGTGACCGTCGGCAAGAAGGGCTACGACATGATCCGTCGTGACCTGTCGGCCCGCATCGTCGAGCGCGTCGAGCTGTCCAATCCGAAGACATTGGGTTTCGCCCAGGCCGAAGAGGTCGCCGACACGGTGATGGCGCGCTTCGAAAAGGGCGAGTACGACATCGCGACGATCTTCTACTCGGAGTTCGTCAACGTCATCACCCAGAAGCCGACGGCACAGCAGCTGATCCCCGCGACGGTGCCGCCTTCGGAAGGTGCGTCCGTGGATGCCAGCGCCGGTGGCGCCCTCTACGAGTACGAGCCGGAGCCCGAGGCGATCCTCGAAGACATTCTGCCGCGCAACGTCAAGGTGCAGATCTTCCGCGCCCTGCTCGAGAATGCCGCTTCGGAACAGGGCGCCCGTATGAGCGCCATGGACAATGCTACGCGCAACGCCGGCGACATGATCAAGAAGCTGTCGATTTCCTACAACCGCCAGCGCCAGGCGCAGATCACGACCGAACTGATCGAGATCATCGCCGGCGCGGAAGCGCTGTAAGACTGTAGATTCCGGCCTCGACCGCCACAGGGCGGGGCCGCCCAATTCAACATCGAGGCGCGCGGGAGGCTTCTTTTGCCGGACGTGCGGTTCAAGCTGGTTTAAGAGGAGGCCTTCATGGCTGACACATTGGACAGGAGCGTGACCACCGGCCGCATCGCCCAGGTCATCGGCGCCGTGGTGGACGTCGAGTTCGACGGGCATCTGCCGGAGATCCTGAACGCGCTGGAAACCGAAAACAACGGTAACCGGCTCGTGCTCGAGGTTGCGCAGCACCTTGGCGAGAATACCGTCCGCACCATCGCGATGGACCTGACGGAAGGTCTGGTGCGCGGTCAGCCGGTGCGCGACACCGGTGCCCCGATCGAAGTGCCGGTGGGCGACGAGACGCTCGGCCGCATCATGAACGTCATCGGCGAGCCGATCGACGAGGTGGGGCCGATCCGTACGGAAACCAAGCGCTCCATCCACCAGCCGGCCCCGCCCTATATCGAGCAGTCGCCCGAGAGCCAGATCCTGGTCACGGGCATCAAGGTCATCGACCTTCTGGCGCCCTATGCACGCGGCGGCAAGATCGGCCTGTTCGGCGGCGCCGGCGTCGGCAAGACGGTTCTCATCCAGGAACTCATCAACAACGTCGCCAAGGCGCATGGCGGTTATTCGGTCTTTGCCGGCGTCGGCGAGCGGACCCGCGAGGGCAACGATCTCTACCACGAGATGATCGAGTCCGGCGTGAACAAGGACCCGCACGAGCACAACGGCTCGACCGCAGGCTCCAAGGCCGCCCTGGTCTACGGCCAGATGAACGAGCCTCCCGGTGCGCGCGCCCGCGTCGCGCTGACCGGCCTGACGATCGCCGAGCATTTCCGCGATCAGGGCCAGGACGTGCTGTTCTTCGTGGACAACATCTTCCGCTTCACGCAGGCGGGCTCCGAAGTGTCGGCGCTTCTGGGCCGTATTCCTTCGGCGGTGGGCTATCAGCCGACGCTGGCCACCGACATGGGCGCCATGCAGGAACGTATCACGACGACGACCAAGGGTTCGATCACGTCGGTGCAGGCCATCTACGTGCCCGCCGACGATCTGACCGACCCGGCGCCGGCAACGTCCTTCGCCCACCTCGATGCGACGACGGTTCTCAACCGCGCCATCTCCGAGAAGGGCATCTACCCGGCGGTGGACCCGCTGGAGTCCACCTCGCGCATGCTGTCGCCGATGATCATCGGCGAAGAGCACTACGATGTGGCCCGGAAGGTCCAGTCGATCCTGCAGAAGTACAAGTCGCTGCAGGACATCATCGCCATTCTGGGCATGGACGAGCTGTCGGAAGAGGACAAGCTGACGGTGGCGCGCGCCCGCAAGATCGAGCGCTTCCTGTCGCAGCCCTTCTTCGTGGCCGAGGTCTTCACCGGCGCGCCGGGCCAGCTCGTGCCGATGGAAGACACGATCCGCTCGTTCAAGGGCCTCGTCGAGGGCGAGTACGACCATCTGCCGGAAGCGGCCTTCTACATGGTCGGCTCCATCGACCAGGCGATCGAAAAGGCCCAGCGCCTGGCCGCCGAAGCGGCCTGATCGATACTGGAAAGGCGCACCGCAGGCCGGAGCGCCTTTCCGCCATCGTTGCGGAGCCGGCCGGTAGGGCGCGGTTTCCGTCGAAATACCAAAGGTGCGCTTTCCATCGGGGAGGGCACGGTTTCAAGGCAGGCGATCCGTGGCTGACAGCTTCAAGTTCGAACTCGTTTCTCCCGAGCGGCTGCTTCTTTCGGAGCAGGTGACGGCCGTGATCGCGCCGGGGACCGAAGGCTATTTCACCGTCATGGCGCATCATGCGCCCCTGATGACGACGCTGAAACCGGGCGTGGTCCATGCCACGATGGCCAGCGGCCCGGATCGCCGGATTTTCATCCAGGGCGGCTTTGCCGACATCAACCCGGATGGCTTCACCCTTCTGGCCGAGCATGCCATCCCGGTGGAAGATCTTTCGGCCGACGAGCTGGATCGCCAGATCCGCGCCGCCGAGGAAGACGTGGCCGACGCCACGGACGGGGAGGTCAAGTCGCGTGCCGAGCATCGGCTTGCCGACCTGCAGAATGCCCGGGCCGCGTTGGCTGCCTGATCCATACCGTTTCACACAGGTTTCGAAGGCCTCTCGGCAGTACGCCTAGGGGCCTTTTCTTTCGTCTCAACGAAACATGCCCTCGCGGATGTTGATCCCGCGTTCGGCCCATACCTTAAGGGCGCACAGCATCTGCATCCATCCGGCGCAATTGTCGTAGGATGCCTTCAGCCCGGCCGCATCATCGCGCCAGCCGCTCTCCGCAATCGTCACCAGCGTGCGCCCGTCCTCTGTCGCTTCGAAACTCATGATCACTTCGGTCTGGTACGAGCCGGCCTCCGGCGCCGCGTCCCACCGCAGGACGATCCGGCTCGGATGCGTCACCTCGACGACCGTTACCGGGAAGGCTCCGGGGAAATCGGCGAAGTCCCACCGCACCGTCGCGCCGGTTTCGAGCCGCCCTTCCGCGCCGCCGGTCGTGAAGTAGGACGAAAGCTGGTTCGGATCGACGACCGCCTCGAACACCGCTTCAACCGGGCGATCTATCCGGCCGGATACCTGAAAAGAAAGGTTCATCTTCTGTACCTCCGCTTGCGATTGCACCAATAATGTTATAAAAACATAACATGTCAAGCGATACGGAAGACGACCAGATATTCAAAGCCCTCTCGTCGGGTCTCCGGAGGCGGATGCTGGACGCGTTGAAGGCGGGGCCGCAGACCACGGGGAGCCTGTGCGCGGCCTTCCAGACCTTGGATCGCTGCACGATAATGCAGCATCTCAAAGTGCTCGAAGACGCAGGCCTCGTGGTTGCCGTGCGAAAGGGGCGGGAGCGCTGGAACCATCTCAACGCCCTGCCGATCAAACGCATTCACGACCGGTGGATCGGCCCCTATGCGGCGGCGGCCGCGGACCGCCTTGCGGCGCTGGACGTCGCGCTGCCGCCGGGGCCGGTGTCAGACCGCTGAAAGACCGCGAAACTGCGCCACCACCGCCTCGTAGACCGGGCGCTTGAAGGGCACGATCAGATCGAGCACCTCATCCATCGTCTTCCAGTCCCATTCAGAGAACTCGGCCTCGTGGCCGCCGGGGGGAGGGGCAATCTGGATCTCGCCTTCGTCACCCTCGAAGCGGAACGCGAACCATTTCTGCGTCTGGCCTCGGAAACGACCCTTCAATGCGATTCCGACCAGATGCGCGGGCAAGTCGTAATCGATCCAGCGATCGGCCTCGGCGAGCAGGGACACGTTGCGCATGCCCGTTTCCTCGTAGAGCTCGCGCAGCGCCGCGGGCAGGGGCTCCTCGCCCGGATCGATACCGCCCTGCGGCATCTGCCAGAGGCGTTCCTCTCCGTCGAGCTCGCCCTGCGGCAGCGCGATGCGCCGGCCCACCCAGACCCTGCCCTCGGCGTTCAACACCATGATGCCGACGCATGGGCGGTACGGCAATGTTTCGGGATCGACAATCGGCATCTATGTCCCCAGTGCTCCGTCAAAACAAAAGACCCCGGGGCGAACCCCGGGGCCGGATAGGCAAATGCAGGACGCGGTCAGTTGGCCGCCGAGGCCGCTTCCTGCTTGGGTGGGAAGGCCGCATGGGTCTTCGTGCCGCGCAGGAGTTCCAGGGCGTACTGGAGCTGCAGGTCGTCCTTGGCCTCGGGCGGAACGTAATCGAGCGAGCCGGAACCCTCGTCGTTCTCTTCCGCACCCTGGATGTGGCCGCGCAGCGAGGATTCGCCCCGGCGCAGGTCATCCTCGGCGGTCAGGCCCATCTGCTCGCGGATCTCCTCGGGCAGGGGCTGGTCGACCACGATGTCCGGACGGATGCCACGGCCCTGGATGGAAGAGCCCGAGGGCGTGTAATAGAGCGCCGTCGTCAGGCGAAGCGAACCGTTGGAGCCAAGGGGAATGATGGTCTGCACCGACCCCTTGCCGAACGAGCGTGAACCGACGACCGTCGCCCGGCCCTGGTCCTGCAGGGCGCCGGCAACGATTTCGGATGCGGAGGCCGAGCCGCCATTGACCAGGACAACCAGCGGCTTGCCGTCGATATCGTCGCCGGTGCGTGCGTTGTAACGCCGCGTTTCCTCGGCGTTACGGCCACGGGTGGAGACGATCTCCCCCTTCTCGAGGAAGGCGTCGGAGACGCTGACGGCCTCGTCGAGAAGACCGCCGGGGTTGCGGCGCAGATCGAGGACATAGCCCTTGAGATCGCCTTCCGGGATCTTCTCCTTGATGTCGGCGACCGCCTCCTCGAGGCCCACGGTAGTCTGCTCGTTGAAGCGCAGCAGCTTGATGTAGCCGACATCGTTCTCGACCGTATGACGGACCGAGGGAACCTTGATCTCGTCGCGCGTGATCGACAGGCGGATCGGCTGCGCGGCGCCCTCGCGGATGATGGTCAGGTCGACAGGGGTGCCGATGTCGCCCTTCATGCGGTCCACCGCTTCCGAAAGCGTCAGGCCGCGCACCTGCTCGCCGTCGATTTCGGCGATCAGGTCGTTGGCGAGAACGCCGGCCTTGTCGGCCGGTGTGCCCTCGAAGGGCGAAATCACCTTGACCAGTTCGTTCTCCATGGTGACCTCGATGCCGAGGCCGCCGAACTGGCCGCGCGTTTCGGTGCGCATGTCGGCCGTCTGTTCGGGGTTCATGTAGCTGGAATGGGGGTCGAGCGAGGTGAGCATGCCGTTGATCGCAGTCTCGATCAACTTCTGGTCATCGGGCTGTTCGACGTACTGCGCGCGAACGCGCTCGAAGACGTCGCCGAAAATGGCAAGCTGGCGGTAAGTATCCGATCCTGCTGCATTGGCGACGCCGGAATGGGGACCGACGAAGGCGGTCATCGCCGTCGCGCCCATCAGCGCTCCCGCGAAGAGAATGGAGAGCTTACGTATCATTCCTCGTCCTTCCAGATGGTCGTTCCGCCCACCACGGCGCTGGATCGACCGGTTGCCCGTCCTTGCGAAACTCGACGTAGAGCTCCGGTCCGCTCTCTGGCGGATACTGCCCGTCGCCTCGCTCGGCCAGTCGCCGCGCCCCCATGCGTGCGACCGGTTCTCCGGCGAGGACGAATTGCCCGACATCCACGTCGATTTTCGCCATGCCTGCCAGGACGATATGATAGCCATCGCCGGCATTCAGGATCAAGAGTTGTCCATAGGACCGGAATGGTCCCGCATAGAGCACTTCCGCATCTGCAGGTGCTGTGACCCTGTCTCCGAAGGCACCCGCAAAGCGCATTCCGGAAGACGATCTTCCGCCGGCGTCCACCTGTCCGAAGCCGGTGATCGTCTCACCCGATACCGGACGATTCAGTACGCCCTTCAATGTCGAAAATGCGGCGTTGCCACGCAATCGCGGCATGTTTTCACGCAGGGATGCGATGTCGTATCCCGTTTCCGGCGGCCGGGCGGCTTCCTGGCCCTGTGGCGCGTCGGCCTTGTCCAGGGCGGCGATCAGTTGCTCCAGTGTCGCGGCCCGGGCCGAAAGCCGTTCCGCCCGCGCGGACAGGGCTCGCGATTCTTCCTGCGAGCGTGTCTCGGCCTGCCGACGCTCGGCGATCAGGCTTTCCAGCCGGGCTTCCTCGACACGCCGGTCGGCCAGCCGGTCGGCGTAGGTCGCCTTGGCGGCCTCCATGGCTGCGGTCAGCGATGACAACTCGTCGATCTCCCGGCGGAGTGCCGCCGTTTCCTGCTGGACGGCCGGCACCACGCGGCCCAGCATCATGGCGCTGCGCAAGGCACCGATGGCATCGTCCGGCTGCACCAGAAGCGCCGGCGGGGGAGAGCGCCCCAGCCGCTGCATGGCGGCGAGCAGGCCGGTAAGCACGCGCCGGCGCTCGGCCAGCGACCGATCCAGGACGAGCGATCGGGCGCCCATCCGGTCCAGGCGCGTCTCCAGCGCCGCCACTTCCCCGGCCAGGTCCTCGGCCGCCTTCGCGCTTTCCACCAGACGGCGCGACAGGGCCTCGCGATCGAGGGCGATCTCCGCCGCCTCCGAACGAAGGCGGGCCAGTGTCTGCTGCGTAACCTGGATCTGGCCCGAGATCGCTGCCAGTTCGCTGCGGATCTGCCGCGATCCGGCGTCCTGCGGACCAATGGCGGCAACGCGTTCTTCGGCGCCCGCGGGAGACGGGTTTGCCGACAGCGCCGCGACGACGCCGAGCGCAATCGATAGCACGGCGCCCCGGAAGAGGCGCGACACCGATCCGCGGAAGGGCTGTGTTACTGCGAAGATGCGCCGGCCCTTTCCCTGTCTCGCGATGCACAATGCGATGTTAGGACGGGCCGGTTAAAGAATCCATCCGCCGCACCGCCGCAGCGTGCCTCATCGCCGGTGATAGGGATGGCCGGCCAGGATGGTGGTTGCGCGATACAATTGTTCGGCAACGAGGATTCGCGCAAGCTGGTGCGGCCACGTCATGCGGCCAAGGGCGACGATGGCCGATGCCTGCGACCGAAGGGATGGAGACAGGCCGTCGGGCCCTCCGATGACGATGCCGAGATCGCGCAACGGCTCGTCCCGGAGCGCCGCGAGACGCAGGGCGAATTCATCCGAACTCGGCGTCTTCCCCGTTTCGTCCAGGACCATCAGCGCGGCCTTGTCGGGCAGGGCGGCAAGGATGCGCGCCGCCTCGTCGGCCTTGCGCGCATCGGCATCGGCCGCCCGCGATTCGGCAAGCTCCACCACTCCGGCGAAGTCCAGCCCCAGCGCGGCGCCGCTTTTGCGCAGGCGTGTCAGATAGCGGGCCGCAAGCTCCTGCTCCGGCCCGGCCTTCATGCGGCCGACGGCGATCAGCGTCATGCGCATGCGCCGGCTCGCTCAGTGAAGCTTCGGATCCTGATCCACGGCCGCCCACATCTTCTCGATGTTGTAGAAGCTGCGTACTTCCGGCCGGAAGATGTGGATGATGATATCGCCGGTGTCGATGAGCACCCAGTCCCCATTGGTCAGGCCCTCCACCTTGGCGGGGCCGAGTCCGTTGTCCTTCAGGTCCCTCAGGAGGTGGTCCGCAACGGCGCTGACATGGCGGTGGGAGCGGCCGGAGGCGATGACCATATGGTCCGCGAGGGCCGATTTTCCCTTGAGATCGATCGCGACGATCTCCTCAGCCTTGGAATCGTCAAGACTTGCGATGACCAGGTCGATAGCGTTCCGGTCGGCCGTACGGTCGCCGGAGGGCGCGTCGGAAGCGACGTCCGGGACGTCCTTCGTTTCAGGCGCGGGGGTCAGTTGACAGGTTCCTTCTTGCTGCAAACGGTGCGGCGATTGTGTTCCAACTTGCATATCGTGTCCAGTTCGATGCCGATCAAGCATTGCTGCGCAATGCCGTTGATGAGAGAGCCGAGCGCGGCCCATGAAGAAAGACCCAGGCCGGGGGCCGGGCGCCGGGCAGCGCCCTGGCCGAGCGCTCCGGCATGCGCCATTGTTGAAACCGCTGCGCCATGGGCGAGGACAGCAGCGACAGGGTCGATCCCGGGCGGTCTACCACCGCGATCGGCATCGCCGCGGCGATGAACTGCCAGTCCTGCCAGCGGTGGAACGTCGCAAGGCTGTCCGCCCCCATTACCCAGACGAACTTCACGTCGCGTCGGCGTGCGGCCACCAGCCGCACCGTATCGGCGGTAAACCGGATGGCGGCGGCGGCCTCGAAAGCCGTGACGTCGATCCGCGGGTCGCGGGCCAACGCTTCCGACAGGGCCAGCCGCTCGCCGAGCGGGGCGAGGACGCCATGATCCTTCAATGGGTTGCCGGGCGTCACCATCCACCACAGACGGTCAAGGCCAAGCCGGCGCAGCGCCGTTTCAGCCACCAGGAGATGGCCGCGATGGGGCGGGTTGAACGATCCGCCGAACAGGCCGACGCGCATGCCCGCCGTAGTTGGCGGCATGCGCAGCGCGCGGGCGGGCAAAGGCCATTCGGGGGCCGAGAAGCCCGCGTTCACGGCCTCAATTGCCCGGTGCCGTGGACGCGATAGTTGAAGCTCGTCAATTGCTCTACGCCCACCGGCCCGCGCGCATGCATCTTGCCGGTGGCGATACCGATTTCCGCACCCATGCCGAACTCGCCCCCATCGGCAAACTGCGTCGAGGCGTTATGCAGAAGGATCGCGGAATCGATCGCCCGCATGAAACGATCGGCGGTCATCTCATCGTCGGTCACGATGCATTCCGTATGATGCGAGGAATAGGTCTCGATATGGTCGATTGCCCCCTCGACGCCATCCACCAGTTCGACGGAAATGATGGCGTCCAGATACTCCGTACGGAAATCCGCGTCGGTGGCGGCATGGGCCGCCGGGTACAATGCGCGGACGGCGTCGGAGCCGCGGATTTCACAGCCCTTCTCTGCCAGCGCGTCGAGGATGGGGCATAGATGCGTCTCGGCCACCGCCCGGTCGACAAGGAGCGTTTCGGCCGCGCCGCAGATGCCGGTGCGCCGCATCTTGGCGTTGACGGCGATATCGCGTGCCATGTCCAGTTGTGCGGCACGGTCGATATAGACGTGGCACAGGCCCTCCAGATGCGCGAACACGGGCACGCGCGCCTCCGCCTGCACCCGCTCCACGAGGCTGCGGCCGCCACGTGGCACGATCACGTCGATCGAGCCGCCAAGCCCTTTCAGCATCTCGCCCACGGCGGCCCGGTCGGCCGTCGGCACGATCTGTATGGCATCCTCGGGCAGCCCCGCCTCGCGCAGGCCGGCGGCCAGCGCCCGATGGATGGCGGCCGAGGAGCGTGCGCTGTCGGAGCCGCCGCGCAGGATCACGGCATTGCCGGACGCAAGGCAGAGCGCCCCGGCGTCCGCCGTCACGTTGGGGCGGCTTTCGTAGATCACGCCGATCACGCCGAGCGGCGTGCGGACGCGCTCGATCCTGAGCCCGTTGGGCCGGGTCCAGGCATCGATCACCGAGCCGACGGGATCTGGCAGGGCGGCCACGGCCTCGATGCCGGAAGCGATGCCGGCGATGCGATCCTTGTCCAGCACCAGCCGGTCGACCAGCGCGGCGGAAAGCCCGGCCTCCCGCGCGCGCGCCACGTCCTGCGCATTGGCTGCCAGTATATCCGCTTCGGACCGCCGGACGGCGGCGGCCATGGCAAGAAGGGCGCCGTGACGCAGCGTCGATGGAGCCTGCGCCACGAGGCGCGATGCCGCGCGCGCCCGCGTGCCGATATCAGCCATCACGCTTTCGATGCCGGGCCTTGCGCTGTCGTCACGCATCGTATGTCTCCGATTGATCTCCGGACGCATGATCGCCCTGTCTCGGACTGACGACGAGATCGTCGCGGTGAATCATCGCCGCGCGCGGCGCATGGCCGAGGATGCGCTCCACATCGCCGCTTCGGTGGCCGGCGACGGCCCGCGCATCGTCCGCGTCATAGGCGACGAGGCCGCGCGCGACCTCGTGTCCGGCCTCGTCCTCCACCACGATGGTATCGCCGCGCCCGAACGTGCCGTGCACGGCGCGTACGCCCGCCGGCAGCAGGCTGCGCCCGCGCCGCAACGCATCCACCGCGCCTGCATCCACCGTCAGGCGCCCCAGTGTGTTGAGGTGCCCGGCGATCCACCGCTTGCGCGAATTGACCGCGCTGGAAGCGGGGGCAAAGAAGGTCGCGCGTTCGCCGGCTTCGATGGCGGACAGGGGGCTCATGCGGTTACCGGCGGTGACGATCATGGCAACACCGGCTTCCGTTGCGATCCGGCCGGCATCGATCTTCGTTTTCATGCCACCACGGGAGAGCTGCGAGGCGGCGGCCCCGGCCATCGCCTCGATCTCGGGCGTGATCACGGCGACATGCGGAATATGGCGCGCATCCGGGTTCTGGGCCGGCGGCGCGGTATAAAGCCCGTCGATATCGGACAACAGCACGAGCAGGTCGGCGGACATCATCGTCGCCACCCGCGCGGCCAGCCTGTCGTTGTCGCCGTAGCGGATTTCCGCTGTGGCGACGGTGTCGTTTTCGTTGATGACGGGGATCGCACCGAAGCCGATCAGCGTCTTGATGGTGGCGCGGGCGTTCAGGTAACGGCGCCGCTCTTCGGTATCGCCGAGCGTCAGAAGGATCTGCCCGGCCTCCAGCCCATGTGCGCCCAGCACTTCGGAGTAGACGCGCGCAAGGGCGATCTGGCCGACAGCCGCCGCCGCCTGGCTCTCGTCGAGGCGCAGAGGCTTGGGCTGCAGCCGCAGGACGTTGCGGCCGAGTGCGATGGCGCCCGACGACACCAGCAGCACTTCGTGCCCGGCGCGGACAAGGCGGGCAACGTCGTCGGCGAGGCTTTCCAGCCAGGCGCGCCGCAGCCCGCTTTCGCGGTCGACCAGCAGCGCCGAGCCGATCTTGATGACGATGCGGCGATAGGCCGAAAGGGATGAGTCGCTCACCGACGCCAATCCTCTTCGCTCATGCGATGGCCGAAGCGGCTTGCGTCTTCCTCGGCCAGACGCTCGACATCCTCGTCGGCGAAGCTGTCGATCTGCCGGCGCAGCAGGCGCAGCGTCTCGGGCAGGCCTTCGAGGCTGACGGCGGACAAGGCGATGACCCGGTGGCCGACTTCGGCTTCCAGCGCCGCCAGCTTTTCGGCCCGGATGTCGGGCGCCAGGGAATCGATCTGCGACAAGGCGACGATTTCCGGCTTGTCGGTCAGGCCGCCCTCGTACAGCTCCAGCTCGCGCCGCACGGTACGGTAGGCAAGTGCAACATCGTCCTCCACACCGGAGACGAGGTGCAGCAGGACGCGCGTACGCTCGACATGGCCCAGGAAGCGGTCGCCGATGCCGACCCCCTCGTGCGCGCCCTCGATCAGGCCCGGAATGTCGGCGATGACGAATTCGGTGCCGTCGACGGTGGCGACGCCGAGGTTCGGGTGCAGGGTGGTGAAGGGATAATCGGCGATCTTCGGCCGCGCCGCCGTCACGGAGGCCAGGAAAGTCGACTTGCCGGCATTCGGCAGCCCCACGAGGCCGGCATCGGCGATCAGCTTGAGCTGCAGCCAGATGGTCAGTTCCTCGCCCGGCAGGCCGGGGTTGGCGCGGCGCGGCGCCTGGTTGGTGGATGTCTTGAAGTAGGCGTTGCCGAAACCGCCATTGCCGCCGGCGGCGATGCGGAAAACCTCGCCGACTTCCGTCAGGTCGCAGATCAGCGTCTCGCCGTCCTCGGCGAAGACCTGCGTGCCGACGGGCACCTTCAGCGTCACATCTGCGCCCTTGCCGCCCGTCCGGTTACGGCCCATGCCGTGCATCCCCGTCTTTGCACGGTAATGCTGCTGGTAGCGATAATCGATCAACGTGTTGAGGCCAGAAACGGCCTCGACGAAGACGTCGCCGCCGCGCCCGCCATCGCCGCCGTCCGGCCCGCCGAACTCGATGAACTTCTCGCGGCGAAACGAGACGGAGCCCGCGCCGCCGTCGCCGGACCGTACATAGACCTTGGCCTTATCGAGAAATTTCATCTTGCGCCTTCATTTCTGGCTGTCGGGGGCGGGCGTTCCGTCCTCGCGTGCTTGCCCCGTTTCTTAAGCCAAGCACGCGGAAAATTGAACGCCCGCCGCTGTTTGTTTTGCGCCGCTCAGGTCGCCTGGTTCAATTCGGCCGCCGGCACCGGCGTCGAATCCCGCACCCAGGACTTCAGCGACAGCCAGCAGCGGCGGTCCATGCGGTAGGACTCGCTGGCCACCCGCCCCGCCACCGCCGACACATCCATGCTGACGCCCTGATAATGGAAGCCGCATTTGTGGATCACCCGCCGCGAGGCGTTGTTGATGACGCGGCAGCGGATCTCCACCGCCTCGGCCGCCAGCTCGCCGAAAGCATAGTCGATCACGGCATGCGCCGCCTCGGTGGCGTAGCCCTTGTTCCAGAAGGGACGGCCAAGCCAGTATCCAAGGTCGAGCGCGTCGCTATCGTCCTTCTCGCGCAGCGATATGAGGCCCATGAAGGCGTCGTCACTGTTGCGCATCATGGCGAAGGTCAGTTCATGGCGCGTCCGCGCCAGAAACTCTTCCGCATCCGCCAACCGATAGGGGTAGGGAATGCGCGCCGTCATCTCGGCGATGTGCCTGTCATTGGCCAGCGTGGCAATGGCGGGCGCATCGTCCATCCGAACCTCCCGCAGGGTCAGCCGGCGGGTTGGTATCGGACTGAGTTCTTCCTCTATCCACAAATCGTCCGAAGGCATCGGGGTCCACTTTCCACGAAAAGAAACGGGGAGATGGCGGCCCATCTCCCCGTTTTCTCGCTTTACCCGAACCTGTCGGTTAAAGCGCCGGGTCGGTGGGACGCCGGCGCTTGGAAGCCAGCGTCACTCGGCGGCTTCGGCGGTCGGCATAATCGATACGTAGGTGCGCCCTTGCGCTTTGGTCTGGAAGCTCACGACGCCGTCGGTGGTCGCAAAAAGGGTATGGTCGCGGCCGATGCCGACATTGACGCCCGGATGCCAGCGCGTGCCGCGCTGACGCACGAGGATATTGCCGGCGATGACGCGCTCGCCGCCGAACTTCTTCACGCCGAGGCGTTTGGACTCGGAGTCGCGACCGTTGCGGGAAGAACCGCCTGCCTTTTTATGTGCCATTGTTCAGTCTCCTGATCTCATCCGCATGGTGGAGCCCATCCGGGGCCGCGCTGCCATGCCTGTTCAATTTCGTTCACGCCGGCCGAAGCTGGCCTGGTTTCGCGTTGGGCGGAGCCGCTCAGGCCTCGTCGCCCGCGGCGTCCTTCTTCTTGGTGGCGCGGGGCTTCTTGGCGGCAGCCTCGACAGCCTCCGTCTTCTCGGCCTTCGGCTTGGCGGCGCGCTTGGGCTTGTCGCCCTCGGCGGCCTTGTCCTCGACCTTCGCCTCGCTGGCCTTCACGGCCTTTTCCTTCTTGGCCGGGGCCTTGCCGTCGGTCAGGATCTCGCTGATGCGCACCAGCGTCAGGTCCTGGCGATGACCGCGCGTGCGCTTGGAGTTCTGGCGACGACGCTTCTTGAAGGAGATCACCTTCGGGCCGCGCGTCTGCTCGACGATCTCGGCCACGACGCTGGCGCCGGCCACGAAGGGCGCGCCGATCGTGGTGCCGACCATCAGCACCTCATCGAAGGAGACGCTGTCACCGGCTTCGCCGGCCACACGCTCGATCTCGAATTCGTCGTTGGCGGCGACGCGATACTGCTTACCGCCGGTTTTGATGACTGCGAACATGCCATGTACCTTTATCAAGGGGATCGGCTCTCGGGGTTGCCGGGCCATCTTCTTTTGATTCTTGGATCTTCAGGGCTTTTGAGCCCGCGCGCTGCATAGCCGATGTGCTGCCCCGCGTCAACGTCGAAAGCCCTGCGCATGCGGCATCGGGGCGTTTGACGGTGCCTTAAGGGAAATTGGCTCTTGTGCGCCGGGGGCAAGCTTTGATATGCACCGCACGCGCTTCAGGGCGCAACCACGAAAGTCCGGTTTCACCGGCGGCCGGAGAGGTGGCAGAGTGGTTGAATGCACCGCACTCGAAATGCGGCATACGGGCAACCGTATCGGGGGTTCAAATCCCTCCCTCTCCGCCAGAAACATCCTGTTAGGTAATAGTTTGCTGCTTGGACTAGCCCTCCAGGTGACGTGCGGCGTGGGCCTAGTGAGGACGTCCGACGTTGAGCGCCACGACCGCGGCACAACCGCTAGCATGGTCCTTGGATGGAATTGCGCGCCGTCGTAAGGATTCCAGTAGAGTGCTGGAGATGGATGCCTATTCGACGCGCCTCGTTGAGACTCAGTCGCCAGAGCGGACCGGGTTTTCCAGATAGTAGCATGGCTTGGCCCTTCCACACGGCCTGCTGGGGCTCGACTGTGATCGCTTCCACGCCGGTGCGATGGTGAAGAAAGCGGATGGGCTCGTCGCTGTGTAGAAAGACAATCTCAGGCTTTACGCTTTCGAGGAGAAACTCGAACGCTGCCGTTCGACGATCTTCTTTCGTTAACTGAGCAGCCCTCGCCGTTGGCATCGAGCAGATGTTTGTCTCCAGACAAGTGCCGTTTGGAAACTGATCAACGATTGCTTTAATGCGAGGTCGCGCGCCCTTCATTCATCGCTGAAAGAGGTAGTCCTTCATGATTGACTTCGATCGAAACCATGATCGTCTGACCAGTAGCTCCAAAAGCTGTGCTTGAGGGACGTCGCCGGATTGAAACCAACGATAAAGACTTGGGTGGTGAGTGGAGATCCGTCGCACAAGAACGGGCGCGCATTCTCGATCGTTTCAAGCGTTTGAAGGCGTTCACGAAACTCTTTTAGATCCACGCATTTTATCACCTTGCGATTACCTATTCGAGGGTGATCACCGTCGCCTCAAACGCCTGGAGCGATTTTGCGCCGCTCACCATGCCGTCCATGTAGCGCGGCTGCCCGACGCTGCCTTTCAGCCAGCACTCGCCTTTACGCCTGACGAATGTGAAGGCGATGCACTGCTGGTTGGCAACACAGGCAAGGCGACATTGCTGTGGCGTCGATGCTGCGTCATGCGCTCGCCGGCTTAGATCGCCGCCCGGTAGGTCGACGTTCTCGAAGATGCCGGTCTTCGGATCGATGATGCCCAGGGAGACCGTATCCGGCTGCGGGTCAGACGGTCGCAGAAGCTCGCCGGAAATGGCAACGGCGTTGCCGTCGGCCATGGCCCGGCGGGCCTTCAGAAAGCAATTGGGGCCTCGGACAAGACGATCGTCCGTATTGAATGTGAAGGCCTTGCATTGATCTCCGAACGATAGGCACTCCATCGCACAGGCGGGGGCGTTTGCGACACGGCTCGACGCCAGATCCTCGCCGAAGAAGTCGAGGCCGGCGTAAAGCGCAAGCCTGTCGGGTCGTTTGGTATACGCTTCGATTGCCGAAATCCGCGATGAGGAAGCTCCGGCAAGGCTCGGGCGGCTCGAATCGACTTCGGCCAGCGAAAGAGCGTCGGTCTCACCTTGCGGGAGAGGGGAGGGGCTGGCTTCGGATGCAGGTTCCGCCGGCGGCAGGGTTGTCGCTGCGCCGCGACGGCGATTGATGCCGAACTTTTCGATCTCTGCCGACGAAAAGACATACATCTCATCCGGCGGGGTCTTGAACATCACCGTCAGAACCTGGATCGGGGTATCGAACCGGTCCAGGACGTCGAGTATGTCGGCAATCGAATTCTGCGCTCTGGCCGCATCGTTTGCGCCGTTGCGAATCTGATGCACTCCGAGATCGCCGTCTGCCTGGCGCTCGATGCCCGCCAGGAAAACGAAAGAGCAGGCAGAGAAGCATTGGGAGCCGCTCGGGATCAGCGTCGCCAGTTCGCGGGCATGAACATCATCGGCAATCAGCAGTCCCGCCGAAACCAACCCGCCGCCGCTGTTAAGGGTCATCAGCCTGGCTTTCGGCGCAACCATGAGGATGCGCCTGAAGTTGAGGGCGTCACCCTCCTCGATGTCGCCGTTCAGGCGAATGACGTCCGGATGATCGGTATCCACCGAAAACGGCCCAAAGGACTGCACCTCGGCAAAAGCTGGGCATGCAGACAGCAGGATGATGATCCAGAGGACCGTGAGAAAGTGCCTAGGTTGACGAACACGCACCGAACTTGCCTCACGCTTGCGGAAACCTACGAAGCCATGAATCGTCCGCTTCCGACAAGCCTGCATTTACACGCCATTGGGCGACGTGCTCATGCACCGTTTGGGTAAGCCGATGATGTGCAGCAAGCGGACAGCCTGTTTGCCGGCACAGCACACGCAGCATGCCGGCAGATCGCCGACAACCGGAGGCAACGTGTCGAAAGCAGGGTCTTCTACAGCGAATGAACTTCTGTTCGTTCCGCGCCCGCATCAGATCGAGGCGCGTGATTCTATCCTTGCCGCCAGGGCGGGAGGACGGCCCGGTTTCCTGCTCGGGGATCTGACGGGGCTGGGAAAGACGCTGTCGGCGTGGAGCGCCATTTGCGAAATGCCGGACCCGGATGTGCTGATCGTCTGCCCGAAGGGTGCAATCCCCCAGTGGCAGCGCACGATCGCCGGCTCGCCCGCCACGGGCAAGGTGGTGACCATCCTGAACTTCGAGAAGACGAAGTCCCTGATGGCCCCGCCGAGCTCCAGCACCAGGCGCTCGACCCGGGCCAGGAACAACGAGCTTGCCAAGCTCGGGACGCTGAAGCGGCGCTGGCCACTGGTGGTGATCGACGAGAGCCATCGCATCCGCAACCCGTCATCGCAGCAGGGGCTCGTTTGTCGGCATCTGGCCGCGGCGGCCGACTTCACGATCTACATGAGTGCCACGGCCGGCCAGTCCCCCCACGAATTGTCCTATCTCGGCAGGCTTCTTGCCTTCGCGACCGGAGGACACACCGGCGACATGGATGAGTTCCGCGCCCTGATGAAGCGCCTGAAAATCGGCCGGCCACGCGGACGGTGGAAGAACTGGAGCTGGGAGCCGAACGAAGCCGACCGGCAGGTGATGTCCGGGCTCCTGTATCGCGGCGACAACGCGATCGGCTTGCGCCGGCGGCCCGAACAGATCGCCGGCTGGCCCGAAGTGCAGAGGGAACTGGCGCCCACGGCGCTGGATGCCGAGGCAAGGCGGCTTTACGATTCCACCTGGCGGGAGTTCCGGCGCGAGCTTGGTCTGGCAGGCGGTTCGACCCGGCGGCCGACAGGCTGGGCGGCCGACCTCCGCTTCCGGCAGAAGGCCAGCCTGATCCGCGTGAAGGGCACGGCCGACTTCGTCTGCGATCTTCTGGAGGTGGGCCAGCAGGTGGCGATCTCGGTGGCCTTCCTGGAGACCAGCGCGATCCTGGCCGACAGCCTTCGCGGCCGGGGATGGAGCGTCGGCGAGATCAACGGCAATTGTGCCGGCGACGCGAATGAGAAGACGCGTATGGCGTTCCAGACGGGTCGTCTCGATGCCGTCATCTTCACGGTGACGGAGTCGATCTCGCTGCATCGTGGCGAGATGGAAGGCGGCGACCGGGAGCGCTCGCTCGTCGTGCATGACATGCGCCACAGCGCGATACAGATTCAGCAGATCGAGGGACGCTGCCACCGCGACGGGCAACGCGCCGTGATCTATTACACCTTTGCCGAAGGCACGGTCGAAGAACGGATCGCCGCCATCGTCATCGCCCGGATGGCGTCGATGGACGGCATGGCAGGGGATGACACCGCGCTGCTCGACGCGATAGCGCTGGAGCTGCAGGCCTGAGGGCTCAATGCAAGCTGGCCGCAATACACGAGACAGGCTTATGAAAGAGCGCTTATACAGCGGCCGGAACCTCGTAAACCGCTATGGATGGCGGTGGATCGGGTCTACCCAGTAGACCTCCTCCGGCTTCTCGACCGGATCGACATTCGTGATGTTGACCACGACCGCCTCGTTGTCCGAACGGACCAGCACGCAGTGCAGGGGCTGCGAGGGATCGGCATTGATCTCCTGGTGCGGCACAAAGGGCGGCACGAAGATGAAATCGCCGGGCTCCGCCTCTGCGACGAACTCGAGCCGGTCGCCCCACCGCAGGCGCGCGCGGCCGCTGACGACATAGATGACGCTTTCCAGGGCGCCGTGGTGATGCACTCCGGTCCGGGCATCGGGCGCGATGCTGACCGTGCCCGCCCAGATTTTCTGTGCACCCACGCGCGCGGCGCTGATCGCCGCCTGGCGGAACATGCCGGGTGTCTGCGGGGTGTTCGAATCCAGTGCGTCGCCTTTGATTACGCGGATGCCGTCATGCTTCCAGCGCGGTTCGTCCGGGGCGTCCGAGTGGGGATGGTCGTCGGTCAAAGATGCCTCCTGCGTCATGTCGGTACCGGAGCGTCTGCCCCCGTCGGACGGATACTCTCATGATTTTCGTCGGCAGCGAACCATGTGGCGGCATGGGCATACCCCGAACGCTGGACGCAAAGGCCGGCACGCCCTTTCAGCCGATACGGCGCTGATGCCGACGGATGATTTCTTCGATGCGTACGTAAGCGTCCGGCCCGGATTCGGTGAGCTGGTCCAATTGTGGGCTGAAAGATGACAAAATTTGTCATGTTCAAACTTGACTCGAATCATCATGTTTAGGATAATTGTCTTGTTCGAATTTTTCAGGGCGTTTTATCGAAATGGATCAACGATTTGGGCCGGCGCCGCGTGCGCCGGGGCGCGCGCTTGCGTGCATTCTGAGGGCGGGTGCCTGCCTTATTGCTATTGCCGGCTCCCATCCGGCCTGGGCCCAGGACAGCGAGGCCGCCGCGGACGTGCGGCTGGACGAGGTTCTCGTCCTCTCCACCCGCGTGGAAAAGCGGCTGCTGGATGTGCCGCAGACGGTTTCGGTGATCGACCGTGCACAGATGGACGAACGCAACGTTCGGGATATCCAGGATCTGGTTCGTTACGAACCGGGCGTCAGCGTCGGCCGCACGACCTCCATCACAAACCCCTGGGGCCAATTGTCCGGCTTCACCATACGCGGCATGAGCGGCAACCGCGTTCTCATGACGGTGGACGGCTCCCGCGTGCAGGAGCAGATCACCGACGGAAGCCGCGACTTCTTCGATATGTCCAATTTCAAGCGCGTCGAGATCGTGCGCGGCCCCAACTCGGTCCTGTGGGGGGCCGACGCGCTGGGCGGCGCGGTGATGTTCCAGACGCGCGACCCTTCCGACCTCCTGATCGGGGCGGGCAAGCCCTGGGCGCTGGAGGTAAAGGGCGGCTATGACAGTTTCGACCGATCCTTCCGCGAACAGGCGACGGGCGCCTACGATTTCGGCGACGTATCCATCCTGTTGAGCTACGGGCGTCGCGATGGGCATGAGGCGCGCCTGTCCAATGCGCGCGCCGATGGCGGAATCTGGGGATGCTCGCGCCGGACGATCGGCTGCGACCGCCTTTTCCCCGCCGATACGGGCATCGACAACGGCCTCGCCAAGCTGGTCTGGACGCCGAATGGCGAGCACACCGTCAAGCTCACCGGCGAGTGGTTCGAACGCAATACGCAGGTCGAGCAGCTTTACGACATGTCGGCCTCCCCATCCGGAATCCCGACCATGTCGGCCTACGTGAGCGAGTCTTATCCCCGGGATCTGGAGATGAGCCGCAGGCGTGTCGCGCTCCAGCACGCGTGGATCGTCGGCGCGTCGTGGCTCGACAGCGTCAACTGGTCCGTTTCCTATTCGCCGCAGAGCCGCGTCACCGACAGCACGCAAAGGCGGCGCTATGCCAACCGGACGCTGACGGCGAACCAGTATCGCGACTACAGCGAAGATTTCCTGGAAGCCGATCTTCAGCTCCAGTCCTCGTTCGGATTGGCCGCAAGCCAGCATACGCTGACCTATGGTTTCGACGGCGACCACACGAAGGGCGACTATAAAGGCATCAACACGACCTTCAATTCGCTGACCGGCGCAACGACCGTCGCCGAAAACCAGGGCTTCAGCTTTCCGCGCGTCACGACCGACCGGGCGGACTTCTACCTTCAGGACGATATCGCCCTCCTGGACGGGCGCCTTACCGTGACGCCGGGCGTGCGCCTGGCATATTATGCGATCGACCCGACCGGGGATGAAACCTATCCCGGCCTGCCGGGCTTCGAACCGGAAAAGCAGTCCAACCGGGAGCTGCTGACCTCGCTCGGCGCGATCTACCGCTTCGACGACACCTATTCCGCCTATGCCTCGCTGGGGCAGGGGTTCAAGATGCCGACCTCGCAGCAATTGTTCCAGTCGAGCACGGATCCTTTCTCGGGAACGGCCATCGTTCCCAACCCGTCCCTGAAGCCGGAATCCGTCGATGCCTACGAAGCGGGCGTAAGGGGCCAGTTCAGCCGTGGCTATTTCAGCGCGGGCGTTTTCTACTCCCGCTACAAGAACTTCATCCGCAGTTTCCAGCCGACCACGGTGACGGACCCGAGCGGCAACCTCGTGACCGCCTACACCTTCGACAATGTCGAAGACGTGAATCTGTATGGCGTCGAACTGGCCGGGGAAGTCGAAGTTGCCGATTACACCAGGCTGCACGGCAGCCTGAGCTGGAGCCGGGGGAACCAGCGTGTCGCAGCGGATGCGGCCAAGACCTTCTTCGATGGAGCGGTGCCGATCACCGCCATCGTCGGCGTCACGCAGCAGATTCCGCAGTACGACCTGCAGCTCGAACTGTTCGGAACCTTTGCCGCAGGGAAGACGAGTGCGAGCAACGACGAGCTGTTCCTGCCGTCCAGCTATGCCCTGTTCGACGCCTATGCCAAATGGACGCCGCGCGAGAACTTCGAATTGACGCTCGGCGTCGAGAACATCCTGGACAAGCGCTACTTCCCCAATACGCTTCAGAACTACAATTTGACGCCGGCATCCGCCGCGGTCGCCAACGTCAATCCGCTCGAGCTGCAGACAGGCCCAGGCCGTGTCATCAAGGTCGGCGCCACGGTAAGGTTCTGACCCGATGGCCGACCTGATCCGTCAATTCGCACGGCTCATCCGCATCTGCGTGTCGACGCCCGCAGGACGGATCGGGATCGCCATCTTCGTTGCCGTGGTGTGCCTTAAACTCGGAGCGGTCTATGCCACAGTCCGCCTCGTGCAGTGGACGGGCGAGTTCTACTCGGCCGTCCAATCGATCGATGGACCGGAGATCCTGCGGCAGATCGGCGTCTTCGCGGTGATCGTCGGCCTCAATTCCGTCCGGCACATCATTTCGGAATATATGCGAAAGCACCTGGAATTTCGCTGGCGCCGGGTCCTTACCTCTCATGCTCTCGATGTGTGGACGCGCAACAAGGCATACTGGCATCTGGCCTACAGGCCGGGATCTGCGATCGACAATCCGGACCAGCGCATCGCCGACGATTGCCGGCTTTTCGTCGGCGGGCTGCTCGGCGAGCTGCTGGACGTCATCCAGGCGGTCGTGGGCCTGTTCTCGTACGTGGCGCTGCTGTGGGTGCTTTCCGATTTCGCATTGTCGCTGGAGCCTCTCGGGCTGGCCGTGGAGATACCGCACTACATGGTCTGGGCGGCCTTTCTTTACGCCGCCATGAGCAGTGTGGCGACCCATGTGCTGGGGCGGCGGTTGAAGCCGGTGCTTGCCGAACAGCAGCATCGCGAGGCAAGTTTCCGGTTTGCCCTGGCGCGCTGGCGCGGCTATTTCGACGAGGTTGCGCTGTCCAATGGCGAGGCCGCCGAACGCCGGCGCTTCGACCTGCGTTTCGAGGACGTGGCCCGGAACTGGCGGGATCTCGTCAAGCGGGAGATGATCCTGCAATCCTTCACCTATCCTTTCCAGCACAGCGTGCTGCGCATCCCCCTGTTCGTGGCCATGCCGGGCTATCTGGCGGGCCATGTCGATTTCGGTGGCCTGATGCAGATCGGCATGGCCTTTTCCAATGTCGTCACCACCCTGTCGTGGTTCATCTTCTCCTACCGGGACCTGGCGGAGCTTGCCGCCACGGCAACACGCCTCGACACATTCCTGAAGGCGGCCGGCGACTATCATGACAGGCCGGGTCCGATCCATCTGGTCGATGCCCCCGACCGGCTCGAACTCGCCGACCTGAGTGTGCGCAGCCCGACCGGCGTCCCGCTGCTGAGGGTGCCGGCCCTGTCTTTCCAGCATGGGGAACACGCCTGGATCCGTGGCCGCTCCGGCCTTGGCAAGACTACGCTGCTCAAGGCGATCTCGGGCTTCTGGCCGCATGGCGATGGCCGGATCATGCGGCCGGCCGACTCCGTGATGGTGCTGCCGCAGCGGTCCTACCTGCCGTCGGGCTCGCTGATCGAGGCGGCAGCCTATCCAGGGCTGCCGGGCCGGTTCGGGCAGGGGGCGATCGTCCGGGCGTTGGGCCTCGTCGGCATCGATGAGGGAGCCGGAGCCGACGCCAGGCAGGTGGAAACGCTGTCGGGTGGAGAAGCTCAACGCCTGGCCATGGCCCGCCTGCTGCTTCACCGGCCGCGCTTCGCCATACTGGACGAGGCGACCAGCGCCCTGGATGCGGCCGCAGAGCGCCAGTTGCTGCAGCGTCTGCGCCAGGAACTGCCCGACACGACATTCATCATGATCGCCCACCGCGAGCCGCCCGGCTTTTCAAACCTGCGGCGAATCGACCTCGATCAGCCCGCCGCCCCGGTGATCTCGCTTTCCGCATGACAGACGAAAGAAAGCATAATGGAAACATCCCCACAAACGGACCGCCGCCGCTTGAACACCGCGCCTGTTGACGTCCTGCCATTGCTGGCGGAGCTCGGTCGCATCATGGCGATCGGCAGGCACAAGGGCGTCACGCATGAACGGATCGGCTGTGTGGACACGGTCGTCATCGCCGATGGTCGCGCCCGGCTTCAGGGAGACGCCCACGAGGGAGCGCTCGAACTTGCCGAAATTGCATCCGTCACGGCAGATTTCACGGCCGCGATGGGTGACAAGGCCATGCCGCGCCTGGAGTTCGAGGACAGCGACGGCGAGCCGATCCTGAGCATCGTCGCCCTGGACGGCCGACAGGCGTTCGACCGTGCCTTCGGCGGCCTGCCGGCGGAGCCCGTGGCTGCCGTCGCCGCGACCCCGCGCCCGGAGCGGCGCGAGCTTGCCGATGACGATCCCGGTTTTTGTCTTCTGGACGCCTTGCGCCAGGCGGGTGGCACGGTGGAACTGCTGCTGGAGCGCAAGGGGTTCACGCAGAGCTGGCGGGGGGCGATCGAGAAGGTCAGCAGCGGTATGGGATTCGCCAATGTCATGACCGAGTCGTTCCATCTTCATCTGCGCGGTGGTTCCGTGGCAGGCTGGCGTTGGCAGGCAGATGCCGCGCGCCTCGTCGCGCTGGACACGCAAGATCGTCCGATCGGCCTCTTTGTCCGCGGAGCGGACGCGACGCTGGCTGCGCTGGCCGAACGCGGGCGCGGCCTTTGAGCGCAGGCGCAATCCCGCATCCGCCGGCGTGCTGGGTGGACGCCATCTCGATGCGTGTCGTGCCGCACGAGGCCGCCCTTCGCGGTGCAGCCCGCAACCCCGTGATCCTCCTGGGCGAGACGCATGACGATGCCGCCGTGCATCGCTGGCAGCTTCATGTTGCCGCGGGCCTCCTGGCGCTGGGCGAGCCTATGGTAATGGGGTTCGAGATGTTTCCGCGCCGGGTGCAGCCGGTTCTCGACCAGTGGGTGGGCGGCCAACTCTCTGCCGAAGCGTTTCTGGAGCGGGCCGACTGGAGCGCGGTCTGGGGCTTCCCGGCCGAACTATACTGGCCGCTCTTCCACTTCTGCCGGCAGATGCGCGTTCCCATGCGTGCGTTGAACTGCGAGCGGCCCCTGGTCACCAAGGTTGGCAAGCTTGGCTGGGAGGCGATCGACGATGCCGAGCGGGAGGGGATCACGCCGGCCCGGCCGGCGAGCGACGGTTACCGCCGATATCTCCATGCCATCTGCGGCCGGTCTGCACCGTCCGGAGGGCCCGCGTCCCCGGACGCGCCGGAGTTCGATCGTTTCGTGCGCGCACAGCAGACGTGGGATCGCGCCTTCGCCTGCCGCATTGCCGATACGCTGAAGGACCTGCCCGGACATCGCGTCATCGGCATCATCGGGCGCGGCCATCTGGAACACGGCTACGGCACGCCGTTCCAACTCGAGGATCTCGGCGTCCGGAGCTCCATCCTGCTGCCCACGCGGGAGGCCATGTTCCTGCCTCGATCGCCCGATGCGATTGCCGATCTCATCTTCCGGATAGACGATCGGTAAGAGAGGGGCATTATTGCTCGCTGCGTTCGGGCCCGGATGGCCGACCGCGTGGTCACGCCTGCCGCGCCGGGCATGACTGCCCGGGCGGCGGAGCGGCGGGCCGAAAGGCTCAATTGCCCATGACGGCGTTCGGCAGCCAGGTCGCGAACGGAGCGTAGTACGACACCATCAGCAGAACGATGATGTTGGAGAGCAGGAACGGCATGACCGCCTTGATGACCGGCAAAAGAGGGATGCGCGCGATGTTGCAGGCCACGAACAGGCACACGCCGACCGGTGGTGTCGTCAGACCGATCATGAGGTTCAGCACCGCAAAGGTCGCGAAATGGACCGGATCGATACCGATGCTGGTCGCCAGAGTCAGCAGCGGGACGAACAGGATGATCAGCGCCGCGATCGTTTCCATGAACATGCCGACGATCAGCAGCAGGATGTTGATCAACAGAATGACCAGCAGCGGATTGTCGGTGATCGACAGGACGGTCTGCGCAAGCGCCTGCGGGATCCGCTCGGAGGCCAGGATGGAGCCGAACACGTTGGCGAAGCCCACGAGGGCCAGGATGCCGGCCGAGGAGACGGCGCTGTCGATGATGATGCGCGGCACCTTGGACAATGGCAGTTCCCGATAGACGAGCGTGCCCACCAGGAAGGCGTAGATGCAGGCGACGACCGCCGTTTCGGTGGGCGTCGCCATGCCGGTGACGAGGCCGCCAATGATCAGCGCGATCATGGCAAGCGCCCACGACGCCGACAGCGTTGCCGAGACGAGCTCGCCCCAGCCCTGCCAGGGCATGCGCGGATAGTTGCGTCGCACGGAGATCACGTAGCAGGTGATGCCCATGCCGATCCCCATGAGGATGCCCGGCACGGCGCCGGCAAGGAAAAGCTGCCCGACCGAGATGCCCGACAGCGCGCCGACGATGATCATCGGGACGCTGGGCGGCAGCATCGGGCCGACGGTGGAGGAGGCGGCCGTGATGGCGGCCGAGAAGTCGGCCGGGTAGCCGGACTTCTTCATGCCGGGGATCATGACCGAGCCGGTCGCCGCGACATCGGCGACGGCCGTGCCGGACACGCCCCCGAACATCATGGAATCGGCCACATTGGCCATGGCCAGGCCACCGCGCATCCATCCGACCAGCGCGTTGGCCAGGCGGATGATGCGCTCGGTCACGCCGCCGTAGTTCATCAGGTTGCCGGCCAGGATGAAGCCGGGAATGCACAGCAGCACGAAGACATCCATGCCGGCGTACATGCGCTGCGGCAGGATGACGATCGGCAGGCCGGCCGCCAGCATGTAGGCGAGCGACGCCAGGGCCAGACAGATCGCGACGGGCACGCCGAGGGCGAGCGTCACCACGAAGGTGACGAGAAGCAGTGCGAGTTCCATCGATCAGGCTTCCTCTGGCCGTTGCGGACGCCCGTCATCGGCGCCGGTCAGCATGCCGACGACCCGCAGGGCGGAAAAGAAAAACAGAAGGACCGCCAGCACGAAGACGCTGGCATGGACCATGTCCATCGTGACGCGGAGGGCGGGCGACCGCTGGAAGGCGCCGATCTGCACGAAGCGCCATGCCGGCCAGATCATCGTTGCCGCCAGCAGCGCAGTGGCGGCCAGCGCCACCAGGCGCATCCACCAGGAGGCGCGTTCGGGCACCGCTTCCTGCAGGAGGTCCACCGCGACGAACTCGCCGGTCATCAGCGACAGGCCGATGCCGAAGGCGACCATGTAAAGGAGAAGGATGCGCGACAGCTCTTCCGTCCAGACCGGCGATGGCAGGCCGAAGGTTCGCGTGGCGATCTGCAGCGTGACGACGACGATCAGCCCGAAGAAGGCAAGTCCGACGAGGCTGCGGGTGGTCGTGACCAGAAGGCGCGAAAGGAGGTTCAGGAAGTGCATTGGCGATCCCCATGCGTTTCGCGCGATGGCCTGAGCGTATTTCCAGGCCATCGCGCGCTTCGGATCAGCGGGCGAACAGCTCTTCGACCGTCGGACGGATTTCAGCGTCGACGGAGTCGATCACGGGCTGGCGCGCCTTTTCGGCAAAGGCCGCCTGGTCCACTTCCACGAAGGTCATGCCTTTGGCCTCCAGGTCGGCGCGGATCGCTTCCTCGTCGGCCAGGAACTGCTCGCGCTCGAATTCCTGCGCAATCTTCGCAGCTTCGATAAGGTGCGCCTGGTCCGCTTCTTCGAGCTGGCTCCAGACCTGCTCCGCGATCGCCAGATAGATCCAGGAACGGACATGCTCGGTCATGTTCACATGGCTCTGCACCTCATTGAACGAGGCGCTCTGGATAAGCGCGAGCGGATTCTCCTGGCCGGCGATCGTGCCGTTCTGGAGCGAGGTGAATACCTCCGAGAAGGCCATGGGCGTCGGCAAGGCACCGAGCGCGGTCCACGTATCCACGAACAGCGGCACGTTGGGCACGCGCATGCGCATGCGCTGGAGTTCGTCCGGCGTGGTGATCGCCCGGTTGGCGGTCAGGTTGCGCGGGCCGCGCGCAAAATAGGCGAGGGGGCGTACCTGGGCCCGCTCGACGATCTGCGCCTCGATCTGGTCGCCGATGTCGCCGGACGCGACCGCGTCCATTTCTTCCAGCGTCTGGTAGGCGTAGGGCAGGGCCAGCAGGGCCGCCATCGGCGCCCAGTTCTGCAGGCTCTCGCCGGTGATGGTCATCTCCACCGTGCCGAGCTGCATGCCGTTGATCAGGTCGATCTCGCGGCCGAGCGAGTCGTTCGGGTAGACTTCGACGACGATGCGCCCGTCGGTCCGCGCCTTGACCTCCTCGCCGAAACGAAGCGCCGCCTTGTGCCAGGAGTTCTGCTCATTGGCGAGATGGCCGAGCTTGAGCGTCAGATCCTGCGCCAATGCGCCCGTGCCTGTCGCCAGCGCCACGATCAGCCCCGCGATACCCGTCTTGAAACCCGTTGTCATGAAATCCTCCCTGAAGATGCGTTCGAAAGTTCAGCCGCCCTTCCCGAACAGGTCGGGATGGGCCGCGGCGATATCCGGAAGCGAGCGCAGGATTTCGCGCAGGTGCCCGCGCATGGCCTCCTCCGCGGCGGCGGCGTCGGCCGCCTCGATGGCTCGCGCTATGGTTTCGTGCTGGGCGATCAGCCGGCGCACATGCATCTCCTCGACGCTGAGGTAGCGGATGCGGTCCATCTGCGCCTTGACGTCTTCCACCACGCGCCAGGCGAAGGGCACGCCGGCAATCTCTGCCAGCGTGCGGTGGAACAGCTCGTCGAGTTTCATGAAGGCGGCGACGTCGTCCTCGGCGACACGCTTCTGGTCGTCGATCTGGGCCAGCAGCCGGCGGGCGTCGTTGCCGTCGGCACGGGCGGCCGCCGCGCGTACGACATCGGACTCGATCGCCTCGCGTACGAAGCGCGCCTCGGTGACCGCCTCCGCCGTTATTGGACTGACCATCGTGCCCCGTTGCGGCCGAACCCTGACAAGCCCTGCCTCGGCAAGCTTGATGAAGGCTTCGCGCACGGGCTGCCGCGACACGGAGTAGGCGCGTGCGATCTCGGTTTCGGAGATGATCTCGCCGGGACGCAGCTCGGCGCGCACGATCCGTCCCCGCAAGCTTTCGTAGAGCTGCGGCGCAATGGCGGTGTCGGCGTCGAGCTCGACGGCCGATCGCTCCGATCCTGCTCCCACGCGAATCCTCCTCGTCCTCGCTCCTATTGTCTCCATACTTCCATACTAGTCAACTCTAGTCTAAGAATCGCTTCGTTCGGTCCCTGCCGGGGCCGGTGAACATGGGAGAGTGCCCGATGAGGCAGACTTGGCGATGGTTCGGTCCGCACGATCTGACCTCGGTCGACGACATGCGGCAGGCTGGCGTGGAGGGAGTCGTCAGTGCCTTGCACCACGTGTCGACCGGTGCGGTCTGGACCGATGAGGAAATCCGCAAGCGGCAGGGCGAAATTTCCCGGATGAAGGATGGCAGCGCTTCCGGCCTGTCCTGGGAAATCGTCGAGAGCCTGCCCGTATCGGAAGCCATAAAGAAGCAGAAGGGCGACTGGCGCGCCCACATCGCGAACTACAAGGTGAGCCTCGAAAACCTCGCGGCTGCCGGGCTACAGACCATCTGCTACAATTTCATGCCCGTGCTGGACTGGACGCGCACGGACCTCGCCTTCCGCGTGAGCCATGGCGGCACGACCATGCGCTTCGACCATGTCGATTTCGCCGCGTTCGATATTCACATCCTGCAGCGGGCCGGCGCTGCCGAAAGCTTCGGGCCCGAGGTCGCCGAGGCGGCCGGTGAGCGTTTCGCGGGGATGAGCGAAGAGCGCAAGCGTCAACTGGCCGCCAATGTCACGGCCGGTCTGCCCGGCTCCACCGAAAGCATGACCACGCAGGAGGTGAGGCAGCACCTTGCCGAGTACGATTCCATCGGCGCGGACGCCTTGCGGGCGAACTTCATTGCCTTCCTGGAAGAGGTGACGCCGGTGGCCGAAAGGCTGGGGATGCGGCTCTGCTGCCATCCCGACGACCCGCCTTTCCCGCTGCTGGGCCTGCCGCGCATCATGTCGACGGCCGACGACTACGCCGTCATCCTCGGTGCGGTGGACAGTCCGGCCAGCGGCATGACGCTCTGCTCGGGCTCGCTCGGGGCGCGGCCCGACAACGACATCCCGGCGATCATGCGGCGCTTTGCGCCGCGCGTGCATTTCTTGCATCTGCGCAACGTGACGCTGGAAACGCCGGGCATGCCGGCATCCTTCCATGAAGCGGAGCATCTCGGCGGGGGCACCGACATGGTGGCCCTGATCGCCGAGATCGTGGCGGAAGAGGCGCGCCGCAGGGCCGAGGGCCGGGCGGACCACCAGATACCCATGCGGCCGGATCATGGACAGGACATCGTCGACGATCTCGGCCGCGATGGGCAGCCCGGCTACCCGATCATCGGGCGGCTGAAGGGCCTTGCGGAGCTTCGCGGCGTCATGACGGCACTGACTCACCCGTCAGTGGCGCAGCGGCCGGCATAGCCTTGCGGCGCGTCGGCGCAAGCCGGCGCACCAGGACGTAGAAGACCGGCGTCAGGAACAGGCCGATCAACGTGACGCCGATCATACCGGCGAAGACGGCGATGCCCATGGCCGAGCGCATCTCCGCGCCGGCTCCCGTCGAAAGGACGAGCGGCAGCACGCCCATGATGAAGGCCAGCGACGTCATCAGGATCGGCCGCAGCCGCAGCCGCGCCGCCTCTATGGCGGCGTCTCTGGCGCTGCGCCCCTCGGCCTCCAGCTCGCGGGCGAACTCCACGATCAGGATGGCGTTCTTGGCCGATAATCCGACAAGCACGATCAGGCCGATCTGCGTGAAGATATTGTTGTCGCCCCCGGTGAGCCAGATGCCGGCGAGCGCCGAGAACAGCCCGGCCGGCACGATCAGCAGGATCGCTATCGGCAGGGTCAGGCTTTCGTACTGGGCGGCCAGAACCAGGAAGACCAGGAGAAGCGCGAGCGGGAAAATGATCACACCCGAATTGCCGGCGATGATCTCCTGGTAGGTCAGCTCCGTCCATTCGAAGGAGAAGCCGGGCGGCAGCGTTTCCGCCGCGATGCGTTCCACCGCCTCTTGCGCCTGTCCGCTCGAATAGCCGGGCGCGGCGTTGCCGTTGACGTCGGCCGACAGGAAACCGTTGTAGCGCAAGGCGCGCTCCGGCCCGGACACCAGCTCGACATTCATCAGGGCCGACAGCGGGATCATCTCGCCGGTGTTGGACCGCACCTTCAGGGCGCCAATGTCCTCGGCCCGCGCGCGATAGGGTGCGTCGGCCTGGACACGGACCGAATAGGTCCGGCCGAACTGGTTGAAGTCGTTGACGTAGAGCGAGCCGAGATAGATCTGCAGCGTGTTGAAGATCTCGGTGATGGGGACGTCCAGCTGGCGGGCGCGGGCCCTGTCCACATCGGCGAAAAGCTGCGGCACGTCGATGCCGTACCCGGTGAAGAGGCCGACGAGTTCAGGCGCCTGCTGCGCCCCTGCCAGAAACGCCTTTACCGTATCGTCGAGGGCCTGGAAGCCGTTGCCGGCCCGATCCTCGATCTGCAGCTTGAAGCCGCCGATCGTGCCGAGCCCCTGCACCGGCGGCGGCGGGAAGATGGCCGTGAAGGCCTCTTCGATCCCGGCGAAGCGGCCGTTGAGGTTCTGCGCGATGGCGCCGGCCGAAAGCTCTGCCGTCTTCCTGTCCTCGAACGGGTCGAGGGCCAGGAACACCACGCCGGCATTGGACGAGTTGGTGAAGCCATTGATCGACAGGCCGGGGAAGGCGATGGTGCTTTCCACGCCCGGCGTCTCCAGCGCGATGTCGCCCATGGCGCGCACCACCTCTTCCGTCCGGTCGAGCGAGGCGCCATCGGGTAGCTGCGCGAACCCGACGAGATACTGCTTGTCCTGCGCCGGAACGAAGCCGCCGGGCACGGAGTTGAACAGCACCGCGGTCATGGCCACCATCAGGACGTAGAGCCCCAGCGTGATGCCCTTGCGGGAAATGACGCCGCCCACCCCGTTGCCGTAGCGCCTGGAACTTGCCCCGAAGAAGCGGTTGAAGCCGCGAAAGAACCAGCCGAGAGTCCGGTCCAGGAACCGCGTGAGGCGATCCTTCGGGGCGTCGTGACCGCGCAGCAGCAACGCCGCCAGCGCGGGAGACAATGTCAGCGAGTTGAAGGCCGAGATGACGGTGGAGATGGCGAGCGTCAGCGCGAACTGCCGGTAGAACTGCCCCGTGAGGCCAGAAATGAAAGCCAGCGGCACGAAGACGGCCACCAGCACCAGTGCGATGGCGATGATCGGGCCCGACACCTCGCTCATGGCCTTGTAGGTGGCCTCGCGTGGAGCAAGGCCGTTCTCGATGTTGCGCTCGACGTTCTCAACCACCACGATGGCGTCGTCGACGACGATGCCGATGGCCAGCACGAGGCCGAACAGGCTCAGCGCGTTGATCGAGAATCCCAGGAAATACATGACCGCGAAGGTGCCGACGATCGATACGGGCACGGCCAGGAGGGGAATGATCGAGGCGCGCCAGGTCTGCAGGAAGACGATGACCACCAGCACGACCAGGAGAATCGCTTCCAGCAACGTATCGACGACCGCCTCGATGGATGCCCGCACGAACTGCGTCGTATCGTAGACGATCTCGTAGTCGATGCCCTCGGGCATGGTCTGCTTGATCTCGGCCATGATGGAGCGGACCTCGTCCGCGATGGCGATCGCGTTGGAGCCGGGAGCCTGGAAGACCGGTATGGCGACGGCCGGCTCGTTGGACAGAAGCGAGCGCAGCGCATAGTCGCTGGCGCCGAGCTCCACCCGGCCGATGTCGCGGATGCGCGTCAGCGCGCCTGTTTCCGGGTCCGTGCGCACGATGATATTGGAAAATTCCTCGACATCCTTCAGTCGGCCCTGCGCGTTGACCGAAAGCTGGAATTCGACGCCCGGCACGCTGGGCGACGCGCCGATGACGCCGGCGGCCGCCTGAATGTTCTGCTCCCGTACGGCTTGCACCACGTCGCTGGCCGACAGGCCGCGCGCCGCCGTCTTCTCCGGATCGAGCCAGATGCGCATGGAATAATCGCCGGAGCCGAACAGTTGCACCTGCCCCATGCCCTCCACGCGCGCCAACCGGTCGCGCACGTTGATAAGGGCGTAGTTGCGAAGGTAGGTCAGGTCATAGCGCCCGTTGGGCGAGGTCAGGTGCACCACGAGCATCAGGTCGGGAGATGATTTGATGACGGTGACGCCGAGGCGGCGCACCTCCTCGGGCAGGCGCGGTTCGGCCTGGGCGACGCGGTTCTGCACGAGCTGCTGCGCCTGGTCCGGGTCGGTGCCGATGCGGAAGGTGACGGTCAGCTGCATGACGCCGTCCGTCGTCGTCTGGCTGGACATGTAGAGCATGTCTTCGACGCCGTTGACCTGCTCTTCCAGCGGGGTCGCCACCGTCTCGGCGATCACCGCCGGGTTGGCGCCCGGATAGGTGGCGCGCACCACGATAGAGGGTGGCACGACGTCCGGGTATTCGCTGATCGGCAGGGCGAAGATGGACAGGAGCCCGCCCAGAAAGATCAGGAAGGACAGGACACCGGCAAAGACCGGCCGGTCGATGAAGAATCGCGAGATGTTCATGGCTGGGTTCGTCCGTTTGCGGGTTCCGCCTCGGCCGTCCGGGTGGACAGCGGCTGCCCCGTTTCCATCGACACCATCTGCGGCTCGACGCGGGCGCCGGGGCGCAGGCGTTGCAGGCCGTTGACGACGATCCGCTCGTTCTCCGAGAGTCCGCTTTCCACGACCCGCATGTCGCCCGAGGCGCGGCCGAGCTTGACGCTGCGGTATTCCACCATGTCGTTTTCACCGACCACCAGCACGTAGCGCTTGTCCTGGTCGGTGCCGACGGCGCGTTCGGCCACCAGTATGGCCGGCGCCGCGTTCGCTTCGCCCAGGCGGATCCTGGCGAACTGGCCCGGCAGTAGCGCGCCGTCCGCGTTGGAGAACGCCACGCGGATACCCACCGTACCGTTGGCCGGATCGACGCTCGGGTCGATCAGCTGGATATGACCCTCGACCGTGGCGCCGCCCGCCAGGTCCATTTCCACCGGCACGCGCTCCAGCGCGCCGGGGGCCGAGAGAAGATGGTCGACCGTCGCCTCGTCCGCATCGAAGCTGGCATAGATCGGATCGACGGAAACCATGCGCGCCAGAACCGGCGAGCCGGCGCCTGCTGACACGAGGTTGCCCGTCGTCACCTCCAGCCGTCCGATACGCCCGGAAACCGGTGCGCGAATGTTCGTATAGGCAAGGTCGAGCCGCGCGCTGCGCAGCGTTGCCTCCGCCGAGGCCAGTTGCGCCTCGGCCTCCAGGCTCGCCTGGACGCGCCGCTCGTATTCCGAAATGGCGATCGTGCGGTTGCCTTGAAGCTGCGCGCCGCGCTGCAGTTCGCCGCGGGCATAGGCAAGCCGCGCCTTGGCGGCCTCGAGCTCGGATTGCGCGCGTGAGACCGCGGCCTGGTAGGGTGCCGGATCGATGGTGAGAAGCGGCGCGCCCTTTTCCACAAGGCTGCCCTCGCGGAAATGGGCGGCCTCGACGGCACCCTCGACGCGGGAGCGGATTTCGACCCGTTCGACGGCTTCGAGCCTTCCCGAATAGCGTGTCCAGAGTTTTACCGGCCGGCGCTCGACGCGAGCCACGGAGGCCGGCACGGCCACAGCCTGCTCTGCTTGCAGCGTATCCGCCCCGGCGTTGCGCCCGACGAATCCGATGCCGAGCAGGACGATGAAGAAAGCCAGCGTTGCGAGCGTGGCGAAAATGCCGACAACCCAGTTCACAATTCTGCGGATGCTGGACATGGCGTTTTCCTGATAATGGAGTGAAGACGAGTGTCGGCCGGCTGACGCCAAGCGCCAGCGGTCCATGCCCGGAAGACGAGGCCGGGCACCGGTGAGAATGTTGATTACCGATCGGTAAGAAATGAGTTAGGGGCTTGGAACCGAAGTGTCAACGGACTAATTTACCGATAGGTATAAAATTTGACGACATCGGCTTGGCAGGCAGGAAAGGAATAATGCGATGGGAGTCGGCCGTCCGCGGGAATTCGATCCCGATGTGGCCCTCGACAGGGCGATGGAGCTGTTCTGGCGCCAGGGCTATGAAGGGACTTCGCTGTCAGACCTGACGGAAGCGATGGGCATCGCCAAGCCAAGCCTGTACGCCGTGTTCGGCAACAAGGAGGAATTGTTCCGCAAGGCGCTGGATCGCTACGCGTCGCGCCGTTCGGATACCGCCTGCGATGCCTTGAACGAGCCCACCTCGCGCCGTGCGATCGAGATGCTTCTGCTCGGCTTCGCCGGTGTCGGCGCCGAGGATGACAAGCCCAAGGGCTGCCTGATGGTGCAGGGCGCACTCGTCTGCAGCGAGGCCAGCGAAACCATCCGGCGGGAGCTGTGCGACCGGCGCGCCGAAAGCGAAGCCGCGCTCTGCCGCCGCATGCAGGAGTGGAAAGCCGCGGGCGACCTGCCTGACAGCGCCGATCCCGAGGGTCTTGCGCGATACGTCATGACGGTCGCCAACGGCATCGCGGTCCAGGCGGCCAGCGGCGCCAGCAAGGAAGACCTGCGCCAGGTGGTGGAGATGACCATACGGACCTGGCCGCCGGCGTGAGCCGGCTTACCGACCGGCAACCGTCCATCCGCCAGGCCCGATGATTTTTCGCTTGCTCCTCTAGTCGCTATAGGAAGCAAACTCCCGGATCATGATGGCCGCGTGCGTTGCGGCCCCTGCATTCGGGACGGGTTCGATGAGAGACGATAGCGTGCAACGGCGGGAATGGACGATCACGGGGATGGACTGCGCTTCCTGCGCGACCAAGGTCCAGAATGCGCTCGGCCGGCTGCCGGGCGTCTCCGAAGTCAGGGTCGGTCTGATGAGCGAGCGTCTCTCGCTCGATCTCCTTCCCGGCGTCGGCACGGATGCCGATGTGGAAAATGCGGTCCGCCGGCTCGGCTACGGCATCACCCCGCGCGACAGCGGGGCCGTCCAGGACCATGAAAAGCAAGGCGACGCCGGGGCGTGTTGCGGTGGCCATGCCGCCGCCGACGCGGCAGGCCATCACCACGATCATGACCACGCGGCGGGGGATGCCGTGCATGGCAGGCACGTCCATGATGACCCCGCCGAACGGGGCAGGCGCTGGTTCCAGACCGCGAAAGGCCGCCTCGTTCTGCTGACGGGGGCTTTGCTGGCCTGCGCCTGGGCTATCGAGATGCTTGTGGGCGCCAGCTACGGCTACTGGGCGTTCCTGGCGGCGTGTCTGATCGGGGTGGCGCCCGTCGCGCGCCGCGCCTTCGCGGCGGCGCGTATGGGCCAGCCCTTCACCATCGAAAGCCTCATGACCATCGCGGTGGTCGGCGCCTTGTGGATCGGCGCGGCCGAGGAAGCCGCGCTCGTCGTATTTCTCTTCGCGGTCGGCGAAGTGCTGGAGGGCGTCGCGGCCGGCAAGGCGCGGGACGGCATCCGGGCGCTGGCCGACCTTGTGCCCAAGACGGCTCTTCTGGACGTTGGCGGCACCACGCGTGAGGTGGCGGCCGACACCCTGCGCATCGGCCAGACGGTGCTGGTGCGTCCCGGCGACCGGATCCCCGCCGACGGCGAGATCGCCGATGGCACGAGCGGCATCGACGAGAGCCCGGTGACGGGCGAAAGCGTGCCGCTGACGAAGGGGCCGGGGGAAGCCGTTTTTGCCGGTTCCATCAATACCGAGGCGGTCCTGCGCGTCACGGTGACGAAGGAGCCGTCCGACAACACCATTGCCCGCATCATCCGCCTGGTGGAGGACGCGGAAGAGGCGCGGGCGCCCACCGAGCGCTTCATTGACCGGTTCAGCCGCTGGTACATGCCGGCCATCGTGGCGCTCGCCGCTTTGGTCGTGCTGGTTCCGCCGCTGGCTTCCGGTGCGGACTGGGACATTTGGGTCTATCGCGGGCTTGCCCTGCTTCTGATCGGCTGCCCCTGCGCCCTGGTCATTTCCGTGCCCGCATCCATCGCCTCGTCGCTGTCGGCCGGGGCGCGCAAGGGCCTTCTGATGAAGGGCGGCGCGGTCATCGAGGCAACCTCGGCGGTGCGAATGGTGGCCTTCGACAAGACGGGCACCCTCACGCATGGCAGGCCGGAGGTGGTGGACGTCCGCCCCGCCGCCGGGGTGGAGGCGGCCGAGCTTCTGGCCGTCGCGGCCGCGGTCGAAGCCGGCTCGAGCCATCCGCTGGCACGGGCGGTGCTGAAGCGCGCGGGCGCCGACGACGTCGCGGCGATGTCCGCCGCCAACGCACGGGCCATGCCGGGCAAGGGCGCCGAGGCGATGGTCGACGGTGCGCGCGCCGTCGTCGCCTCGCCGCGCCATGCCGCGACCGAAGGCGGCATCGATGCCGAAGGCGCAGAGCTGGCCGAGACGATGGAAACCGAAGGCAAGACGGTCGTCGCCGTCTACCGGGAGGGGCGTCCGCTGGGCATCCTGGCCTTGCGCGACGAGGCGCGCGAGGACGCGCGGGATGCCATCGGCCAGTTGCAGAGGATGGGCGTCGGCGCGGTGATGCTGACCGGCGACAACCCCCGTACCGCCAAGGCGGTCGCCGGCGGCCTCGGCGTGGACTTCAAGGCCGGAATGATGCCGGAGGACAAGCTGGCGACGGTGCGCGAGATCGGCGCACAAGGCGGCGTCATGATGATCGGCGACGGCATCAACGACGCGCCGGCCCTCAAGCAGGCGGCCGTCGGCGTTGCGATGGGGTCAGGCACGGACGTGGCACTGGAAACGGCCGACGCGGCGATCCTGCGCGACAGGGTGGTGGATGTGCCGGCGCTTATCCGGCTGGCGCGCGCCACCATGGGCAACATCCACCAGAACGTGGCCATCGCGCTGGGATTGAAGGCCGTATTCCTGGTGACGTCCGTCCTGGGCATCACCGGCCTATGGATCGCCATCCTGGCGGATACCGGCGCCACCGTGCTGGTGACGTTGAACGCCTTGCGTCTTCTGGGCTTCGATCCGACGCGGGAGCGCTCTCACCAATAGCCGGGACTGCAACCGCCTTTCATGGAACCGCCGCAATAGCTTCATGCGCCCGTCATGGAACCGGCCGATATGGCTCCACCAAAGGTTAGGAGCAAGGCATGTCGGCGCAATCGGTGGAGCTTGTCGGGATCGGCAAGCGGTTCGGCTCGGAAGAGGTGCTGAAGGGCATCGACCTCAGCGTGCGTGCCGGCGAGTTCCTGTCGCTGGTCGGCATGTCGGGCTGCGGAAAATCGACCCTTCTGCGGCTGATCGCGGGGCTGGAAGCGCCGGACAGCGGGTCCGTCGCCATCGGCGGCGAAACGGTGACCGACCGCGATCCGAGCGACCGCAACCTGGCCATGGTGTTCCAGTCCTATGCGCTGTATCCGCACATGACGGTCCGGCAGAACATCGCGACGCCGCTGCGCATGCGGCGACTGTCGGCCTTCGCGCGCCTGCCGCTTGCCGGCCGTCTTGCGCCGGGCCGCCGCGCCGCAATGCGCGCCATCGACGCCGAAGTGGAGGAAGCCGCCCGGACGCTGCGGATCGAGCCTCTTCTGGACCGGCGGCCAGCCCAGCTTTCGGGCGGCCAGCGGCAGCGCGTCGCCCTGGCCCGAGCGCTGGTGCGCCAGCCGGCCGCTTTCCTGATGGACGAGCCGTTGTCGAACCTCGACGCCAAGCTGCGCGCCCATATGCGCGACGAGCTCGCAGGGCTGCACCGGCGTCTCGGCGCGACCTTCATCTACGTCACGCACGACCAGACCGAAGCGATGACCATGTCCGATCGCATTGCGCTCATGGAAGGCGGGCGGATCCTGCAGCTGGGCACGCCGGCCGAGCTGTACGAACGTCCCGACAGCCTTGCCGTCGCCCGCTTCATCGGCACACCCACCATCAATGCCGTTCCGGCGACCGTCGACACCGGCGGGCAGATCGGCGTGTTCGGCTACAGGCTCGGTATTGCCTGCGAGGAAGCGCGCGGCTCCTGCACCCTCTGCATCCGGCCGGAAGACGTGCGCTTTGCCACCGATGGCATGCCGGCGCGGGTGATCCGCAGCGAAATCCATGGGGCGGACCGCTATCTGACGCTGCTCGTGGAAGACGGTGCCGAGATCACCATGCGTACGCGTGTCGGTGACAGCCTGCCCATGGATGGCGACGGTACCGCCTGGATCGCGTTCGACCGGCGGCGTGTCCACCTTTTCGATGCTTCCGGCCGGCGGCTGGAAGCCCGGACGCGCGAGAAGGTGGCCGCATGAGCGCCGCCGACATCGCCCTGTCCGGTGCCGCCGCACCCGCCACCGCGGCCCGTCGTCCGGCGCGTCGCCGCTGGGTCGGGCTGGCCTTCGCCGCGCCCGCGATGCTTCTTCTGCTGGGCATCTATATCCTGCCGATGGCGGCGTTGGGCGCCTTTTCCGTCACCGATTATCAGCTGGGTGCACTGACCTTCGGCTTCGTCGGCCTTGACAACTTCGCGGCCGCCTTTTCCGATCCCGTCTTCATACGGGCCATGGGCAACACGCTTCTCTATGCCTTGATCGTCATCCCCTTCGGAGTCGGTCTCGGCCTCGGGGCGGCGCTGCTGGTGGACGGAACCAAACGCAGCCGGCCTTTCTGGGAGGTCGCCTATTTCCTGCCCGTCACGGCCACCCTCGTCGCCATGGCGACGGTATGGCAGTTCCTGCTGCACCCATCGCTCGGGCCGGTCAACGCGGCAATCAGGTCGCTGGGCCTCGACCCCGTCTACTTCCTGTCCAATCCCGTCCTGCTGATCCCGACCCTGGCGCTGATCGGCATCTGGCAGGTGCTCGGGTTCAACATGGTGCTGTTCCTGGCGGGGCTGACGAACATTCCGCAGGATCTCTACGAGGCCGCACGGCTGGACGGCGCGAAAAGCCCGATCGACCGGTTCCTGACGGTGACATGGCCGATGCTGGGGCCGATCACGATGTTCGTCGTGGTCACCACCTCCATATCGGCGCTCAAGGTGTTCGAAACCGTCGCGGTGCTGACGAAGGGGCGTTCGGGCTCGGAAACGGTGCTCTACGCGCTGTATCTCGAAGGCTTCGAATACGCCAACACCGGCTATGCCGCGGCGCTGACGCTGATCTTCCTGGCACTGGTGCTCGTGCTGTCCATCGGCCAGACGATCTCGATGGACCGGAAGGTGCACTACCGATGACCCGCTCCGGCCAGTTCTTTCGCTTTCTCGCCCTGGCTGTCGGCGCAGCGGCCATGCTTCTGCCCTTCTACTGGATGGTCCTGACCTCGCTGCGCTCGCCGGCCGAGATATTCGATGTCTCGTTGTGGCCGTCCATCTCGCCGTCCGATGCCGTCGACAATTATGCGCGTGCCGCCGGGCAGGTGCCGATGGGGCGCTTCATGCTCAATGGTGCCATCGTCTGCATCGGCATTCTTGCGGTGCAGGTGCTGACGGCGGTGCCGGCTGCCTATGCGCTGGCAAAGCTTCCATTTCCGGGAAGGCGGCTTTTGATGACGCTGGTCATCGCCGCCCTGTGCATCCCGATGCAGGCGCTGGCGCTGCCGCTCTTCGTCGGCCTGGCCATGACGCAGATGCTGAACAGCTATTTCGCGATGATGCTGCCCTTCTTCCTGTCGGTTTTCGCCATCTTCCTGTTTCGCCAGGCGTTCCGCAGCTACCCGGACGAGATCATCGAAGCGGCCAGGATGGACGGCTTCTCCGAAATGGAGATCTGCTGGCGGCTCGTGCTGCGCGGTGCGCTGCCGTCGCTTGCGGCCTTCTCGGTGTTTTCGGTCGTTGCGCACTGGAACGACCTCTACTGGCCGATGATCGTCGTATCGGACACCAATCTCGCGCCGCCGCCGCTGGGCATGCTGTTTTTCTCGGATGTCGAGTCCGGAGCCAACTACGGCGCGCTGATGGCCGGCGCCACTCTGATCACCGCCCCCATGGTCGTCTGCTTCCTGATGGCGCGGCGGCACTTCATCGCCGGAATCACCATGACCGGCGTCAAGTAACCGGACGGCGGGAAAAAGCCGTCCGACCTATCGACAGGAGATATCGACATGTCGCTTCCCACCCGCATCGTGGCCGGCGCGCTGGCGCTTGGCCTGACGCTTCCGGGCATCGCTCGCGCCGAGCCCGTGGAGTTGCAGGTTCTCTACAACCTGCCCGGCTTCACCAAATTCCACCAGCCGCTGGCCGACCAGTTCATGGCGGCGAACCCGGACATCAAGATCAACTTCCTGGCGCCCGCTGCCGGGTACAACGAGGGTCAGCAGCAGGTGCTGCGGGCCGCCGTCACCGGTAACCTGCCGGACGTCTACTTCTCCGGCTACAACCTGACGGCCGAGCTCGTCGGCGCCCTGGCGCCCCGCTCGCAGATCACCGATCTGGCGCCCTTTATCGAGGCGGAGGGCGGACAGGCGTTCCTGGATGAGAACTATACGCCCAAGATGGCGGCGCTCGGCCAGATCGACGGCAAGCAATACGGCCTCCCGGTCAACGCTTCCTCCCCCATCGTCTATGTCAACGCCGACCTGGTGCGGCAGGCGGGCGGCGACCCGGACAACATGCCCGACACGTTCGATGGCCTCATCGACCTGGCCGCGAAGATCGACGCGCTCGACCCGCGCTATGCCGGTATGGGATACGATATCGGCGGCTGGCCGGACGACTGGCTGTGGCAGGCGCTGATCTTCCAGCAGGGCGGCACGCTTGTCGACGCACAGACCGGCACCGTCGCGTTCGACGGCGAAACGGGATTGAACGCCATGAAGCTGGTGCGCCGCTTCGTGACGGAAGGCGGCCAGGAGATGCTGGACTGGGATCAGTCCCGCCAGCAGTTCGGGGCCGGATTGACGGGCTTCATCTTTTCCACCCCCGCCCATGTCCAGACCATCGAGGGGCTGGTGGGCGAGCGGTTCGAGCTGACCACCGCCACCTTCCCGCTGGAGAACAAGGAGACTGGCGGCGTGCCGACCGGTGGCAACTCGGCCGTCATCCTGACGCAGGACCCTGCGCTCCAGCAGGCTGCGTGGAAATACCTGAAGTGGATCACCGGTGCCGAGGCGCAGAACCAGATCGTGCGCATCACCGGCTACCTGCCGACCAACAAGCGCGCGACCGGTCCGGATTACCTTGCGCCCTATTATGCCAAGAACCCCAATGTCGAAACGGCGTCGCTGCAGGCCGACCGCTCGCTGCCCTGGGCCGGGTATCCGGGCGGTGACTCCGTGCGCATCTGGCGCACGCAACGCGACATCATCGGCACCGTCATGCGCGGCGAGGTGACGCCGGAAGACGGCCTGAAGGAGATCGTCGCGCAGACGAACGCCCTGATGAAGTGACCCGGGAACCGGGACGGGCGCGCGCGGCCATGCCGCCGCGCCCCATTCGGAAAGACGATACCTTGAAGATCATCCAGATTACCGACACGCATCTCGTGCCGCCCGGCAACCTCGTCAACGGGGTGGACCCGGAACTGCAGCTGCGCCGCACGCTGGACGACGTCCTGGCGCGCCATGCCGATGCCGACCTTCTGGTCATAACCGGAGACCTCTGCAACGACGGCGACCCGGAGGCCTACGCCCTCCTGCGCGAGATCCTGTCGTCAGTGCCGTTCCCCATCCGCCTGATGCTCGGCAACCACGATCGGCGACCGGCCTTCGTCGACGCCTTCCCCGACCACCCCCTGGATGTCGACGGCTATGTCCAGTCGAGCATCGATACACCGCATGGCCGGTTGCTGTTCCTGGATAGCCATGAGGCCGGGACGATCGGCGGCATCTATGGCGCCGACCGGCTCGCCTGGCTCGACGATGCGCTTGCCGGGGCGGGAAACCGCCCGGTCACCGTCTTCGTCCATCATCCGCCGGTGCATGACGGGCTGGCGCATTTCCGGCATATCGGCCTGCATGACGATGGTGCCCTGCTGGCGCGCCTCGCCGCCCATGCGGGCGGGGTCCGCCATATCGTGTTCGGCCATATCCACGTGCCCCTGGCAGGAACGACGGCCGGCGGCATCGCCTTCAGCTCCGGGCAGTCCTGCGCGCATCGTTTCATCACTGATCTCGATGCGCCCGACCCTTGGTGGACCGGCGGCAATCCGTGCTACCGGATCCTGATCCTGGACGAGCACGGGTTTCGGGCCTATGGCACCGAAGTCGGAGAGCCCCGCCTTGCAAGGGCCGAGGCTTGCGCCGGGCCTTGAGGGAACCGGCGTCGGCAGCGCTTACGGCGCCGCCGACATGAACAGGAAGACGAAGAATATCACCAGGTGGACGCCGCCCTGCAGGATCGTGGTGCGGCCGGTCGCCAGGGTGATCGTGCCGATGATGAGGGTCAGCACGATCTGCACGATATGATCGCTTTCCAGGCCCAACGTAATCGGCCTGTCGGTGACGATGGAGACGAGGGCCACGGCGGGAATGCTCAGCCCGATGCTGGCGAGTGCCGACCCCAGCGCGAGATTGAGGCTCGTCTGGATGCGGTTGGCGCGCGCCGCACGAAAGGCGGTCGTCCCTTCCGGAAGCAGGACGACCGCGGCGATGAGAACGCCGATCAGTTCCGAATTGAGGCCGGCCGACAGCACCACCGTGCTGACGACGGGCGTCAGGTCCTCTGCCAGGAGGATGATCATGAGGAGGGACAGAAGCAGAAGGCCGAGGCTGGCAAAGGCCCGGCCATTGGTTGGGGCCTCGTGCGGTTCGGCCGCGATCACGTCGGTGAAGTAGTTGCGATGGCGGACCGTCTGGACGAACAGGAACAGGCCGTACAAGGTCAGCGACACCACTGCCACGAAACCGAGCTGCATGGTCGAATAGGAAGGACCCGGCGTCGCCACCGTGAAGTTGGGCAGGATCAGGGTCAGCGTCGCGAGCGTACCCAGGACGCACAACGCCGCTGCCGCCCCCGTGGTGTGGAACTCCTGCTCCTTGTGCAGGATGCCGCCGGTCAGGAGGCACAGGCCGACGACGCCGTTCAAGACGATCATCAGGGTCGCGAAGACCGTGTCGCGCGCGATTTCGCTTCCGTCGGTGCTGGCCGACAGCATGATCGATACGATCAGCGACACCTCGATCAGCGTTACGCAACCGGCCAGGAGCACGGAGCCGAACGGCTCCCCGATCTTCTGCGAAAGCACTTCGGCATGTTCGACCGCCGCGAAGACCGAGCCTATGAGAAACAGCGCCGCAAGGTCGACGAAGAGGCCGGAGGTTTCCGAAACGACATGGGCCGCATGCGCGAGAAGCAGAAGGACAGCGCCGACGACGAAAAGAAGCGAGCGGCCGATGACGGGGCGCGTGGCAGACGGTGCGTGCATCGATGATCCGGAGCGGGCCGTTGCGAGAGGACCTGTCCGGCGCTGAAGCGCCGAACCGGTCCCGCCAAGCTGTGTCCGTTGGGGGCACCCTGTCAAGCTGCCGTGGCCCACCATAAGACGCTTCCGAAAATTGCAACCTGTGATATTCGGGCGGCCGACAGGGGATGCTGTCGAACGGGAGGGACGACATGGTTCAGGCATGGATAAGCCGCCGCGGGATGCTGGCGATGACGGCGGCGCAACTGGCGTTGTTTGGGCTGGCGGGTCATCACGCGATGGCCACGGAGTTTCCGACCGGCACCCTGACGCTCGTGGTGCCCTTTCCGCCGGGCGGCACGCTGGACATCGCCGCCCGACTTCTGGCGCGCCGCCTGGAGACGGCCTTCGGGCAGACGGTCCTTGTCGACAACAGGCCCGGGGCCGGCGGCAATATCGGCGCCGATTTCGTGGCCGAAAGCGCGCCCGACGGCGCCACGCTGCTCATGGGCGCCACGTCGACGCACGGTATCAACGTCAGCCTGTTCCCCGACATGCCGTTCGACCCCGTGTCGGACTTCGCTCCCGTCGCTCTCGTCGGCCGGACGCCCAACGTTCTGGTGGTGCGTGAAGAGGTCGGCATCGACACGCTGGAGGAGTTCGTCGCGCGCCTTCGGCAGGAGCCGGAGCTCGCCATCTATTCGTCCGGCTCAAACGGAAGCGCAGGCCATCTCGCCGGAGAGCTCTTCGCGCAGAAACTCGGTATCGACCTGACCCATGTTCCCTACCAGGGCTCGGCCGCGGCGTTGCAGGCGGTGCTGTCGGGGGAGGTCGGCTTCATGTTCGACAATCTGTCGTCCGCATCGAGCCATATCGATTCGGGCGTGCTGCGCCCCCTGGCCGTGACGACCAGGGCGCGCTCTTCCTTCCTGCCGGATGTGCCGGCAATGGCGGAGGAGGGGTTCGATGAGTTCGACCTGACCACCTGGTTCGGCGTTCTGGCGCCCGCCGGCACGCCGGAAGCGTCGGTGGCGCGGCTGAACGCGGCGATCCGCGCGGCGATGGCGCAGCCGGACATCGTCGAGGCGCTGGCCGTCCAGCGCACCGAGGCGGCGGCGGGCACCCCGCAGGATTTCGCCGACTTCATCGCGGCCGAGATCGCGCGCTACAAGACCATCATCGACGGGGCGAACCTGTCCCTGAACTAGGCTGCCGCATCATCGCGCCATGTCAGGGTGCCGCGACCGCTTGTGACGTCGGCCACGAGCCGCTCCACCCGGGCGCGCTCGGCCACGGGTATGGCAATCTCAATCAGGGCGCCGCGCGGGGTGAATTCCTGGCCGGTCGTCTCCAGCCCCGGGATGGCGGCCAGCCGCGCGGTCAGGATGGCGAGGTCGCCGAAATCGCAGGCGACGAGCGCCGCCGCCAGATCGAGGCATTGAAGCTTTTCCGCCTGGCGCAGGCATTGTGCCGCAGCGCCCCCATAGGCCCGCACGAGGCCGCCTCCGCCCAGCAATATGCCGCCGAACCAGCGCGTGACGACGACAGCCACCCTGTCGAGGCCCTGTCCGTCGATGGCCTGCAGGATCGGCTTGCCCGCCGTACCGGCCGGCTCGCCGTCATCGTCGAACCGATAAGCCTGCCCGATGCGCCATGCCGAGCAATTGTGGGTCGCCGAGAAATTTGAATGGGCGGCGATGAAGGCCTTGGCTTCGCTTTCGTCCCGCACGGGGCCGGCGGCTGCCAGGAAGCGGCTTTTGCGGACCTCGGTCCGGACCATGGCGATGGCGGCAAGGGTGAAACTGTCTGACATGGGCAACGCAAGCGGGAATGGATCGTGGGCCGGGCTTCCTCCCGGCCTTTGCGCCCTTATACGACCGCCACTTTCGGTTTGGGAGGCCAAAGGCTCACAGGCTTGCGGGAATGAATATTGTGGGGCGCTCCGGTAGCGTCCGGACGGACAGGTCCAGCGTGTCGCCGTCGAGCCTCCGGACCTCGAAGGCATCGCCCATGCGCCCCGTAAACGAATCCAGGGACGTGGCATTGCGGTGCATCGGCAGCACGACGGAAGACGACAACCGCCGCGTGATCGCTTCCATGTTGGCGAGCGACGAGGTGAGGCCCCCATCCACCGGCACCATGACTACGTCCAACCGGCCGATCCTGGCGTAGTGGTCGTTCGTCAGTTCGTGGTGAAGGTGGCCGAGATGCCCGATGCACAGGCCGGCGACCTCGAAAATGAAGATGGAGTTGGCATCCGGTTCGGAGGCGCCCCAACGGCGGATATCCGTCGTGACGTTGCGTATGACGACATCGTCCACGGCAAGCCCGTGGCGCGCCGGCCCGGACTCGCCCCAGCCCCTCAGGACGTGCTCGATACCGGGATCGGGTGTTTCGGTGTAATGCGTCCTGTGCGCCTTGTTCATGGTGACGATGCGGGGCAGGGGCGTGCTTCCGTAGAAGCCCGAATAGTCGGTGGCGATGGTGACGCCGCCGGGCGTTTCGATCCGGTAGGTAGAATGGCCGGCATAGGCGATGCGCACCGTGCCCTCGACCGTACGTACCGGCGTATAGGCGACGTTGAAGGTCCGAGGCATCGTCGAGGCCATTGCCAGGCAGGATGAAGCGACCGAAGGCACGTCGTTCGATTGGGCAACGGCCTGTGTCGCCATCGTCAGCAACACCGCCACGGAAAGCAGAACCGGTCGCATCATCGGCATGGCCTTCGACTGTTCCAGTCCCGGAGGATAGGCATCATCCATCAGCGGACGCCAGCCCTCCTCACATCCTGCCCGTCAATTCAGCGTGACGCATAATTGCGCAGGCGACTTGACAGGGCCACGAAATAGCGACAGCATGATCGCTCTGCAATTCAAAAAATCGCACAGCGATTATATGGGATGCGATGGAGTACAAGGACCGCCTCTTTGTCGAGTCTCTGGAACGCGGTTTCGGGGTGCTGCGCGCCTTCGAGGGACATGAAAGCCTTGGCCTTGCGGAGATTGCCGAAAAGGCGGGTATCACCCGCAGCGCGGCGCAACGGTTCACGCATACGCTGGAGGTTCTCGGCTTCCTGCGGCGCGATGCGGCGCGCCGCTGGCGACTGACGCCGCGCACGCTGGAGTTCGGCACCTATTATCTGGCGGCCGATCCGCTGATCGCGCAGGCGACGCCCCATCTTGTGGATCTCAACAATGATTGCGGAGAGACGGTAAACCTGTCGCGCCCGGATGCGCTGGACATGGTGTTCCTGGGCCGCTTCACAGCCAACCGCCGCTCGTTCATCCACATGCCGCAGGGCATGCGGGTTCCGATGTACTGCGGCGCCACGGGCAGGGCCTACCTGGCGACCCTGCCGCGCGATGCGGCGCAGGAGATGGTGGAGCGTTCGTTGCGGCGCGCCTTCACGCCAAGCACGGAAACCGATCCTGACCGAATTATGGAGGCTGTCGACGCCGCGCGCGAGCGTGGCTTCGCCACCGCCGCCGAGCAATTCTACGTCGGCGACCTCAACATCGCCTGCGCTATCGTCGGCACCGACGGCGCCGGCCTCGGCGCCGTGAACATATCCTGCCCGACCAGCCGCTGGAGCATGGCGGACATGGAACGGGAACTTGCACCCCGCCTGATCGAGACGGTCGGCTTCATTTCGTCCGTGCCGGCGGCACGGGCCGATAGCGGAATTCACCACAGCCAAAGGAACCAGTCATGAAACTGCAGGCATTCTTCGCAGGCGCAGCCATGCTCGCCATCGGCTCGCTGCAACCGGCCGCCGCCGAGACGCTGACCGTCGGGTCCACGCCGACAGGCGTTCCCTTCACCTTCCTCGACATCCAGACCAACGAGATCCAGGGCATGATGGTGGACCTCGTTCGCGCGGTGGGCGAGGAAGCGGGCTTCGAGGTGACCGTGCAGCCGGTGGATTTCGGCTCGCTGATCCCTTCGCTCACGTCCGGGCGTATCGACATCATCGCCGCCGCCATGATCGCCACCGATGCCCGTCGCGAAGTGATCGACTTTTCGCAGGAAGTGATGCCCTACGGCGAGGGCGTCGTGGTGGCCGCCGGCTTCGAGGGCGGCATCTCTCCCACCTTCGAAGAGCTGCGCGGCGAGGTGATCGGAGTCCAGCAGGGCACCACCTATCTGGATCGGCTGCAATCCATGGATGTTTTCGGCGAGGTCCGCGTCTATGACTCGCTCGCCGATATCCTGAACGAGGTGAACCGCGGCCGGATCGCCGCCGGCATGGGCGATAAGCCCATCATGGCCTACCAGATGTCACAGGGCCGTTTTCCCGAGGTGAAGATGGCCGACTACGAGAGCCAGCAGACCGGATCGGTGGGCCTTGGCGTACGCAAGGACGACACGGCGCTTCTGGAGCGCATCGACGGCGCACTCGCCAAGCTCAAGGAAAACGGCACGGTGGACGAGCTTGCCGCCAAATGGGGCCTGAAGTGATCGCCGCCCGGGCCGCAAGGCGCTGAGCGATGGGAGCGTTCTGGCAGAACTCCGGGCAGTATCTGCCCATCCTGATGGAAGGCGTGGCGATTACCGTCACGCTGACCCTCGCGGCGCTGGTCATCTCCACCGCGCTCGGGCTTGTCTGGGCGCTGATGCGCTATTCGGGCATCTGGCCGCTGGTGCTGATTTCCAAGACGGTGGTCAACACCGTTCGCGGCATCCCGATCCTGGTGCAGCTCTTCTATATCTACTTCGTGCTGCCGGAATTCGGCATCGACCTGTCGGCCTTCCAGGCCGGTGCCATCGGCCTTGGCATCGCCTATTCCTGCTACATGGCCGAAAACTTCCGGGCCGGGCTGGAGGCCATCGACAAGGGCCAGATCGAAGCGGCGCATTCCATCGGCATGAAATGGTCCCTGATGATGCGCCGGGTGGTGCTGCCGCAGGCCCTGCGCACCGTGCTGCCGCCCTACGGCAACACGATGATCATGCTGCTCAAGGATACGTCGCAGGCATCCGTCATCACCGTTGCCGAACTGACGATGAAGGGCAAGCTCGTCGCTTCGGCCACATTCGACAACATGACCGTCTACACGCTCGTGGCGCTCCTTTATCTGGCCCTGTCCGTGCCGCTGATCGTGCTGGCATCCTATCTCGAGCGGAGGTTCGGCACGCGATGATCCAGCTTCAGAACATTCACAAGCGGTTCGGCAATATCGAGGTTCTGAAAGGGATCGACGGAGAGATCCGCCAAGGCGAGGTGGTCTGCCTGATCGGCGCTTCGGGATCCGGCAAGTCCACGCTGCTTCGCTGCATCAACGGATTGGAAAGCTACGAGAGCGGCCTGATCACGGTCGATGGCGTAACCGTGGATCGCAAGTCCCCGTCCATCCGCGAGATCCGCACATCCGTGACCATGGTCTTCCAGCGCTTCAACCTGTTTCCGCATCGCACGGCGCTGGAAAACGTCACCGAAGGGCCGATCCATGTGAAGGGCGAGAGCCGCAAGGCGGCGGAAGAGCATGGGCGTGCCCTTTTGGAACGCATGGGCCTTGCAGCCAAGGCAGACAGCTACCCTGCAGCCCTATCGGGCGGGCAGCAGCAGCGCGTGGCCATCGCGCGGTCGCTGGCCATGCGCCCGAAGGCCATCCTGTTCGACGAACCGACATCGGCGCTCGACCCGGAACTGGTCGGCGAGGTGCTGGCCGCCATGCGCGATCTGGCGGACGAGGGCATGACCATGCTGGTCGTGACGCATGAAATGGCTTTCGCGCGGGAGGTCGGTGACCGCGTCCTGTTCATGGACGGCGGGCTGATCGTGGAAGAGGGGCCGGCCAGCCGGGTGCTGACCGATCCGCAGCATGAGCGCACGCGCGATTTCCTTCGCCGCGTGCTGGACAAGTAGCAGGTGAACTCGTGACCGAACTTCGACTTCCCGCATCGCTTTGGGCGGCGACAGCCACGGCCGCCCCGCCGACCCTGCCGCTTCAGGCGGACATTTCGGTGGACGTCTGCGTCATCGGCGGTGGATACGCTGGCCTGTCCACTGCAATCCATCTGGCAAAGGCCGGGCGCAGCGTGCAGGTTCTGGAGGCAGGCGATATCGGCTTCGGCGCGTCCGGTCGCAGTGGTGGCCAGGTCATCCCCGGCATCAAGTACGATCCCGACCAGTTGGAGACGATGTTCGGCCCGGAGGCCGGACGAAGGGCCGCACTGGCATTCGGATCGACCGCAGCCAAGGTGTTCGAGCTCATCGACGAATTCGGGATCGATTGCGACGACACGCGGGCAGGCTGGGTGCAGCCGGCACATTCCAAAGCCGCCGAAGCCGGCGCGCTGGACCGATGCCGGCAATGGCGCGCGCTCGGCGCGGACGTGGCCGCGCTAAGTCGCGAGGAAGTTGCCGCGCTTCTCGGCACCAGGCGCTATCACGCAGGCTGGATCGATCGTCGCGGAGGCAGCGTACAGCCGCTGTCCTATACACGGGGGCTAGCGCGCGCCGCACTCGGCCTGGGGGCGGCCATCGCCACCCACACCAAGGCGAGTGCACTCGAAAACCGATCCGGCCGATGGGTCGTCGCGACGCAGGCGGGGCCGAGCGTCACCGCCGAGCGTGTCGTCGTCTGCACCAATGCCTATACGGATACGCTTTGGCCGCGCCTGTCGCGTACCGTCATCGCGGCCAACAGTTTCCAGGTGGCCACGGCGCCTTTGTCCGGCAATCTCGACAAGGCGGTGCTGAAGGGCGGTGTCGTCGCCTCGGATACGCGCAAGCTGCTGTCTTATTTCCGGCGCGACCGCGAGGGACGTTTCGTCATGGGTGGGCGCGGCACCTTCGCCGAGCCATCCGGGCCGGACGATTTCGCCCATGTGGAGCGGATGATCCGCATTGCCTATCCCATTCTGGCCGACCAGCCGATCCAGTACCGCTGGGGCGGCCGCGTCGCCATCACGCAGGATTTCCTGCCGCACCTGCACGAGCCGGAGAAGGGCCTGTTGTTCCAGCTCGGTTGCCAGGGCCGCGGCGTCGGGCTGCAGAGCAAGATGGGAGAGTGGATCGCCGATTACGTGCGGACCGGCGACCCTGCCGCATTGCCGCTCCCCGTCACCGCCATCGCGCCCATACCGCTGCACGGCTTGCGCCGGCTCTATGTTTCCGCAACGCTGGCTTACTACAAGGCGGTGGATCTGGTTCACTGACTTGAGCCGAGGCGACAAGGGGTAAGGCAGGGCCGTGTTCTGGCTGGGCTGGCGCAAGGGGATGGTGCGGCGCTCGCGGGCGCTTCTGGCCTCGCGGCGCATGTGGCGCATGCGGTTGGTGTTTTGGTGCGGCGCGCTTGCCATCGGCGTCGTGGCAACGGTCTTTGCCTACGCATCCGACGCCGCGCAGCACCTCTTCTTTCTTCTGACGGACCCGCGAACCGGCCCCTGGTTGCCTCTTCTGATGACGCCGGCCGGCTTCGTCGCCTGCGCGGTCATTGCCGAGCGGTTTTTCCCCGGGTCGCAGGGCAGCGGGATTCCGCAGGCCATGGCGGCGCGCCGGCTGGAGGGGCGCGCGCGCTTCACCTACTTCACCATCCGCATCGCCATCGGCAAGTTTGTCCTGACAGTTATGGGGCTGTTGTGCGGCGCGTCGATCGGGCGCGAAGGCCCGACCGTCCAGATCGGCGCGGCGCTGATGATGCTGTCGGCGCGGCTGGGTGGCATGTCCTATGCGCGGGGGCTGATCCTCGCCGGATCGGCCGCGGGCATCGCCGCCGCCTTCAACACTCCGCTGGCCGGCATCGTCTTCGCCATAGAGGAACTCGGGCGCGCTTATAGTGCCCGCACCAACGGGCTGGTCCTGTCGGCCGTCATCATTGCCGGCATCGCTTCCCTCGGGCTGGTCGGAAACTACACCTATTTCGGCGTCTCGGACGCGGTCGCGATGTTCCCGTCCGACTGGCCCCTGGTGATCCTGTCCGGCGTCTGCGGCGGCATCCTGGGCGCGGCCTTCAGCATCGCCACCCTGTCCTTGACCCGGAGCATCCGGCGCTGGCGCTCGGTGCCCGGCCGCTGGAAGGCGGCTATCGTTGCAGGGGGCGCAGGACTTGTGGTGGCCATCGTCGGTGTGGCTGCCGGCGGCGCCACCTTCGGCACCAGTTACGACATTGCGCGCGGCGCGTCGAGGGCGAGACACTGCCGGCCCTGTTCTTTGCGGCCAAGTTCGTGGCGACCCTCGCCTCCACTGTCTCGGGTATTCCTGGTGGCCTCTTCGCACCGTCGCTCGCCGTGGGCAGTGGCCTCGGCAGCACCATAGGCGCGTTTCTGGGCTCGCCGCCCGGCCTGGCAGCCATCCTGGGTATGGCGGGCTATTTCGCCGGCGTCGTCCAGGCACCGATGACAGCCTTTATCATCGTGCTGGAAATGACGGGAACCCAGACCAACGTGATCGCCATCATGACCGCATCGATGATCGGCTACGGCGTCTCGCGGCTGATTGCGCCGGAACCGCTCTATCATGGCCTGGCGCGGCTGTGGCTGGCCGATGCCCTGCGCGCGCAGCGGCATCACGACAAGCCGGACACCTGATCCGGGCAAGATTCATTCGGCATTTTCAGACCGCCGGTTATTGCGGCGCCCCAATGGGACGCCGCGATGCATGGGATGTCGCCGCCTAGAAGCGATAGGAGAAGGTCGCGCGGCCGCTATGGTCTTCCCCGCCATCGCCGAACTGTCCGCCATAGGAGATGTTCAGGCTGGCATCCGGCGACAGGTTCAGGCCGAGCCCGATTTCGACCACGGCTGCGTCGCTTGCGATCGGTGCGCCCGCGACACTGAAGGGCAGGCTCCCGGCCAAAGCGAAGGTGGAAACCGGCGTCCTGTCGTTGAAGGCATGGCGCCAGCCGAGCATGCCGTCCAGCGTTACCGTCTGGCTGCCGACGACGACATCCGTCGTTGCCCGCACGCCCAGGGTCGAGAAGGTCGTTTCGGTGTTGCCGCCGCCGCCCGACAGTGCCGCTGCACCGCCGGCTTCGCCGAACCCGTCGACGTCGAGGTTCACATAGGCGACGCCCGCGAACGGCTCGAAGGCCACGCTGCCGGCCTGCATGGCGTAGCCCGCTTCACCGAATAGCTGCACCGTGCCGGCGTCGTAATCGGCCGAAAGCGCATCGGTGAAGCCGCCGAAGGCCACCGCGCGGCTGGCTTCCACCGCGTGCCAGGTGTAGGCGATGCCGCCGCGAAGCCCGACGCCATGCACCTGCGTGCCGCCATAGAGGCCAAGGTGGTAGCTGTCCACATCGGCGGACGAGGACAGGTCGTCGACATCGAAGCTCGACCGGCTGTAGCCGGCCAGGAGGCCGAGCCGGACATCATTCGTGACGAAGCCGTCGATACCGGCGAGGAAGCCCCCGGTGTCGCGGTCGATCTGGCCGGAGGTGCCGTTGGCGTCGGTCGTGCCCCAGGAGCCGAACACGCGGCCCCAGGCGGCAGGCTCCAGCGCGGTGCCCGCCGGCTGCGCCGACTCCCAGGGGCCGGACGTGCTGGAAACGGAGGAAGGACCAGCGAAGGCCGCGCGAATACGATCCGTCGCGGCATCGCGGATCAGGCGGCTGTCCTCGATCAGGCCGGTTCTGACGGAGGCATGAACCTCGCCCGACAGGCCCGAGAAAGCCGCGCGGGCCGTGTCGGTCGTGCCGAAGGCGACGGTGCGGCCGAGCGTTCCGTTGATCGGCAGGCTCTCCAGCGCGTTGGCGACGGCGCGCTGGTTGTCGCCTTCGGCCACCGAGGCATAGGCGATGCCGTTACGCTGGATGGTCAGGTCGACGGAGGTTGCATCATAGGACAGGAGCGCCGACACGAAGGCGTAGCTTTCGGTGAAGGCCACCCCGTCGAACTGCGTGCCGCCAAGGCTGCCGGCCGTGAGGATCGTGTAGGGCGTGCCCACCAGATAGCCGCCGAGCGGGCTGACGGCCACGGAACCGGCAAGCGTTGCGGTGCCACCCACCGCAACCAGATCGGACGCGCCGGTGGCGTCGATCTCCACTTCATAGATGTGGCCTTGTGCCAAGGTCAGGTCGCCGCCGATGGTGACGACGCCGATGGAGTTGCCGGGGGTGATCGTTCCGGCGCTGGCGAGGCTGCCCGCTATGCTCCAGTTGCCGCCCATGACGGATTGCGGCCCGACCGCGACGTCGCCCTGGACCTCTATGGGGGTTTCGATGCTGCCGCCGGTGGTGCGCGCCGCGCCCTGCAGGCCGACATTGCCGGCGATGACGCCGCCGGCGCTGCTGAATGCGATGGTGGAACCGTTGCTGTTCAGATCGCCGTTCACCACTGCCCGCTCGGTAAAGTTCACCTCGCCGCCGGCCGCCGTGTTGAAGGCGTCGACGCCGCGCAGGACGCCGGTCCAGCGGGCATTTTCGCGCAGGTTCACGATCGTCTGGCCACTCGTCTTCGTGCCGTCGTCAACGATGTCGCCAGCCGATGTCGAGCCGGAATCGAGGTTCAGCGTCACGACGCCGGCTGCGCCGGCCACGTCGCGCTCCACCTGCATCAGCGTCCCGTTGTTTTCGGTCGCGACGGTGCCGGCGCCCAGCGTTACGCTGGCCTTGCCCTGGCCGGCGACGACGCCGATGGTCGCGGCATTGCCGGCTGCGAGCGTCGCTCCGGTGACGACGATCGTGCCGCCGTCGAGGATTGCGAGCGCCGTCGCACCTTCTCCCGCGGTGCGGATGCTGCCGCCGTCGACGAGGATCGTGCCGCCGTCGCCGGCAACGGCACCGGCCGCGCTTTCGCCACTGGTGACGACGGCCACATTCGAGGCGGACAGCACGCCGCCTGCCGTGGCCGCGTCATTATTGGCGATGAGGCCGAACGCGAAGGCCCCGCGCGTCTCGATGCTGCTGTCGGACAGGGCGATGGACGAATCGGATTCCGCGAAGGCGCCGAAGCCCAGAATGCCGTCGGTGACGATGGTTGCCCGTCCAGCGATCGCGCCGCCGTCGATGGCATGCAGACCATAGGCCTGCGCCCCGCCGGTGCTGATGGTCGCGCCGGTCAGCACGACGCTGGACCCGTCCTGTCCGCCGGTGCCGTTGGTTGTGCCGAGGCCGGACTGAACCCCATGCGCGGAGACGCCCGTGGTCACGATGGTGGCGGCGCTGGTGATCGTCGACCCGCGTCCGGCGAGAATGCCGTAGCCTCTTTGGCCGGACGTCGTGATCGTGCCGTCCGTCAGGGTGATAAGCCCGCCGCGATCGGCGAAGGCGCCATAGGCCGAAGCACCCGTCGTCGTGACGTCGATCGTGCCGGAAAAGGCCTGCTCGGCGCCGATGACCCGCAATGGTTCGGTTGCCTGCTGCGCCTGCGCCGCGCCGGCGGCGCACAGGCCGATGACCATCAACGACGCAGACTGCGCCAGACCGCGTCTGCCGCAGCGTCCAATATTACCTATCATTGGTTGAGCATCCCCTCGCCAATACCGCCAAAATACAACCAACGATTACAAATTGGATGATTTAAGAAGCAATCAAACGATATGTGATCCATATGGTTTTGGGCGTGAACGATGCAAAATCGCCACAATGGCGCCGGGTCTATCGACACACGCCGACACACTTTGAAACCTGATTCGCGGCATGTCGGCTGATATGACGGCAGGGAAGGGATGGCGGTTAGCCTCCACCAGGAAGAAGTCATGCTGCAGCGTCTCGATCCACTCGATCTCCCTCAAGCCACGCAGCCGCGTCGCGCGCGGCGCAGCGCCAGCCGACGCAGGCTGGCGGTCGTCGCCGTCATCTGCCTGGTCGCCGTGGCGGCGGCGGTCTGGTTCTTCGGGCAGGAGCGCAGCGCCGCCCCCGTCTATCGGTTCGCTCCGGTCACGCGCGGCGCGGTGGAAGATACCGTCGCCGCCGTCGGCGTGCTTGCGCCGATCCGCACCGTCGACGTCGGCGCGCAGATTTCGGGGCAGTTGAAAGCCGTCCACGTAGCCGTCGGCGACCGTGTCCAGGAAGGCCAGTTGCTGGCCGAGATGGACCCCGCCATCTACGAGTACACGGTGGAGGCGACAGAGGCGCAGATCGCCAACCTGGAGGCCCAGGTGGTCAATGCGCAGGCGCAACTGGTTCTGGCGGAGCAGACGCTGACCCGGCAGGAGACGCTGCGCCGCGCCAATACCTCGGCCGCCAGCGACTATGACGCCGCCGTGGCCGCCGTGGCCGCCGCGAAGGGAGCGCTCGACAGCCTCAATGCCCAGTTGCGCGAGCGCGGTTCCGACCTGCGGCGTGCCGAAACGAACCTCGGTTACACCAAGATCTATTCGCCGCTGACCGGAACCGTCGTTTCCCAGACCTCCGAGCAGGGGCAGACGCTGGCCGCCACGCAGACCGCGCCGGTCATCGTCACCGTTGCCGACCTGTCGACCATGACGGTCGAGGCCAAGGTGTCCGAGGCCGACATCGCCCGGCTGACGCCCGGCATGACGGGCTGGTTCACCACGCTGGGCGGCGACGACAAGCGCTGGGAGGGCACGCTGCGGCTGATCGAGCCCACCCCCGAGATCGAAAACAACGTCGTCTTGTACAAGGCGCTTTTCGATGTCCCCAATCCGGATGGGCGGCTGATGATCACGATGACGGCGCAGGTTTTCTTCGTCGTTGCGCAGGCGCAGGACGTGCTTACGGTGCCCGCCGCCGCCGTGCGGAACGGCCGTGACGGCAGCGTCGTCCAGGTGCGGCAGGACGACGGCACGGTAGCGCGGCGCACGGTGGAAACCGGGCTGGCGACGCGCGCCGTGGTCGAGATCCGCTCGGGCCTGAATGAGGGCGACGACGTGGTCGTTTCGTCGGACGGCGCCCCGTCGGGCGGACGCCCATCCCAATCCCAGTCCCAGTCCCAGCGGCGCGGGCCCGGCGGCCCGCCGATCTTCTGAGCGGGAGCGGCGTCATGAACCTGCATACGCCTCGAATGGAAGCTCCGCGTACGGCGCGGGTGTCGCCGGCGCACCTGGAATTGTCCGATATCGTGCGCCGGTTCGACAGCGGCGGCGAGCCGGTCGAGGTGCTGAAGGGCGTATCCCTGGACATCGCGCCCGGCGAGTTCGTCGCCATCATGGGCCAGTCGGGCAGCGGCAAGTCGACCCTGATGAACATCCTCGGCTGCCTCGACAGGCCGACATCCGGGCACTACCGCATCGGCGGCCGGGATGTCGCCACCCTGTCGCCCGATGCCCTGGCGGACCTGCGTCGCGACACGTTCGGCTTCATTTTCCAGAGCTACCATCTGATCGCAGGGTCCAGTGCCGTCGAGAATGTCGAGCTGCCGGGGATCTATTCGGGCATGGCTGCGGAGGCCCGCGCGGCCCGCGCCGAAGGGTTGCTCGCGGCGCTCGGGCTTGCCGACCGGCTGGAACACCATCCCAATCAGCTCTCGGGCGGCCAGCAGCAACGCGTGTCCATCGCGCGGGCGCTGATGAACGGCGGGTCCATCATCCTGGCCGACGAACCGACCGGCGCGCTCGACAGCGCCTCCGGGCGCGATGTGATGGCCCTTCTGCACCGCCTGCATGCGGCCGGCCACACGATCGTCGTCATCACCCATGACCGCAGCGTCGCCGAGGAAGCCGAGCGCCAGATCGAAATCAGCGACGGGCGCATCGTTTCCGACAGCGGGCGCGTATCCGCGCAAGCGGCGGATCGGCCGCAGGATGCAGGGGAGCGGAGCGGACGGCGGCTGTCGGGCCTCGGCGAAGCCGCCCGCATGGCCATGCGCTCGCTGTTCGCCAAGCCGCTGCGCACCTTGCTGACGCTTCTCGGCATGATGATCGGCGTGGCCGCCGTCATCGTCATGCTCGCCATCGGCAACGGATCGCGGCAGGATGTCGTGGACCGCATCAGCGCCATGGGCTCCAACCAGTTGCTGGTGCGCCCCGGATCGCCCGGGCAGCGGACCCCGGATGGCGTCACCGCGACGCTCGTGCCGGACGACGCGCGCGCGATCGCCGAACTGCCGAACGTCGCCCGCGTAGTGCCGGAGATACAGGGCAGCGTCACGCTGCGCGCCAATGGCGTGGACTACCAGTCGACCGCATCGGGCACGTGGCCCGACTTTCCCGAGGCGCGGAACTGGCCGTTGAGTACCGGCACGTTCGTCACGCCGCAGGATGAGAACAGCTATGCGCCGGTGGCCGTTCTCGGCCGGACCGTCGCGGAGGTCCTGTTTCCGCAGGGTCAGGACCCGGTCGGCCAGTACATCCTGGTCAACTCAAACCCGTTCCTCGTGGTCGGCACCATGAGCGAGAAGGGCGCTTCGCCCATGGGCACCGACCAGGACGATATCGTTTTCGTACCCCTGTCCACCGGCGGCCTGCGCCTGTTCGGCCAGCGACACCTGCGATCCATCTCGGTCGTGGTGGAGGATACGGCGCGCATCGACGAAACGCAGGCCGCCATCCAGGACCTCCTGGACCAGCGCCATCGCGTCCGCGATACGACCATCCGCAACATGGCCTCGCTGCTGACGGCCGTCAGCGAAACCGCTTCGACCATGACGATCCTGCTTGGCTCCGTGGCGGCCATCTCGCTGCTTGTCGGCGGCATCGGCATCATGAACATCATGCTGGTCAACGTGACGGAGCGCACGCGCGAGATCGGCATCCGCATGGCAACCGGCGCATCGCAGGGCGATATCCTGCGGCAGTTCAATACCGAGGCCGTGGTGGTTTCGGCCATCGGCGGTGGCATCGGCTGCGTTATCGGCATCTGTGTCGCACTGGCGCTCCAGCGCTTCGGCATATCGGCGGTGATTTCGCCGGGACCGATCGTGCTGGCCTTTGCCTCGGCGTTCCTGTCGGGCCTCGTCTTCGGCTACCTGCCTGCGCGCAAGGCCGCCGCAATGGACCCCGCTGCCGCACTATCGAGCTGACGGGCTATCCATCGCAAGGGTGTAGCGCGCATAGCGGCGTTCGCCGGTGCGGCGCATCGCTCCCTTGTCCACCAGATCCTGCAGGTCACGCGTGGCGGTCGAACGCGATGCCTGGGTGATGGCAATGTATTTTTCGGCGCTCATGCCGCCCTTGAAGCCGTCGGGCCCCTCCCGGAACATGCGGGCGATAGCCTTGTGCTGGCGTTCGTTGAAGAGGCCGTCAAACGACGCGTAGAAGCGTGCTCTTGCAAGAATGAAACCGATGCGCGCAAGAGTGGCGTTCTGGGCATCGAGTATCGTCTGGCCGAAATAGACGAGCCATCCCGTTACATCCAGACCGCGCTGATAGCGCTCCAGATTATCGTAGTAGGATTTTCGGTTGCGCTCTATGGTCTGGGAAAGGGCAATCAGGCTCGGCCGTCCGATGCTTTGCGCAAGCGACTTTTCCGCGAGTGCGCGCCCGATGCGTCCATTGCCGTCTTCGAACGGATGGATGCTCTCAAAATAGAGATGCGACAGCCCTGCCCGTGTCAGCGCCGGCATCACCGCCGAGCCGGCGGCGCCGGTGTCGTTGAACCACCTTACGAATTCAGCCATTTCCTGGGGGACGCGGGCGGACGGGGGGGCCTCGAAATGGATTTGAGGCCCCTCGAGTGCTCCCGATACGATCTGCATCGGCTGCACATGCGTGCGATAGCCGCCGATGATCTCGATATGGCGGGCGCCGGCAAGCATCATGCGATGCCAGCGAAACAGGGTCGCGTCGTCCAGTGCGGTCGCGAAGCAGCGGTAGACATCCGCCGTCATCTTGGCAATTCCGCGTTCCTTCAGGCCGCCGGGCTGTCCATGCGCGGCAAGGCCGAACTGTCGGCAAAGCGAGGATTGCACGCTCGCCCGGTCGAGAACCTCTCCTTCGATCCTCGACGTCGTCAGGGCCTCGTCGATGAGGATCTCGATCCTGAGCTCTTCGCGGGTTTCGGCATCCATATGGCGGATTGTGCCGGCGACTTCGCCCGTCGAGACGAGAAATGCGCGTTCGAGAGCCAGCATGGCGTCACCATCGAAGGTGAAATGCGGCCAGTCGTCGAATGTCCAGTTCCATGCCATGGGCTATAGAATCCGTTTCTATAGCCCAGAAATAGCGCTATTCATGAGCAATAGAAAGCGGTTCTATAGCCCGCGGGCATCCCAGAGCCGATCGTAGACCGCACGGATTTCCGCAGCTTCGCGCTCCAGCGGGAAGTTGCGCCGGGCCGTTTCCAGCGATTGCACGGCGCCATCGCGGCGCCTGTCGCCATCATCCATCCAGCGCGCCGCCGCCGCGGTCATCGCCTGGAGATCGCCCGCCGGGACGATCTCGCCCGTGCCGGGCCCGACCACATCGGAAAACACCCCGGCATCGGCGGCAACCACCGGCACGCCGCTGGCCATGGCTTCCAGCGGCGTCAAGCCGAAGCCTTCCCAGCGCTGCGGCGCCACGAACAGGTCGAGCGCGCGATAATAGGGGGCGACGTCGGAAAACTCGCCGAGAAACAGGATGCGCTCGGAAAGCCCGGCATCGGCCACCTTGCGCTTCAGCTCCGCTTCGAAGCCGGCATGCTCGGCCGTCGCCCGCCCGCACAGGATGGCCTGCCAGCCGGGACGCTCGGGCAACAGCGCGATCATGGAATCGACGAAGAGGTCGCTGCCCTTCTGATGGCGGATGCGGCCGAAGCAACCGACCGTCTTCAGGTCGGCAAGGCCGAGCGACCTTCGGGCGCTGCCCGTGTCTTCGGCCGGATGGAACCGGTCGAGGTCGATGCCATGGGTTACGACGCTGTGCGGGACCGAAAGGTAGGCGCCGCTGCGGCGGCTGGTTGCTATCACCGCGTCCATGCGTGCGATCAGCCAACGCGTATAGGCGGTATGTCGCCGCTGCGACGCGGATGTGAAGACGAGCCTCAGCGGCATACGCAGCACGTCGCGCATGAGGATGCCGGGCAGCATCTCGACATTGCGGCGCGCGTGCCAGATGCGGAAGGGGCGGGTGCGCGGCCGCTTCCAGAGCCCGGCCAACTGCCAGCCATGCAGCTTGGGCAGGGTCTTCGGCAGGCCCGGGCCGAAGGCCACGACGGGCAGGGATCTGGCCTGCAGCGGCACCAGCTGGATGATGGTGGAGGTGACGCCCGACAGCCGCCGCTTGAAATTGGGAGCGATGACCAGAATGTCGGACGTCCGCATGGATCAGGCCCAGCGAATCTGCAGCACCTCGTAAGAGCGCGCGCCGCCGGGAGCGGCCACTTCCACCGTGTCGCCCTCGGACTTGCCGATGAGCGCGCGTGCGATGGGCGAGGAGATTGAAATACGGCCGTTCTTCACGTCGGCTTCCTGCTCGCCGACGATCTGGTAGACCTTCTCTTCCTCGGTATCCTCGTCCACCAGCTTGACCGTCGCCCCGAACTTGACCCGGTCGCCCGAAAGCTTCGTCACGTCGATCACTTCGGCACGGGCGGTCAGATCTTCCAACTCGGCGATCCGGCCCTCGTTGAGGCTCTGCGCCTCCTTGGCGGAGTGATATTCCGCGTTTTCGGAAAGATCGCCATGCGCCCGCGCTTCCGCGATCGCGGCGATGATGCGGGGGCGCTCTTCCTGCTGCCGGCGGCGGAGCTCTTCTCTGAGAGCCTCGAAGCCACCCGTGGTCATCGGAACCTTTTCCATGCCGTCATTCCTTGCCCGCGGCGGGAGACGCATCCGCCCCGCAATTCCGCGACCTGAATTTAAAAGAAAGACTGGCGCCCGAGGGCGCCAGCCTCAACAGAATCACTTCTGACGTACCAATCAAACACCCCGGAGGGGGGAAGTTCAAGCAGAGTGAAAGTATGACTGGAGCGGGCGGACTTCAAGGCTGCCGGCCTTCAGCGCGGCGATCGCTTCCGCGGCGGCCACCATGCCGGCAAGCGTGGTGTAGTAGGGCACCTTGTGCATCAGCGCCGCACGCCGCAGCGACCGCGAGTCGGACAGCGCCTTGGCGCCCTCGGTCGTGTTCATGACCAGCTGTACCTGCCGGTTGCGGATGGCGTCCTCGATATGCGGGCGACCCTCCAGCACCTTGTTGACGCGTTCCGCCTTGACGCCGTTTTCTTCCAGGAAGAGCTGCGTGCCCTTGGTGGCCGAAATGGTGAAGCCAAGCTCCACAAGACGGCGCACCGGGGCCAGGACCGCTTCCTTGTCGCCGTCGCGCACGGACACGAACACCGTGCCGTCACGCGGAAGGTCCACGCCGGCACCCAGCTGCGCCTTGGCGAAGGCCAGCGCATAGTCTACGTCGAGGCCCATGACCTCGCCGGTCGAGCGCATCTCCGGTCCCAGAAGCGTATCCACGCCCGGGAAGCGCGCGAAGGGGAACACAGCTTCCTTGACGGCGATGTGCTTGAGGTTCTTGACGTCCGGCCGGCCGCCATAGGCCGCGAAGGCGGCGTCCAGCGTCTCGCCGGCCATGATGCGGGCAGCGATCTTGGCAACCGGCGCGCCGATCGTCTTGGCGACGAAGGGCACGGTGCGCGACGCGCGTGGGTTGACCTCGAGCACGTAGATGTCGTCGCCCTTGATGGCGAACTGCACGTTCATCAGGCCACCGACATCGAGCGCGAGGGCCATCTCCTGGGTCTGCCGCTCGAGCTCGTCGGTCACGGATTTGGACAGGGAGTGGACGGGCAGCGAGCAGGCCGAGTCGCCGGAATGGATGCCGGCTTCCTCGATATGCTCCATGATGCCGACGACGAAGGTGTCCTTGCCGTCGCACAGGCAATCCACATCCACCTCGATGGCATCGGACAGGTAGGAATCGATCAGCACGGGGGACTTGCCCGAAACCACGACCGCTTCCTTCATGTAGCGCTCGAATTGCGCGTCGCCGCGCACGATCTCCATCGCGCGGCCGCCCAGCACGTAGGACGGGCGGATGACGACCGGATAGCCGATCCGGTCCACGATGGTGCGCGCTTCCTCGACCGAGCGGGCGATGCCGTTGTTGGGCTGGCGCAGGTCCAGCTTGTGCAGCAGCTTCTGGAAGCGGTCGCGATCCTCGGCAAGGTCGATCGCGTCGGGCGACGTCCCCAGGATCGGGATGCCGGCGGCCTCCAGCGCATTGGCGAGCTTGAGCGGCGTCTGGCCGCCGAACTGCACGATGACGCCCACCAGTTCGCCGCGCGCCTGCTCGGCGTGGAGGATCTCAAGAACGTCCTCGGCCGTGAGCGGCTCGAAATACAGCCGGTCGGACGTGTCATAGTCGGTCGATACGGTCTCCGGGTTGCAGTTGATCATGATCGACTCGAAGCCGGCGTCCTTCAGCGCGAAAGCCGCGTGGCAGCAGCAATAATCGAACTCGATTCCCTGGCCGATGCGGTTGGGTCCGCCGCCGAGGATCACGACCTTGCGCTTGTCCGATACCTCGGCTTCCGAGCGGGGCCGGCCGGCAAAGGGCGTTTCGTAGCTCGAATACATGTAGGGCGTGGGCGAGGCGAACTCCGCGGCGCAGGTGTCGATGCGCTTGAACACGGGTCGCACGTCGAGCCGAGAGCGCAAGGCAGCCACGTCCGCTTCCTCGGCGCCGGCGAGCTTCGCCAGCCGCGCGTCGGAAAAGCCCATGGACTTCAGCATCCGCAGATTGTCGGCATCCTGCGGCAGTCCATGCTGGCGCACGCGGTCTTCCATGGCGACGATCTCCTGCAGCCGGTCCAGGAACCAGGGATCGATCTTGCAGGCCTGATGGATCTGCGCCTTCGGCATGCCGATGCGCAACGCCTGCGCCACCATGCGCAGCCGGTCCGGCGTCGGCCGGCCGAGCGCCTCGAGCACGGCGTTGGTGTCGTCGCCTTCGCCAAGGCCGGGGATATCGATCTCGTCGAGCCCGTCCAGGCCCGTTTCAAGGCCACGCAACGCCTTCTGCAGGGATTCGGAGAAGGTCCGGCCGATGGCCATGACCTCGCCGACCGACTTCATGGCCGTCGTCAGCGTGGGCTCGGCGCCGGGGAATTTCTCGAATGCGAAACGCGGGATCTTGGTGACGACATAGTCGATGCTCGGCTCGAAGCTGGCCGGCGTCGCGCCGCCGGTGATGTCGTTCTTCAACTCGTCCAGCGTATAGCCCACGGCCAGCTTTGCCGCGACCTTGGCGATGGGGAAGCCGGTGGCCTTGGATGCCAGCGCGGAGGAGCGCGACACGCGCGGGTTCATCTCGATGACGACCAGCCGGCCATCGGCCGGGTTGACGGCGAACTGGACGTTGGAGCCGCCGGTCTCCACGCCGATCTCGCGCAGCACCGCGATGGAGGCGTTGCGCATGACCTGGTATTCCTTGTCGGTCAGCGTCAGCGCCGGCGCGACGGTGATCGAATCGCCGGTATGCACGCCCATCGGGTCGATATTCTCGATGGAGCAGACGATGATGCAGTTGTCGGCGCGGTCGCGCACGACTTCCATCTCGTATTCCTTCCAGCCGAGGACCGATTCCTCGATGAGCACCTCGGTCGTGGGCGAGGCGTCGAGGCCCCCCTCCACGATCTCGAAGAACTCGGACCGGTTGTAGGCGATGCCGCCGCCGGTGCCGCCCATGGTGAAGGATGGGCGGATGATGGCCGGCAGGCCGACATGCTCGAGCCCTTCGGCAGCGGCGCCCATGGCGCGGGCCATGTAACGCTGCTTGCGGTCGGTCTCGGCCAGGTTCCACTGCTGCTCCAGGTCGGCAAGCGCCTTGTCGCGCGCCGGGCCGGCCGCAATATCGCGGATGATGTCGCCGCGCTTCTCCTCGTGGGCGAGGCGGTCGGCGTGCTTAGCCTCGGTCGCGTTGGCCAGGAAGGACCTTGGCGTGGCGAGGCCGATGCGGGCCATCGCCTCGCGGAAGAGGGCGCGATCCTCGGCCATGTCGATGGCGGCGGCGTCCGCGCCGATCATCTCGACACCGTATTTTTCAAGGACGCCCATCCGCTTCAGGGACAGGGCGGTGTTGAGCGCCGTCTGGCCGCCCATCGTCGGAAGGATGGCGTCCGGCCGCTCCCTGGCGATGATGCGCGCGACCACTTCGGGCGTGATCGGCTCGATATAGGTTGCGTCGGCGAGATCGGGATCGGTCATGATCGTCGCCGGGTTCGAGTTGACGAGAACGATCCGGTAGCCTTCCTCGCGGAGGGCCTTGCAGGCCTGCGTGCCGGAATAGTCGAATTCGCATGCCTGCCCGATGATGATGGGACCCGCGCCGACGATGAGGATGGTTTTGATATCGTTGCGTTTGGGCATCTGCGATCCGTCTCGTTTGTTCGTGCGCGAAGACACCCGTGCCGCACGCGGCCGGGGTTCTGGAAATCTCTAAGGTCTGGCTAAGCCCGCCTTATAGGTGAGACAGCCGGTGGAAGGAAGGGGCAATCACCCCTTTCCTCAGGCAGCCTTGCGGCGGTGCTCGTCGATCAGGTGGAAGAAGCGCTGGAACAGGTAGTGCGAGTCCTGCGGGCCGGGCGAGGCTTCCGGGTGATGCTGTACCGAAAAGACCGGCTGGTCCTTGAGGCGGATGCCGCAATTGCTGCCGTCGAACAGCGAGACATGCGTTTCCTCGACATTGCCGGGCAGCGAGCCGCGATCCACCGCGAAGCCGTGGTTCATGGACACGATCTCGACCTTGCCCGTGGTGAAGTCCTTGACCGGGTGGTTGGCGCCATGATGGCCCTGGTGCATCTTCTCGGTCCGGGCGCCCAGCGCCAGCGCGAGGAGCTGGTGACCGAGGCAGATCCCGAACATCGGAATGCCCGTATCGGCCAGCGCGCGGATGGTAGGCGCCGCATATTGCGCGGTGGCGGCCGGGTCGCCCGGGCCGTTGGACAGGAAGATGCCGTCCGGCTTGTGGGCCAGCACCTCCTCGGCCGTTGCGGATGGCGGCAGGATGACGACCTGTGCGCCATGTCCCGACATCAGCCGCAGAATGTTGCGCTTGGCGCCGTAGTCGATGGCGACGACGGTATAGGCGGCTTCCGGATTGGCCGCATAACCCGAGTTCCACGCCCACGGACCTTCGGTCCAGACTTCCGCGCGGTCGGATGCGGCATCGAGGGCAAGGTCCAGCCCGACGAGGCCCGACCAGTCGGCCGCCTGCCGCTGCAGCGCCGGAATATCGAAGACGCCGTCCGGATGGTGGGCGATGACGCCGTTGGGCATGCCCTTGTCGCGAATCAGCGCGGTGAGGGCGCGTGTATCGACGCCCGACATGGCGACGACGCCGCGTGCCTTGAGCCAGCTGTCGAGGCTTTCGGCGGAGCGGTAGTTGGACGGGTCGGACACGGTGGCACGGAAGATGGCCCCGACCGCGCCGACGGCGTTCTCGGGCGCGAGATCCTCGAGATCCTCGAGGTTTGCGCCGACATTGCCGATATGCGGAAAGGTGAAGGTTACGATCTGCCGGGCATAGGACGGATCGGTCAGGATTTCCTGGTAGCCGGTCAGCGCCGTGTTGAAGCAGACTTCTCCCAACGCCGCGCCGGTGGCGCCGATGCCGTCTCCCTCGATCACCGTTCCATCGGCAAGGACGAGAAGCGCAGTCGGTTTCCTGCGTGTCCAGCCTTCGCTCATCGCGATCTTCCTTCGTCTGCGCGGCATGGCGCACGTGCCGGGCGCTTTCGCTGCGCCAGCCCGTTCGCGATTGTCATGCCTGATCGTTTCGGTCGAGCTATGCATATCGCTGCAACCAGCCTCCCGCGCAACCCCTTGCAGACGACCGGAGGCGATATTAATCAATATGCCCGAAACAAGGCGCGCTCCGCCCGGCTGCCCAAGGGCCCGGCGAGACAGTCATGAAAGTTCCCGAAATGCGAGAATGCCTCGCGGCCGCGCTGGATGACGCACGATCCGGCAACGATCCGCAACGCCTGTGTACGCTTCGCCTGGTGGCGACCGCCATCAAGGACAGGGATATCGCCCTTCGGGCCGAGGGGCGCGAGCGCCTCTGCGACGAGGAGATCGCCCGGCTGCTGCAACGCATGGCCTGCCAGCACGAAGAGAAGGCGGCCGCACTGGAGGCCGCCGGCGATGTCGCCCGCGCCGCCGACCAGCGCCGGCTTGCCGGAATCGTCGCCGAGCTCATGCCGCCATCGATGGATGCCGTCTCGATTCTCGCCGCCTGCGAGACGGCGGTCGCCGAAACCGGCGCGCGCGGCCTGCGTGACATCGGCCGCTGCATGGATGCCCTCAAGCGCAGGCATGGCACGGCACTGGACCTGCCCGCCGCCGGGGCGGTGGTGCGCGGCATGTTGCGCTGAGGCATAGCCGCGCCGACCGCTCTGTGGACAGCTGTGGACAGCTGTGGACAGCTGTGGACAGCGGGGGGATTTCCCGCCGGGCGGGAGAATGTCTGGATTTGTCCGCCGCTCTGGCCGATATGTCTGCCATGAGGTTTCCCCCGCACTTCCTTGAAGAGATCAAGAGCCGCATCCCGATCTCGGAGGTCATCGGCCGGCGCGTCACCTGGGACCGCCGCAAGTCACAGGCCGGCAAGGGCGACTACTGGGCCTGCTGCCCGTTCCATGGCGAAAAGACCCCGTCCTTCCACTGCGAGGACTCCAAGGGACGCTATCACTGCTTCGGCTGCGGCGTGTCGGGCGATCATTTCCGCTTCCTGACGGACCTGGAGGGAATGAGCTTTCCCGAGGCGGTGGAACGCCTTGCGGGCGAGGCCGGGCTGCCGATGCCCGAGCGCGACCCCGAGGCCGAACTGCGTCAGGAGGCGCGCACCAGCCAGATCGACGCGCTGGCCCTGGCGCGCGACTATTTCCGCCAGGCCCTGCAGGAGTCCGATGGCGCCAAGGCGCGCGCCTATCTGCGCGACCGGGGCATCGGTAGTGCGGCGCAGGCGGCCTTTTCCATCGGATACGCGCCGGACAGCCGGTCGCGCCTGAAGGAGTTTCTGGCCGGTCGCGGTGTCGGCCGCGCCGTGATCGAGGCCGCCGGCCTCGTCGTGCACGGCGATGGCATCGCCGTTTCCTACGACCGTTTCCGCGACCGGATCATGTTTCCGATCGAGGACGCGCGCGAGAAGGTGATCGCCTTCGGCGGACGCGCCTTGTCACCCGGCGCACCGGCCAAATACCTGAACTCGCCGGAGACCGACGTCTTCCACAAGGGCGCGACGCTGTACAATCTGGCGCGGGCGCGCCGCGCCGCGCGCGATGGCGGCACGCTGATCGTGGTGGAGGGCTATGTCGACGTCATCGCCCTGCACCAGGCCGGCATCGGCCACGCGGTGGCGCCGCTGGGCACGGCGTTGACCGACCGCCAGCTCGATCTCCTGTGGCGCACCACGCCGGAACCGATCCTGTGCTTCGACGGCGACGCGGCGGGCGTCAAGGCGGCCCAGCGCGCCGCCGACGTCGCCCTGCCGCTGCTCAAGCCGGGCCGCTCGCTGCGCTTCGCCCTTCTTCCAGGGGGACGGGATCCGGACGATGTCGTCCGCGAAGGGGGGGCGGACGCGTTCGACGCGATCCTGGCCGGCGCCCGGCCGCTGGCGGACATGCTGTGGACGCGCGAGACGGCCGGCGGGGTCTTCGATACGCCCGAGCGGCGGGCCGAGCTGGAAAGCCGCCTGCGGACGTTGAGCCGGCAGATCGCCGACGAGAGCGTGCGCCGCCATTACCAGCAGGATCTCCAGGAGCGCCTTTCGGGGTTTTTCGGCCCTCCGCCCGGCCAGGGGCGTGGCGGCATGCGCCGCGGCGAAGCCGGGGGGCGGGGCCCACAGCGGGCCGGCGCGCCGCGCCGCTCGGCCGTGTCCGATCGCCTGATCCGCTCCGGCCTGGCTTCATCGGCCGGCCGGGCAGATCAGGGGTCGATGCGCGAGGTCGGCATCGTCGTCGGCTTCATCAACCATCCATTGCTGATCGCGGAAGCCTTCGACTATCTCGCCGAGCTGGAACTGCCCGACGGCGCGTTGTCGCGCCTGCGCTCGGCGGTTCTGGACGTGGCGATGACGGCCCCGGCGCTGGACCGGCAGGCGATCCTGTCGGCACTGGAGGGGCGGGGGTTGCGGGGGGTCTTCGACGCGCTGGAGGCGCGGGTGCGCGCCAACAGGGACTGGATGTTCCTGGCGGAGGCCGCCGTGGAAGATGCCCGTGAGGCGCTTCGTCAGGCGCTTCACTTGCAGCATCGCCAGCGTTTCCTACATAGGGAACTCCGGAACGCGGAAGTGGCTTTTGCCGCCGAGCAGACGGAGCAGGCTTATGCGCAGATCGTCGCGATCAAGCAGGAAATGGATAATCTTGCCGGTACCGAGGCGTTGATCGACGGTTTCGGGCTGCTGTCCGGTCGTCCGGCCCGCAGCATCTAGGCGCGGTCCCTGTTTTTTTAGCGCATGGCCTTGACTCCAAAGGGTGAAATCGAAAGAGACGGTGCTCATAGCGGCATCTTCGGAATTATGGATTGTTATAATTGGCGTAGCCGGGCGGTTCTTGAGCGAATCGCCGGAGCTGCAAGTCGGGCGGTTTCGGCCGCCTGTCCGGTTCATCGAGAATTTACCGCCTTGGCGCTAGTCATGTGGCGGTTCGCCGGACGCGGCTGACGCGAATTGGAGAGATACGCGAATGGCGACTAGGGTCAAGGAAAGCGAAGCGGCCGTCGAAGAGCGTCCGGAGACGCCAGACAGTCCTCTGCTGGACCTGTCGGACGACGCCGTCAAGAAGATGATCAAGGCCGCCAAGAAGCGCGGCTTCGTCACCATGGAAAAGCTCAATTCCGTCCTGACGGCGGATGACGTGACCTCCGAGCAGATCGAGGACACGATGGCCATGTTGAACGACATGGGCATCAACGTCGTCGAGGAAGACGAGTCGGAAGAGGCCGAGGAGCGCGACACCGAGGAATCGAGCACCGAAGTCGCCGAGACGGGCGCCGGCAGCGCGGTTGCCACCACCCAGAAGCGCGAGGCCGGCGACCGGACGGACGATCCGGTGCGGATGTACCTGCGCGAGATGGGCTCGGTGGAGCTTCTGTCGCGCGAGGGCGAGATCGCCATCGCCAAGCGTATCGAAGCCGGCCGCGAAACGATGATCGCCGGGCTGTGCGAAAGCCCGTTGACCTTCCAGGCCATCATCATCTGGCGCGACGAGCTGAACGAGGGCAACATCATGTTGCGCGAGGTCGTCGACCTCGAGGCGACCTATGCCGGCCCCGAGGCGAAGATGCCGGCCGCGCCCGCGCCGACCGCCGATGAGGTCCAGCCCGAACCGGAGCCCGGCGGCGGTGAGGAAGAAGACGAGGACGATGACCTCGAGAGCAACATGTCGCTTGCGGCCATGGAGGCGGAGATCCGTCCCCAGGTGATGGCGACGTTCGACCTCGTCGCGGACAATTACAAGCGGCTGCGCAAGTTGCAGGACCAGCAGGTCGAGAACCGGCTGGCGGCACAGGGCACGTTGTCGCCCGCGCAGGAGCGCAGCTACCGCAAGTTCAAGGAAGACCTCATAGCGCAGGTCAAGTCGCTGTCGCTGAACCAGAATCGTATCGATGCGCTGGTGGCGCAGCTCTACGATATCAACAAGCGTCTCGTCAGCAGCGAGGGCAAGCTGTTGCGGCTGGCCGAGAGCCATGGCGTCAAGCGCGAGGAATTCCTGAAGAGCTACCACGGCGCCGAGCTGGACCCGAACTGGACCCGGCATATCGCCAATCTGTCGGGCAAGGGCTGGACGAAGTTCGCGCAGGGCGAAAAGGAAAACATCCGGGGCCTGCGTCAGGAAATCCAGAACCTTGCCACCGAGACGGGGCTGGAGATCACCGAATTCCGCCGTATCGTGCACATGGTGCAGAAGGGCGAGCGGGAGGCGCGGCAGGCCAAGAAGGAAATGGTGGAAGCCAACCTGCGCCTGGTCATCTCCATCGCGAAAAAATACACCAATCGCGGCCTGCAATTCCTGGACCTGATCCAGGAGGGCAACATCGGCCTGATGAAGGCGGTGGACAAGTTCGAGTATCGGCGCGGCTATAAATTCTCCACCTATGCGACATGGTGGATCCGGCAGGCCATCACCCGCTCCATCGCGGACCAGGCCCGCACCATCCGCATTCCGGTGCACATGATCGAGACGATCAACAAGATCGTGCGCACCAGCCGCCAGATGCTGCATGAGATCGGACGCGAGCCCACACCGGAAGAGCTGGCCGAAAAGCTGGCCATGCCGCTGGAAAAGGTGCGCAAGGTCCTGAAGATCGCCAAGGAGCCGATCAGCCTCGAGACGCCGGTCGGTGACGAGGAAGATTCGCATCTCGGCGACTTCATCGAGGACAAGAACGCGATCCTGCCCATCGATGCAGCGATCCAGGCCAACCTGCGCGAGACGACCACGCGCGTCCTGGCGTCGCTGACCCCGCGCGAGGAACGTGTGTTGCGCATGCGCTTCGGCATCGGCATGAACACCGACCATACGCTGGAAGAGGTGGGGCAGCAGTTCTCGGTCACGCGCGAGCGTATCCGGCAGATCGAGGCGAAGGCCCTGCGCAAGCTCAAGCATCCCTCGCGGTCCCGCAAGCTGCGCAGCTTCCTCGACAGCTAAGCCGTTCGCCGCAGTATCATATAGTCCAAGGCCGGGCGCCCAGCGCCCGGCCTTTCTGCATCGTGGGTGAACGCCGGCTGAACGGACCCTTCCACATCGGTTCAGTCGCCACGGCGCAAGGTCACGTTCGAAGGCCCGGACAGCCGGGCAGAACAGACCTTGAAGGAGGCCCCATCATGTTCGGCAAACTCATTCGTTCCGCCATGCTGACCCTGGCTCTGGCCGGCGGCGCAACCGCAGCGGCAGGTGGCCTCGCAGGCATGTCCGCCGCTGCGCAGGAACTGCGTATCGGCGTCGGCTCCGCCCCGGTCATCCAGGTGCAGGGCCGAGGCTACGATCATCGGCACGACCGCTGGCGCGAGCGGGAGCGCGGCGGTTGCGATGCCCGGCAGGCTTTGCGCAAGGCCGACCACATGGGCTTGCGCCGTGCCCGCGTCGTTGACGCCGGCCGGCGCACGGTCACCGTGGCGGGCAGGGACCGTGGTGGGCGTGCGATGGTGCGCTTCGCCAATGCGCGCGGCTGCCCCGTGATCGGCCAGCGCTGACGGACCCCCGCCGCGCGCATGGCTGCCATGCGCAGGGCGGACTACCTCGTCGGCCGTCACTATGCGATCAACGTCGCCAGCGGGCTACCTCCTCCCAGCCCGCAACTTTAAGAGCCCGCCCGGTCCTCCCCCGGTGCGGGCTTTTCTTTTTGCCGGGAACAAATTTCGTAATCGACAGTTGAGCGTTCGTGTTCGTTCACCGCCGGCGTGCGCGCGCCGGCCTGTCGATGAAAGGCGTACCCAGATGAGGAAAGTGACGATTGCCGGCTGTGCGGCGCTGTTGATGGCGGTGGCGGGTTGCCAGTCCGTCGATCGGGACATAGCGGCTCCGGCCGCAATCGGCGGGTTGGGTGGCGCGGCGATCGGCGCGGCCGCATCCGGCGACCTTGGCGGTGCGTTGATCGGTGGCGCCCTGGGCACTGCGGCGGGTGCGCTGATCGGCTCGGCAAGCCGGCCCAACGAATGCGTTTACCGCGACAGTAACGGAAGCCGTTACGTGGCGGCCTGTCCGCGCGGCTATCGCGGATGACAGGGTCCACGTCGAAGTGGCGGGCAGTGATCGCGTTTTGCCTGTTCGCCGGCAACTGGGCCCTGGCTCCCTTGCCGGCGGCCGCAGCCACGATTGCGCGACCCGCTCCAGTCGAGACGTCCTCCCGGCCGGTGATCATGGCGCAGGGTGACTTCCGCGAGATCATGCGCGGGGTGCAACGCCGCGAGGAATGGCGCAACCGTGGTGGACCGCGCTACCAGGACCGGCGTTACGACCGCGACAGGCGCTGGGAGCGCGACCGCAGACGCTACGAGCGCGACCGCTGGGAACGCCGGGGCCCGCCGTCGGCCTACCGGGGGCTCAGCTCTCACCAGGTTGCCTGCTCGCGCCGATACCGGACATACGATCCGCGCACCAACACCTACTTCATCCGGCCGGGCGTCCGCGCCGTATGCCGGTAAGTCCTTCAAAATAGCATGTCCAAGGCCGCCTGACCCGTTCAGGCGGCCTCTTTCATGCCCGGCCGGTCTTCTTGCCGCCGGCGATGGTGATGATGGCGATGATGATGAGCCCGGTGACGAGCAGCCTCAGCCCGGCACTGACGCCATAGGTGTTCAACATCGTGACCAGCAGATACATGAACAGCGAAGCGCCCCACAACCCTGCGACATTGGCCTGCCCGCCGGCCACGGACGTACCGCCAACGACGACGACGGCAATGGACGCCAGCAGATACTCTTCCCCCATGTTGAGGGACGCCCCGCCGGAAAAACCGGCCAGGACGGCGCCGCACAACCCCGCCAGGGCGGCCGAAAGCACATAGGTCGCCCAGCGCACGCGATCCACGCGGATGCCGGCCAGCCCTGCGGCACGGCTGTTCTGACCGATAGCGGTGACCGACCGGCCGTATACCGTCCGGTGCAGAAGCACGGCCATCGCGACGGTCAGCAGAAGCGTGGCAATGGCAAGGATCGGAATGCCGGCTATCCGTCCCGTCGCGAAGTCGGCGAAAGCCGAGGGCGGGCGCACGCGCAGGCCGCGGCCGAAGGCGATGGCGCTCGACATGACCAGGAAGCTGGCCGAGAGGGTGGCGATGATCGGCGGGATCGATAGAAGGCGGATCAGCCCGTAGTTAAAGCAACCGACAGCCGCACCGACGGCGAGGGCCGAGGCGACGCCTGGCAGGATCATGGCGTTGTCGCCGTTCATCACCCGCATGGCCACGGCGCCGGCAAGTGCAATCGTGGCCGGTATGGACAGGTCTATGTTGCCGGGCCCGGTGGTGATGACGAACATCTGGCCGAGGCCGACGATGACATACATGGTGGCGAAGGTGAGCGCCGTCGTCAGCACCTGCCCGGACCCCGCGCCGCCCGAGGCGGCGATGGTGGCGAAGAAGATCACGACCGCCCCGGCAAAGGAAAAGGCCGAAGGAACGCGTTGGCCGAAATCCCGGATTGCGGCAAGGGCGCTCATGCGGATGTCCTTTCGGCACGGTTGACGAGGGCGCGCAGCGCCAGCACCAGGATGAGGATGGCGCCCTGCGCGCCGATCTGCCAGTCGGGCGAGATGCGCAGGAAGGCAAGTAGCGACCCAGCCAGCGTCAGGGTGAGCGCACCGATGACGGCCCCGACGGGAGAGATCCGTCCGCCCGTGAACTCGCCGCCGCCTAGAATGACGCCGGCAATGGACAGAAGCGTATAGCGCAGCGCGATATTGGCATCGGCCGCGGTCGTCAGGCCCACCAGGGCCAGCCCGGCCAGCACGCCGAAGAAGCCGGCCAGCGCATACATGGTCATCCGCACCTTCAGCAGCGACCAGCCGGCCCGCGCCATCGCCTGCGGATTGCCGCCGGCGCCACGCAGGACGGTGCCGATCGAGGAGCGCATCAGGAACAGGTGGACCGCCAGGGCCAGGATCGCGCTGGCCACCAGGGCGAACGGAACGATGGGCGTGCGGAACTTGACGATGGCCTGCAGCCATGCCGGGGCACTGCCACCGGGCGATGGCAGGATCAGGACCGCAGCGCCGAGCCAGACGAACGACATGCCCAGCGTGACCACGATGGAAGGCAGGTTGCGCCATTGCACGAGGGCACCGACCAGCGCGTAGACCGCGATGCAGCCGGCGAGGGCGGCGATACCCAAAAGGGGAGTATCGTTCAGGAGCGTCGCGCCGATGCAGGCCACGAACGAAACGAAACTGCCGATCGACAGGTCGATGTCGTTGATGGCGATGATGAACATCTGCGCGATGGTGGCGAGCGCGATGGGCAGCGCCAGGTTGAGCATCAGGTTGAGGCCCATGAAACTCATGGCCCTCGGCTGGATGATGAAGATCGCCGTCAGCAGCAGGGCGAGGGAGACGGGTGGAAGAAGCGCCCGCATGACGCGCGGCGATGTCGGGTCCAGCTTCAAGCCGCATCCTCCGCAAAGGAACTCTGCAGCACGCGGGCCTCGGTCAGTTCGTCGCGCGGCATGTCCGCGACGATCCGCCCGGACCTGAAGACGTAGGCATGGTCGCAACTCAGCAACTCGTCGAACTCCGTCGTGTACCAGATGAAGGTGCGACCGCGCGCCGCCTCGGCGCGGATCAGGGCGTAGACATCCTGCTTTGTGCCTATGTCGACGCCGCGCATCGGATCGTCCATCAGGATGATGTCGGCGTCGGATGCGAGCGCCCGGGCAAACAGCGCCTTCTGCTGGTTGCCGCCCGACAAAGTGAGGATGTTGTTGTCCATGTCGGGAGAACGGATACCGATGCGTGTACGCCAGTCCGACGCCATGCCGGCCTCCGCGGCCTTGTCGATCAACCCCATCTTTCGAAGCGCGGGGAGCGAGCGGACGGTGATGTTCTGCCCGATGGACCAGAGCGGAAAGACCCCGTCGCTCTGCCGGTCTCCGGCAACGAAGGCGACCTTGCCCGACAGCCGCGCGAAGCGGGAGCCGCGCGCACCGGCATTCTGCATCAGGACCAGAAGCGCCGTCTGGCCGTGTCCGGCAAGGCCGGCAAGGCCCACGATCTCGCCCTTGTGCGCGACAAGGCGCCGGTCGTTGCCCTGACGCGGCGGTGCGGCCGTCGCGACGACCGGCCCGGTCCGCGCCTTCGCCTGCGGGCCGGCATGGGCGGTCTCGGCCACGACATGGCCCATCGCCTCCACCAGCGATACCCGGTCGAATTGCGCGGCAGGTCGCAACTGCGTGATCCGGCCATCGCTCATCACGGCGATCCGGTCGCATGTGGCGAGGATTTCCCCGAGGATGTGGGATATCAGGACGATGCTGCCGCCACCTTCGACGAAGCGGCGCACATGCGCCAGCAACTGCGCCGCCACCGTCTGGTCGAGCGAGGAGGTGGGTTCGTCCAGGATGATCAGGCGCGGCGCCAAATCGGAAACGGCGAAGACGATGGAGATCTCCACCATCTGCCGCTGGCCGAGCGCCAGATCGGAGAGGAGATCATCCGCGCCGATGCCATGTCCGGGGAAGATCGTATCGAGGCTGCTGCGCGACAGCGCCGCCGCACGGCGACGCCAGCCGAAGCCCTTCAGCGACGGATGCCGGATCCGCATGTTTTCGGCGACCGTCAGATTCGGGCAGAGCGACAGTTCCTGGAACACGCAGCGAATGCCGGCGCGATTGGCGGCGGCGACGCCGAAGCCGTCGGAAACCGGCGAACCGTCGATGGATAAACGCCCGGTATCGGGCATCAAATTGCCGGCCAGCACCTGCATCAGCGTCGACTTGCCGGCACCATTATGCCCGGCGAGCCCGATGCACTCCCCCCGCTTCAGGTCGAGGCTGACGCCGCCCAGCGCCTTGACGGCGCCGAAGCTTTTGGCGATGTCGCCCAGCGATACCAGTGGCGGGGAGGCCCGGTCGTCCATTGCGGTCATGATGTCGTGTCCGTCCTGTCGGGGCCTCCGCGCGCGGCAGGTGCCGCACGCGGAACGCCAAAGCGCTTACTTTGCCTCGGCGATGACCTTGCGGGCATCGTCCAGCGTGTACTCGACGTTGGCGACGCCGCCTTCCTGGGTCGTTTCCAACGCCTTTTCGAGGCCCGCCTGGTCGATGGACAGGAAGGGAACCACCAGGTCCTTCGGGACCTCCTCGCCGTCCAGGATCTGCTGCGCAACCCAGAAGGCGAGGGTGGATACGCCCGGCGCAATCGAAACCGACATGGTCTCGTAGCCGTTCGCATCCTTCTGCTGCTTCCACCAGAGAAGCTCATCCTGCCGGTTGCCCATGATGATGGTGGGCATGTCGCGGCCGGCGGCCGCGAAGGCTTCCGCCGCGCCGAAACCGTCGCCGCCCTGCGTCACCACGCCGACGACCTGCGGTATCGAGGGCAGCACACCGGCTACGGAGCGCTGGGCGACGGTCTGGGTCCAGTCGCCCTGCACCTCGGATACGATCTTGAAGCTGGGATGCTTCTGTACGCCCGCCGCGATGCCCTCGTGGATCTCGGAGTCGACCGAGGTTCCCGGCAGGCCGCGGATCTCGAGCAGGTTGCCGCCGTCCGGATAGCGGCCGGCAAGATAGTCGAGCTGGTCGGACCCCATCTTGCGGAAGTCCACCGCAACGCGCCATGCACAAGGCTCCGTCACGATGCCGTCGAACGAAACGACGGTGATGCCGGCGTCGCAGGCTTCCTTGACGGCACCATTCAGCGCGGTCGGCGATGCGGCGTTGATGACGATGGCATCGTAACCCTGCAGGATCATGTTCTGGATCTGCGCGGCCTGCTCGGTGGCCTGGTTTTCGGCGGTGGTGAAGGCGTCGGCCGCGGCGACGACGCCATCGGCGACGGCCTTCCCGGTAACGGTCTTCCAGCTTTCCAGCATGGCCTGCCGCCACGAATTGCCGGCGTAGTTGTTGGAAAGGGCGATGGTCTTATCGGCGGTCTCGGCGCTGGCCGCCAGCGGCGTTGCCAGAAGCGTGGCGGTCGACAACAAAAGGATGCTGCGTCGGATCATGGGTTCCTCCCTGTTCGAATGCGTCGCGCGGCCTCCCGTACCTGGCCCTGGACAGCGTGTGTCCGGCCGCGACCCGATGCGAAGTCTTTCCGCTCCCGCCGTTCCTGTCCAACCCTTTCATCGCAGATGCTTTGCGGGTTCGCGCAAGTGGCGTGCCAGGGGCCGGTCGATTTGCGCTAGGATGCGCGTAGGCAGGACAGGCGAAAGGTGATGCGCTGGACCCATGGCGACGATGCGATACAGTGATGCGGCGGAAGAAGTGCGACGGACGGCGCGCCGTCCCGCCATGCGGCACGAAGCGGTGTTCCGTCACCTTCTGCGTATTTCCCGCGCCATGGCCGGCCGGCTGGATTTCCAGTCCGCCATCCAGGCCGTCTCGCATGAGATGCAGGAGGTGCTGCCGCACGACCATCTGGACGTGTGCATCGTCCATCGCGACATGCATGTCGCCTATGAGGCGGGACTGCATACGGATTGGGGCCTGACGCCGGCCATGCACCCGGTGGTCGGCAGCCCGATCCGCGATCTCCTGATGGGCGTCGAGCCCTTCCTCATCAGCGACGATGCCGTGAACGATCCGCGCTTCTGCTTCGACGGCGCCTTCAACCACCCGATCCACGACCAGAACCTGCGCAGCCGGCTGCATGTGCCGCTGATCGTGCATGGCGACATCATCGGGGCGCTGTCCTGCTCGAAGCACGACAAAGGGTTCTATCGCCGCACCGATATCCCGCTGGCGCAGCATCTGGCCGATACGCTGGCGCCTTACCTCTATGCCCTGCGCGCCGCCGAGGAGCTTCGCCGTTCCGCCATCGAGGAGGCCGCCGTGCGCGCCCGGGAAGAGGGCCTGCGGGAAGGGGCCCTGCGGCTGACGGAGGAGTTGGAGCACGAGCGCCAGCGGATCGGCATGGACCTGCACGACCAGACCCTGGCGGACCTGACGCGGATCGAGCGCCGCCTCGCCCGGCTGGAGGCGGTCGACGATGCCCGCAAGGGCGAGATCGCTGCGCTGTCCGGAGCGATGCAGCGCTGCATGGCGGGCTTGCGCGAGATCATCGACGATGCCCGGCCCAACATCCTCGAACTGTTCGGCTTCGCCGACGGGGTCGAGGATTTCCTGCAGCGAGCCCTCGGCGATTCCGGAAGCGGTATCGAGGGACGTTTCGTCGACCGCAGCGCCGGGGCCGTCGACCGGCTTGCGCCGGCCCTGCGCATCGCCTTGTTCCGCATCGTGCAGGAGGCCGTCAACAACGCCGTGCGGCATGCCGAACCGTCCCGCATCGAGGTGGAGGTGGAGGTGCGCATGGTGCCCGGCGGGCACCATGCGCTGTATATCGGTGTCCGGGACGATGGGGTGGGCTTCGATTCGCCGTTGCGCCGCCGACGTGCCGGCGGCATCCGCAACATGCAGACGCGGGCACGGCTGGTATCGGCCGAACTCGAGATCGAGCGGCGGAGCGACGGAACGGGAACGCAGGTCACCCTGTCGCTGGCTTTGGAGGAGGATGCCCGATGGAGGTCCTGATCGTGGAGGACGATGCCGTCCACCGGGCGTTCCTGCGCGACGTGATCGCGGCTGCGCTGCCCGACAGCAGCCTTTACGAAGCCTCCGACGGCGAAGAAGGCGAGGCGATCGCCCGGCGCCTCGGCGCGCGCAACGTGGTGGTGGACCTGCAGATGCCCCGGCGCACCGGCGTCGACATGGCCCGCACGCTGTGGCGCGAGCGGCCGGACACGGCGATCATGTTCTGGTCCAACTATGCCGACGAAGCCTATGTGCGCGGCGTTTCGCGCATCGTACCGCCCGGCGCGGCCTACGGCTATGTACTCAAATCCGCTTCCGAGGAACGACTGACCCTGGCGGTGCGCGGGATCTTCGTGGAAGGCCAATGCGTCATCGACCGCGAAATCCGCACGGTGCAGCAAAAGGCCGCCAGCCATTTCGAGGGGTTGTCGGACGTCGAATACGAGATTCTGGTGGACGTCGCGCTGGGCCTGACGGACCGGCTGATCGCGGAGCGGCGCGGTCTGTCGTTGCGCAGCGTGCAGAACCGGCTGCAGCAGGTTTACGACAAGCTCGGCATCTATGGCGAGGACATGCCCGCTGAAGCGATCAATTTCCGGACGCGGGCCGTAAGCCTTGCACTGCTGCGGCGGCTTATCAACCGCTCGGGCCTGGAAGAGGCCGAAGCGGACCTTGCGCGCTGGTTGAAAGGCCGGTCCCGGCGCTGACGCTCAGCCGGACAGGGCATGTGCGCGGAAGAGTTCGATGGCCATGGCGTCGGCGTGTTCGCGGTGCGACTGAAGCGCCTGTGTCGCCAGGGACTCGTCCCCCGACACGAGAACATCCACAAGGCGGCGATGCTCCATATTGGAGCGGACGGGCAGGGGGCGATACGGAACGATGGCCATGCGCGCCCGAAACTGCTCGGCCCAATAGGTCCTCAGAGTCGCCTGCAGGCGCTCATTGCCGCTGGCCTCCGTGATCGCCCAGTGAAACGCGTCGTCGAGTTCCGACCAGCCGGCGACATCCTCCTTCTCGGTCGCGCGCTCCATCGCCGTCATCAACTGGTTCAGCCGCGCGTGTACTCCGGGCGCAAGCCCTTCGCGCGCGACGATCCGGCAGGCCATGGCCTCGAGCGCCGAGAACACTTCGTAGATCTGCATCAGGTCCTTCAGCGACTGCCGGCGCACCGTCATCCCACGGCGCGGACGGATATCGATCAGATGCTCGCCCTCCAGCATGATCAGGGCCTCGCGCACCGGTGTCCGGCTCATCGACAGAAGCGAGGCTACCTCCGATTCAAGCAGAGTCGTTCCCGGCGCCAGATGCCCGAGCAATATCCTTTGCCGCAGGCTTTCGTAGGCCCGCTCGCGCGCTGAGGCCGTCCCACGCTGCTCATGCTCGACACTTGTCATCGCCGAAATTCAATCCACGATGTATACATTGACAAGATGGTACGTACTAAGGATAGTTCTTGGCAAGAGGCCGAAACAGGCCCGCAGGAAACGGTCAGCGGCGACAGGTCGCCATCAATGTATCCATTGTATGGGTACACGCGGAGGTATCATGCACAGACGGACATTTATCGCATCCTCGCTCCTGGCGCTGATGGCAGCCGGCGTTCTGCCGGCCGCGGCCCAGTCGGATTTTCCGCAGCGCCCGATCCAGATGATCGTGCCGTGGGGTGCCGGCGGCGGGACCGACGCGGTCGGCCGCATCGTCGCCACGCTGCTGCAGCAGGAACTCGGCGTGCCGATAAACGTCGTCAACCGCACCGGCGGCTCGGGCGTGGTCGGGCATAGCGCCATCGCCAATGCCCGCCCGGACGGCTACACGATCGGCATCATGACGATCGAGATCGACATGATGCACTGGATGGGCCTGACCCAGATGACCTATGAGGATTTCGACATCCTCGCCATGATGAATTCCGATCCGGCCGGCCTGATGGTATCGGCGGATTCTCCCTATCAGGATGCGCCGGCTCTTCTGGCGGCCATCAAGCAACAGCCCGCCGGCACCTTCAAGGCCTCGGGCACGGGGCAGGGCGGCATCTGGCATCTCGGCCTTGCCGGCTGGCTGCTGTCGCACGATCTGGCGCCGAACCACGTCACCTTCGTACCCAGCCAGGGAGCGGCTTCCGGGATCACCGATATGGTGGCCGGCGGCGTCGACCTGATCCCCTCGTCGCTTGCCGAGGGGCGCTCCATGATCGAGGCCGGCCGCGTCAAGGCGCTCGGCACCATGTCGGAAAGCCGGCAGGAGGCCTTCCCCGACGTGCCGACGATCAAGGAGGCGCTGGATTCGGACTGGACCCTGTCCGTCTGGCGCACCGTTGCCGCGCCCAAGGGCCTTCCCGACGATGTGAAGGCCAAGCTCGAGGCGGCCCTGGAGAAGGTCTACAACACCGACGAGTACCAGACCTTCATGCGCGACCGTGGCTTCGGCGTCCGCTGGGCCGGTGGCGCGGAAGCCACCCAGATCGTCGCGCAGGACGATGCGACGCTCGGCGAAGTGATGAAGAAGGCCGGGCTCGCCAAGTAGCGGGCCCTTCTTCGCGGTTACCACCGGGGTTCAGGCATGATCAGATTGAGCGAATTCCAGCTCGGCGTCCTTACCGCCGTGCTGGCCGCAGGGTTGCTCTATGCATCGAGCGCCTTCGCCCCCATACCGGGGCAGGACTACGGCGCCGGGACCATGCCGCGGCTGATCGCCTGGTGCGGCATCGCGCTCGGGCTTTACATGATGGCGATGAGCTTCAGGACGCTGCCGGCGGCCCTGAAGCCGCATCTGTCCGAGTGGACGGGGTCACGCCGCTCGGTGCTGTCGGCGCTGGCGGTGCTGGCCGTCATCCTGTTCTATATTTTCTTCTCGTAAACGCTCGGCTTCATCCCCACCAGCTTCATCGGCCTGTTCGCGCTGATGCTGGCACTGGGCAGCCGGGCGCATATCGCGGCGCTGGCCAGCATCGCGACGACGCTCGTCGTCTACTACGCCTTCTCACGCATGCTCCTGGTGCCGCTGCCGCGCACCGAATGGCTCTCGTTCCTCGGGTGATTCCATGATGATTATCGAACAGGCGGCGGCCCTCGTCTTCCAGCCCTATGTTCTGGGCGTGATCCTGCTGTCGGCCATCTTCGGCATGTTCGTCGGGGCCATCCCCGGGCTGACGGCCACCATGGCGACCGCCCTGCTGGTGCCGCTGACCTTCTTCATGGAACCGGTGCCGGCCATCGCCGCCATCGTGACGGCGACGGCGATGGCCATCTTTGCCGGCGATATACCGGCCGCGATGCTGCGCATGCCCGGAACGCCCGCCAATGCCGCCTATGTCGAAGACGCCTACCGCATGACGGTCAGCGGAAGGGGCGATGACGCCCTCGGGGCGGCGCTTGTGTTTTCGGCCATCGGCGGGCTGTTCGGGTCCATCGTCCTGATGACCCTGTCGCCTGTGCTGGCGGAGATCGCGCTGAAATTCAGCTCCGAGGAATATTTCTTTCTGGTTCTGCTGGGGCTGTCCTGTGCCGTCTTCGTGTCGCCGGGTTCGCCGACGCGTGGCCTGATCTCGCTGCTCATCGGCCTGTTCTTCGCCACCATCGGCATCGACAATCCGTCGGGAGAGCCGCGCTTCGCCTTCGGCAACGTCGAACTGATGGCTGGCATCCAGTTCATTCCGGCGATGATCGGCCTGTTCGCCGTGTCGGAGGTGCTGCGCACCGTGACGTCGACGACGCCGCGCGGCGTGGTGCCCAGGATGGACGGCGGGGGCATCTTCAAGTCGCAGTGGAAGAACCTGAAGACCTACCCGGTGCAGGCGGCGCGGGGCAGCATAACGGGCACGGCGCTTGGTATCCTGCCGGGGGCCGGCGCCGATATCGCCGCCTGGATATCCTACGCCATTTCCAAACGTTTCTCGAAGCACAGGGAAAAATTCGGCAAGGGCCATGTCGAGGGCCTGGTTGAGGCCGGTTCGGCGAACAATTCGTCCGTCAGCGGCGCCTGGATCCCCGCTCTCGTGTTCGGCATCCCGGGTGATTCCATCACCGCCATCGTGATCGGCGTGCTGTATGTGAAGGGCATCAACCCCGGCCCCGCGATCTTCATCAACGATCCGTCGTCGATCTACGCGATCTTCATCGTCTTCCTGGTGGCCAACATCATCATGTTGCCCCTCGGCTGGCTGGCGATCCGTGGCGCGCGGCCGATCCTGTCGATCCCGCCGGCAATGCTGATGCCGATGATCCTGATGTTCTGCATCGTCGGGGCGTTCGCCATCAACAACTCCATGGCCGGCATCGTCATGATGCTGTTCTTCGGACTGCTGGGCTTCTTCATGGAAGAGAACGACATTCCCATCGCCCCCGCCATCCTGGGCCTGGTGCTCGGCCCCATGCTGGAGCAGAACTTCATCTCTTCGATGATCAAGGCGGACGGCAACCCGATGGGCTTCTTCGAGCGGCCGATCGCGGCCGGCCTCGGCGTCTTTACGATCCTGGTCTGGCTTCTGCCGCTGGCCCTGTGGGCCTGGCGTCAGGCGCACCGGCCCGCGCGGGCGGCCTGAGCGGGTGGCCCTGAGCGGGCAGCCTGAGCGCCTCTGCTCAGCAGTCCTCGCCGAAGCGATTGGCGACGAGGTCGGCGATCGCCTCTATGGCGCCCTCGGCCTCCGGCCCGGTGGCCGTCACCTCGATCGTGCTGCCCTGGCTGGCCGCCAGCATCATCAGGCCCATGATGGATCGCCCGCCGACCGAGAAGCCGTCGCGGCTGATCGTCAATTCGGCGTCGAAGCCCTCGGCGGTCTGGACGAACTTGGCGGACGCGCGCGCATGCAGCCCGCGCTTGTTGATGATGGACAAGGTCCTCGATGTTGCGATTGTGGCCGGGCCCGGTTGCGTCACAGCATCGACCATCATCTATTTCCCTGCGAGAATGCGGCTTGCCACCGCTATGTACTTGCGGCCGGCCTCCTGCGCTTCGACCAGCGCGGCTTCCATGGGACGGTTCTCCCGAACGCGGGCAAGCTTGATCAGCATCGGCAGGTTGACGCCGGCCAATACGTCGACATTCCCCTCGTCCATCACGGAGATGGCAAGGTTGGACGGGGTGCCGCCGAACATGTCGGTGAGAATGATGACGCCATCGCCTTTCTCGGCGGCGCGCACGGCGGTGACGATGTCCTCACGTCGCTGCTCCATGTCGTCGTCCGGTCCGATCGATACCGTCTCGAAAGCCTCCTGCGGACCTACGACATGCTCCACAGCGGCCTTGAACTCCTTGGCGAGTTGGCCGTGGGTTACGAGAACCAGTCCGATCATGCTTGTCGATAGTCTCCACGCTTGCGCAATTCCGAGGCAGCCTTCGATTGTGCGCCTGCTTCCTGCGGGCCGCAAGATGCCGGACGACAACAGATGGAATTATTCGAGATTACAACGAAAATTGATGCAAACCGCCCTTTCGCGGGTGTTCTCGGCGCCGCACGGGCGGCGCGATTTGTGTGCGGTGCAACCTTAAGTTTCAGGTTACCCCAGCACTTCGAGGATGATTTCCGCGCCAAGCGTCGCCTCCCGGCTGTGCAGATGCACCTGGCGAATCGGTAGGCCGCACAATTCGGCGGTGGGCAGGTCCGGCAGGCGGGGAGGCTCCGTCGACAGGGTCGCGACCAGCGATATCTCCGCTTCGGGCAGGGTGGCCTGCTGAACGATGCCGACACCGGAAATTTCCAGAAGCCCGGCGATGGAGGCCGGCGATACACCGACCAGCCGGTCGCCTTCCCGTCGCAGCAGAACCTGATCGTCGGCCACGAGGGCGGCTTGCCGTCCCTCGCGGCGGGCCAGGCGGATCAGACAGAGCGCCAGGGCCGATTTGCCGGACCGCGCCGCTCCGAGGATCAGGACACCCCGACCGTCGATGGCGACGAGGCACCCATGCCGGTTGCCGCCGCTCATGCGGCCGGCAGAGAGATGATGAAGCGAGCTCCGGCAACGCCTCCCGGCGCGGTGTCCGACCGGATGTTCTCGGCGGTCAGCGTACCGGCATGCGCCTCGACGATCTGCCGGCTGATGGACAGGCCGAGGCCGGAATTCTGGCCGAAGGCCTCGCCGGCCGGCCGGTCGGTGTAGAAGCGCTCGAAGATGCGTTCGATCTTCTCGGCCTGTATGCCCGGGCCGTTATCTTCCACGATCAGGATCACCCGCGTCCTGGATCGCTTCAGCCGCACGCCGACCCGGCCGCCCGGCTCGGCCGCGAACGATCGCGCATTGTCGATGAGATTGGTCAGGACCTGGCTGAGGCGCAGATCGTGGCCGGCCACGGCAAATCCCTTCAAGCCCTGGGGGGGCGGTTCCACGGCAAGGTCGATGGCGACCTGGCGCCCGTCGCGGCTGTGCGCGCGCGCGCCATCCACGACGGAAGCCGCCAGCCTGTCCATATGCACGATGTCCGACAGGTCGCGCGCAAGCTCGGCGTCGAGGCGGGATGCGTCGGATATGTCGGTGATCAGCCTGTCGAGCCGCTTCACGTCGTGCTGGATGACGGCCAGAAGGCGTTGCCGCGACTCCTCGTTGCGCGCCAGCGGCAATGTCTCGACCGCGCTGCGCAGCGAGGTCAGCGGGTTCTTCAATTCATGGCTGACATCGGCGGCAAAGGATTCGATGGCATCCATGCGCGCATAAAGCGCGTTCGTCATGTCGCGAAGCGATGTTGCCAGATGCCCCACCTCGTCGGCGCGGTCTCCGAAGTCGGGGATCTCCTCGCGGGCGTTGACGGAGCGCCGCACGCGCACCGCCGCGGCCGATAGCCGGCGCAGCGGCGTCGCTATGGTGGAGGCCAGGAAGATCGACAGAAACACCGTCACCGCCGCGGCAACGGCAAAGGTGCGCACGATGGCCATCCGCTCGGCCTGCACGATCTTGTCGATGTCGCCGCCCTGCGTCGACAGCAGCAGTACGCCCAGCACGGCGCGGAACCGCTGGATCGGGACGGCGACGGACACGATCAACTCGCCGTTCTCCGTCGAGCGGACAACGGTCGACGGGCCGCCGGTCAAGGCGCTCAGCACCTCCGGATAGGTGCTGCCGGAGCCGCCGGGCGTCTCGTGATAGATGGGCAGGCTGGAATTGCGGAAGAGCTTGCCGACCTCGTCACCCAGCCATTCGAAGCCGCCGCGTTCGGCCGGTTCCACCGGCGGCAGATTGTACCGCAGGATCTGGCCGCGCGAATAGAGATGGCGCGAATCGAGGATCAGGTTGGTGTCGCGGTCGTAGATGCGGGCGCGCGTGCGCGTGGGGGAGATCAGGCGACGCAGGAGCGGCGCGACCCGTTCGGGGTTGATGGGAAAGTCGAGGCTGTCCGACAGGTCCATGCCCGGTGTCAGCGTGGCGCCGGCCTGCAGTTCCAGCAGGCGCTCCGGATCGAGCGAGATGGAGTTGGTTTCCACCGTCGCCGACGAGGCGATGGCGCTGGCGATGATCTCGCCTTGCGTCAGCAGGCTTTCCACCCGCGCATCGATCAGCCCCGCCCGGAACTGGTTGAGATAGAGTATGCCGGAGACCAGCACCAGCAAAGCAACCAGGTTCAGGAAGATGATGCGGCGCGTGAGCGACGAAAAGATCGTATGGCCGAGCACCCAGCGGAAGCGCAGGAGCGCGCGCCGCACGAAGGGTACCCGCCGCCAACGCGCGCGGCGGGCGGACCTGCGGGGCTCTTCGCGCATGTCCGTCGTTGATACCAAGGCACAATTCCTGTTTCTTGTCCGTGCCTTAGCACTCGCGCGTCGAATGCGCGACAGCAAAATTCGTCAAATTTCGCGGAAGCGGTAGCCGACGCCGTAGAGCGTTTCGATCATGTCGAAATCGTCGTCGATGGCCTTGAACTTCTTGCGCAGCCGCTTGATGTGGCTGTCGATGGTGCGGTCGTCGACATAGACCTGCTCGTCATAGGCCGCATCCATCAAGGCATCGCGGCTTTTGACGACACCCGGCCGCTGCGCCAGCGAATGCAGGATCAGGAATTCGGTTACGGTCAGCGTGACCGGCTTTCCCATCCAGGTGCAGGTGTGGCGCTCCTGGTCCATGACAAGCTGGCCGCGCTCCAGCGAAGCCTCGGGGTTGGCGCCCGGCTTGGCCGTCGCGTCGCGCGGGGCGCCGCGCCGAAGGATGGCCTTGACGCGCTCGACCAGAAGCCGCTGCGAAAACGGTTTGCGGATGTAGTCGTCGGCGCCCATCTTGAGGCCGAACAGTTCGTCGATCTCCTCGTCCTTGGACGTCAGGAATATGACGGGCAGGTCGGACTTCTGGCGAAGACGCCGCAGAAGCTCCATGCCGTCCATGCGCGGCATCTTGATATCGAAGATCGCCAGATGCGGGGGTCTGGCCTGAAGCCCCTCCAGCGCCGACGCCCCGTCCGTATAGGTTTCGACCCGGTAGCCTTCGCTCTCGAGCGCGATCGAAACCGACGTCAGGATGTTCCGGTCGTCGTCGACCAGTGCGATGGTGGGCATGTGCGAAGAATCTCCTAAAATCGCGATCGCCTGCATATCTGGCGGGCAATTGTGGCATTTCTACCACAATTATCGCCGAGCATGCCAGCGGTCTCCCCAAGCTGGACGCGAACGGGCCTTCGACGAGCGGTGACCGCCCGGTCGGCGCTTTCCGGATGCCCGGTGGACAGGCAGTTCATGATAAACCGGTGATTAAATAATAGCCGGGGGTCTGATGCGCCAAAGGAAGAATAAAACGATTTAAATCATGAGATAAATTTTTGAAACGATTGAATTACTGTCGGATGATAGTAACCCTTTAAAAATGCCTTGCTGTTTCTGTTGCGGCCACGTATTTGCCGATGCAGAGGCTGGGGCGTTGTCCTGGCCGGGGCCGCCCGCGCGGCCTCGCAACTTTGCGGAGCGACATGACGATGGAAGAAATCGGGCAGAGAAATCCGGCCAGCGGCATCGAGACGACGGGGCTTTCCGGCCTGGCTTCCGTACGCTGGAACCTGACCGAAGCCGATCTGGTCGAGGCCGCCATCCGCCGGGGCGAAGGCCGGCTGACGGCCCATGGCGCCTTCCTGGCCACGACGGGGCAGCACACCGGGCGCTCCCCCAAGGACAAGTATGTCGTGCGCGACGGCGAGTCCGATGCGCGCATCTGGTGGGACAACAACAATGCGATGGAGCCCGCCGCGTTCGAGCAGCTCTACGCCGACTTCAAGGCCCATGCCGAAGGGCGCGATCTCTTCGTGCAGGACCTCGTCGGCGGCGCCGACAAGGACTACGCGATCAACACGCGGGTCGTCACCGAATTCGCCTGGCATTCGCTGTTCATCCGCAACCTGCTCATCCGTCCGGACGCGCAGGCGCTGGCAAGCTTCGTGCCGGACCTGACCATCATCGACCTGCCGTCCTTCCGCGCCGACCCGGCCAAATACGGCGTCCGCTCCGAGACGGTCATCGCCTGCGACCTGACCCGCAAGATCATCCTGATCGGCGGCACGGCCTATGCCGGCGAGATGAAGAAATCCGTCTTCACGGTGCTCAACTATCTTCTGCCCGAACAGCACGTAATGCCTATGCACTGCTCGGCCAATGTCGGCGCCGATGGCGATGTGGCCGTGTTCTTCGGCCTGTCCGGTACCGGCAAGACGACGCTGTCGGCCGACCCGCACCGCACGCTGATCGGTGACGACGAGCATGGATGGGGCGAGCACGGCGTCTTCAACTTCGAAGGCGGCTGCTATGCCAAGACGATCCGCCTGTCGGCCGAGGCCGAGCCGGAGATCTTCTCCACCACGCGCCGCTTCGGCACGGTGCTGGAAAATGTGGTTCTGGACGACCGCCGCGTGCCCGACTTCGACGATGGCAGCCTGACCGAGAATACCCGCGCGGCCTACCCGCTGCACTACATCGCCAACGCGAGCGAAACCGGGCGTGCCGGCCATCCGCGCAACATCGTCATGCTGACGGCCGATGCCTTCGGCGTGTTGCCTCCCATCGCCCGGCTGACCCCGGCCGAGGCGATGTACCATTTCCTGTCCGGTTATACCGCAAAGGTGGCCGGCACGGAGCGTGGCGTGACCGAGCCCGAGGCGACCTTCTCCACATGCTTCGGCGCGCCGTTCATGCCGCGCCATCCTTCGGAATACGGCAATCTGCTGCGCGACCTGATCGCCGAGCATCGGGTGGACTGCTGGCTGGTGTCCACCGGCTGGACGGGCGGCGCCTACGGCACCGGCAAGCGGATGCCGATCCGCGTGACGCGTACGCTGCTTGCCAGCGCCCTCGACGGATCGCTTCGCAATGTCGAGTTCCGCACCGATCCGAATTTCGGCTTCGAGGTGCCGGTCGCCGTACCCGGCGTCGAAGACGCGATCCTCGATCCGCGCGAGACCTGGGCGGACAAGGCTGCGTACGACGCCCAGGCGCGTCGCCTTTCCGAGATGTTCCGCAAGAACTTCCAGAAGTTCGAGGCGCATGTGGACGCCGATGTGCTGAAGGCCGCGCCCAGCATCGCGCTGGCTGCCGAGTAGGCCGCCCGCCCCGGGGCACCGCGTCGAAGCAGGATTTGCCCGCCGCACGCCTTGCGTGCGGCGGGCATTTTCGTGGATAGAGACATGCCACGGCTGGCGGAGGATGGTTCGATTTCTGACGATCGCGACGACAACAGGCCGGGAGGCGACCTTGCCGTTTCGCGCCGTGTCGTCATACCTGCGGCCGAACTGGAGGAAAATTTCATCCGGGCCGGTGGCCCCGGCGGGCAGAACGTCAACAAGGTGGCGACCGCCGTGCAACTGCGCTTTCTAGCGGCGTCGTCCTGCGTCCTGTCGGATGAAGTGAAGGCGCGCCTGCAGAAGCTTGCCGGGCAACGGGGCACGAAGGATGGCGACGTCCTCATCGAGGCGTCCCGCTTTCGCCTGCAGGAGCGCAATAGGCAGGATGCGCGGGAGCGCCTCGCCGAGCTTGTGCGGCAGGCCCTGGTGCCACCGCCGCCGCCACGACGCAAGACGAAGCCCTCCAAAGGCGCGATCGAGCGCCGCCTGAAGGAAAAGAAGGGGCGTTCGGGTATCAAGCGCATGCGCGGCCGCGTCGACGATTGAGGATCGCGAAAGCGTGTTCCCCTTTGCCATCCAATCGCCCCGATCCATATCAGGATAACCATGTGCAACACTTTGGGGAGCCAAGGCCAATGATCGGCCGACGAACGTTCCTGGCGGGCGGTGCCGTCGCCCTGGGTGCCGCCGTGAGCGGCATCGCATTCCGTACGGGTGCGCAGGAGGCGAGCTTCCCCGTAACCATGACGGACGCCGAATGGCGGCAGAAGCTGAGTGCGGACCAGTATGCGGTTCTGCGCCAGGAGGCGACGGAGCGCCCCTATTCCAGTCCGCTCAACAGCCAGAAGCGGCGCGGCATCTATCGCTGCGCCGGTTGTGACAGCGACGTCTACAACTCGTCCGCGAAATACGACTCGGGCACCGGCTGGCCGAGCTTCTACGAGGCGGTCGACGGTGCGGTCGGGACCCGGTCGGACTATAAGCTCGTGGTGCCGCGAACCGAAGTCCATTGCGCCGCCTGTGGCGGGCATCTGGGACATGTGTTCGATGACGGACCGCCGCCTACAGGCAAGCGCCATTGCATCAACGGAGTGGCCCTTACCTTCTCGGCCGGTACGCGGCTGGGTTGACGCCTTAACCCTTCATTCATTCTGGGGGCTCATCGTGATCCAACGGGGATGTTGAAGAGCCCGGGTAAGGTTGCCATATATCTGCAGAAGGGATGGGAGTGCCGATCTTGGGCTCTCATCCACAAAGTCGCTTGATACAAGGACTTGTCGCAGATGAGCAGGATGACTCCGTTTTCAAACCCACTTTTGCTCGGCTTCGACAGCGTCGAGCGGACGCTCGAACGCCTGCAGAAGAACGGTGACGGATATCCGCCCTATAACATCGAACGCATCCATGCGGGTGCCGGAGATGATCGCATCCACGCGGATGCAGGGGGCGGCGATACGGTCATCCGGATCACGCTGGCCGTTGCCGGTTTCGGACCCGGCGACCTCGATATAACGACCGAGGAAAACCAGCTTACGATCCGCGGCTCGCAGGCCGACCAGAAGGACCGCGACTTCCTCTACCGGGGTATCGCCTCCCGTCAGTTCCAGAGGAGCTTCCTCTTCGCGGACGGTATGCGGATTCTGGGGGCGGAGCTTCGCAACGGTCTTCTTTCGATCGACCTGGCAAGGCCGAAACCCGAGCGTGTCGTCAAGAAAATCGACATCGTCGTCGCCGACTGACGATCTCGAACCTGCTCGAAGGAGGAGCCAACATGACCAATGTCCATTCCGGCCCTTACACCGACAGCGAACTGGCTGCCCTGGGCGAGGGACACATCGCATATCTTCGCCGCATGTCCTCCGATGACATCCGCGCGAAGTTTCCGTCCGCTCAGTCGATCCGCCCCGGGTTGAACCTATGGGCGCTCTTCTCGGCAGATGGCACGCCGCTTGCCGTTTCCGACGACCGTGGCAGCATCCTGGCCAGCGCCAGCGAGAACGAGCTTCTGACGGTCAGCCTGCATTGACGGCCGGCCCCGCTGCCTGTCAGGCGGATACGCCGCCTGACAGCATCAGCCCATAGATGCCCTGGCGGTCGTCGGCGCCACGCAGTGCCGCGACCGTGTCGGGATTGCGCAGCATCCGCGCCACGCGCGACAACGCCTTGAGGTGATCGGCCCCGGCTTCCTCGGGGGCAAGCAGCAGGAAGAAAAGATCGACCGGCTCGTCGTCCAGCGCCTCGAAATCGACGGGCTTGGGCGCACGGCCGAAGACGCCGACCATCCGATCCAGATTGCGCATCTTGCCGTGCGGTATGGCGATCCCGTTCCCCACGCCCGTCGAACCGAGTTTCTCGCGCCTGACGACGGCCTCGAATATCTCGCGCTCGTCCAGGCCGCTCAGTCTGGCGGCGCGTTCGGACAGTTCCTGCAGGATCTGCTTCTTGGAGTGTCCCCTCAGCGCCGGGATGATGGCATCCTGATTGATGAAGTCGAGCGGCATGGGCAGGATTCGAGCTTTCTGTTCCGGGCATGGGCGGAGCGCGGCATGCGTCCCCGTCGCAGAGCGGGCATGCTGTAGAACAAAGCGCGGACAATTGGAACCGGAGATTACCTCGCGCCCCGCGACCGCAGCCGTCCTGGAGACGAGGGTGGAGCATTATAACGGTCCTTCAAGCCGTTCGGGCGCCGGATCGCCGGAATGTGAAAGGCCCCCGCACCGGAGCGGGCGGGGGCCGCATTGCGCTCAGACGCGATCGCGCAACGTGGATGGGTCCACCCAGCCCACATTGCCGTCCGGACGGCGATAGACGATGTTGATTTCGCCGCTGCCGGCATTCTTGAACACCACCACCGGGCTGTCGCGCCGGTCGAGTTCCATCACCGCGCCGGCAACCGAAAAGATGCCGACGGGAAAGGATGTCTCGGCCACGATGGCGGGGGCGTAGTCCTCCGGAATATCGTCGTCTTCGTCGGGGATCGGGGCAAAGACGGAATATGCCACATCCGAACTTTTGCCGTTCAGCCCCGCCTTATGGTCTTTGAGACGCCGCTTGTACCGGCGCAGGCGCTTCTCGATGCGCTCGCAAGCCTCCTGGAAACTGTTCTCGGGATCATGCGCCATTCCGGCGGCCTGGAAGGTTACGCCTGTGTCGAGGCGCAGGGAGCAATCGGTGTTGTAGCGTGACGACTCCTTGGACAGGACGACGGAACCCGAGTAGTTGCCGTCAAAATATTTCGCGACCTGTTCCTTGAGCCGGTCTTCGATCCGGGTCCGAAACGATTCACCGACATCCATGTGCCGGCCCGATACGCGAATTGTCATTCCTTTTCCCTTCCCTTGTATATGTGCGGAGCGTGTCCCGACACCGTCGAAGCAGCCCGCAGCACAGGAGCGTAATCCCAATGCAGGCAGGAGCAAGCGAAACTTGGCGGTGCCTGCGGGACAGCCACCTGAGCAACGCACGAGGATGGGGCGGTGTTGCGGCGCGAGGGCACAATCGACAGTGATCGGGGAGTCAGGAGGCGCGGCACTTGGCATTCAGTTCGCGGCGCCGCTGGATCGACGACGAGAGGCCAAGCGCCTCGCGGTACTTGGCCACGGTTCGCCGCGCCAGCTCGATGCCGTCATCCTTGAGTTTCAATGCGATATCGTCGTCCGACAGCACATTGCCGACCGTCTCGCCCGCGATGAGCCGCTGGATCCGCAGTTTGACGCTTTCGGCCGAATGCGCGTCGCCGCCATCCGTGGCGGCGATGGCGACCGTAAAAAAGAACTTCAACTCGAAGGTGCCACGCGGGGTCGCCATGAACTTGTTGGCGGTTACCCGGCTGACCGTGGATTCGTGCAACGAGACCGCCTCGGCCACCGAGGCCAGCGTCATCGGACGCAGGCCCTGCACGCCGCGCTTGAGGAACTCCTCCTGCCGGCGGACGATCTCGGCCGTCACCTTGAGTATGGTCCGGGCGCGCTGGTCCAGGGAGCGGATCAGCCAGCCGGCGGAATTCTGGCATTGTGCCAGATACTCCCGGTCACCCGCCGACGCCGCGCGGGAAACGATGTCGCGGTAGTCGTTATGCATGATCAGGCGCGGCAAGGCGCGGCTGTTCAGCCGTATGCGCCAGCCGGACCCGCCATTAGACGATACGAAGACATCGGGCACGACGCTGTGGATGGCCCGGTCGCCGAACTGCAGGCCGGGCTTCGGGTCCAGGCGGCGGATTTCCGACAGCGCTTCCATCAGGCCGTCCTCGTCCTCGCCCGTCAGGCGCCGCAGGGCTGCGAAGTCGCGCCGGGCCAGCAAATCGAGGTTGGACAGGATGCCGGCCATGACCGGGTCCATTCGGCCCTGTCGTGACAACTGGATCGACAGGCACTCGGCAAGGCTTCCGGCAAACAGCCCGGCCGGCTCGATTGCCCGTCGAATGCGCTCCAGGCAATCGACGACCTGTGTGACGGGACAGCCGAGGGAAGCCGCGATATCCTCGGCGGGGGTGCGCATGTAGCCGGCTTCGTCGAGATGCATGGCGAGCGTCTCGCCGATCGCCCTGTCGCCGGGCGGCAGTATATCGCCCAGCTCCGCCACGGCATGCGCGAGCAGGCCGGGCCTGTCGTCGGCGATGTCTTCCATCGTCGGCAGGCTGCCGACCGAAAATTCCGGTCCATGCCCACGCCGCGGCCCGCCCACATCGTCGTCGCCGCCGCCGCGCGCGGCAGGCGCCTGCGGTAGCGCGGATGCCGCCCGCTCCGCCGACGGGACCATTTCCAGAAGGGGGTTCTGCTCGATCTCGCGCTCGATGAAGCCCTGCAACTCCAACGCCCCGAACTGCAGCAGCCGGATCGACTGGAGCAACTGGGGGGTCATCACCAGAGATTGGCTCTGGCGGACCTGAAGCTTCATGGACAGGTTCATGCGCTATCGATCGCTGCACGATGAGAAACGGCCCAAGGAAACTGGTCCGCATCTTGCATGTCAAGCTGCCGGCGCGCTTTACAGCCGCGCAGCATCAATTAGTAGGTGAATTGCTCGCCCAGATAGATACGCCTGACATCGGAATTGGCGACGATCTCGTCCGGCCGGCCATGGGTCAGCACCGCACCGGCATGCATGATATAGGCGCGGTCGATCAAACCGAGCGTCTCGCGGACGTTGTGATCGGTGATCAGCACGCCGATCCCGCGCCTGGTCAGGTGGCGGACCAACTCCTGGATATCGGAGACGGCGATGGGGTCGACACCGGCGAAGGGCTCGTCGAGCAGCATGAAGCTTGGCCGCGAGGCGAGGGCGCGCGCGATCTCGCAGCGTCGCCGCTCGCCGCCGGAAAGCGCCGTCGAGGGCTGCTTTCGCAGGTGCGCGATGCCGAATTCCTCAAGAAGCGCCGTCAGTTGCCGCTCTCTCTCCTTGCGGTCCGGCTCGACCACCTCCAGGACCGCGCGGACGTTCTCCTCGACCGTCAGCCCCCGGAATATCGAGGCTTCCTGCGGCAGGTAGCCGATGCCGAGACGCGCCCGCCGGTACATCGGCACCCGCGTGATGTCGTGGCCGTCGAGCTCTATGCGCCCGCTGTCCACCGGCACGAGGCCGGTGATCATGTAGAAGCAGGTCGTCTTGCCGGCCCCGTTGGGGCCGAGCAGGCCCACCGCCTCGCCACGCCGGACGCCGACCTCCACGCCATCCACGACGCGGCGTCCGCGATAGGTCTTGGTGATGCCGCGCGCCACGAGGGTGCCGGCGGGGTAGGCTGCGCGCGCGGTGGCCGTGCGTGCCGCCGCATCATCCGTCGTCATGCTCATCCGTTCGGCTGGCTCCCGGGAGACAGCAGCATGCGTACGCGGCCGCCACCCGAAGCCGGCGCCCCGCCGCCGCAATTCTGGCTCTGCAGTTGCGCCACGCTGGTTTCCATGTTGATCGTCAGCCGGCAGCCCGTGGCCACGTTGGGACCCTGAGTCAGCACCACGTCGCCCGTCATGACGACGATCTGCGTTTTCATGTCGAAATCGGCGCGATTGGACGTCGCGACCTGGTCGGCCGACTTGACGTAGACGTCGCCCTCGGCCTCGAGGCGGTCGATGTCGCTGGAGTTGCCGGGCATGTTGCCCGCGGCGGCCGGCTGGGCACCGGCCTGGCCCTCGGCGTTGCGGACATAATGGACGATCAGCCGCGCCGTCCGCAGCAGGGTCTCTCCCTGGACGACTTCGACATCCCCCGAGAAGGTGGCCACCGATTGCGCGTCGTCGACGTCGAGCTGGTTCGATTCGATCGTGATCGGCTGGTCTCCCTGCACCTGGAGGCCGCCGAAGCTGTTGCCGAATCCTCCGGCCTGTTGGGCGACCGCAAGGTTGGGAGCCAGAAGCAGGGCGCCCGTCAGGCAGGCTCGAACAAGGTTATTCATCAAATCTACTCGCCGTTGGCTGCCCGTTGATCGCCATCCGTCGCCGGGTGCAGCGTCAACTTTACCCGATCCCCGAAGGTCAACCTGTTTCCACTATTCTGGATTGTGACGTTGCCAGACTGCAAGGTCTGATTGGGAGTTTGGATAATGACCGGTCCGCGACCTTCGAGCCGACCGTCGTTGAGCACGATGTCGGCGCTCGTCAACCGGATGGTCACGTCGTTGGACGTTCGAACGCTGATATTGTCGTAGAGCCGCAACGTCTCGGCCTTCGGGTCGTATCGGCCGGCGGCCGCGACGATGTCGGCGGTCGTCTCCGGATCGAGCGTCAGGTTGGCGTTGATCTCTTCCAGATCCACCGATCCGGTCCGGTCGAGCGCCTGCATGGCGCGGCGCGCGACGACGGTGAAGGGGCGGTCGTTCTTGTCCTTGCCGGACATGCGGGGATCTTCCATCACGAGGCGTCCATCCTGGATGGACGTTGCCGCGACGGCGATGTCGACGGGTACGGAGCGCGCCAGCCACGTGGCGAAGAGGCCCGCAGCCACGATCCCCACCGCGACGATCGGCAGGGTTATGCGCAGGATGCGCACGCGGCGCGCGTTCCGATGGGCGCGACGGAAATCCGCAGCCGAGCGGGCGCCCGCGCCAAGGGCGATCGTGTCGTCGGCGGCTCGTTTCGGCCTCTTGCCTTCCATCGTCCCTGTTCCGATCGTGAACCCGGCAATCACGCACTGTGTATGCCTGCATCGGCGCGTTACGACGCATATGCGGCTTTTGAGTGATAATTGGAAGGTGTCGAACGGGTTTTTGGGCGACTTGGCAATCATCCCGCAACGCGTTATCCCGCCTGTCAGCAACTAGCCGGGGTGAATGGCCATGAGCGCACAGGACTGGATCGACAGGCGCCGCCTGCGCCGCAAGCTGGGCTTCTGGCGGTTGGCGGCGATCCTGCTTCTCGTCGCAGGGCTGCTGGCCATTCCCTTCCTGATGACGGGCGGTACCGATGCGCTGCGCGGCCCCCAGATCGCCTCCGTCGAGATATCGGGGGTCATCACCGAGGATGACGAGCGGCTGGCGCTGCTGGAGGATCTGGCTGACAACCCACGCGTGCGCGCCGTGATCCTGAAGGTGAATTCGCCCGGTGGAACCACCGTCGGCGGCGAGACGCTCTATAATGCGGTCCGACGGCTGGCCGAGGCCAAGCCGGTCGTGGCCGAGATCGGCACGCTGGGGGCTTCGGCCGCCTACATGGTGTCGCTTGGGGCCGATCGGATCGTGGCCCATGATTCGTCCATTGTGGGCTCCATCGGGGTGATTTTCCAGTACGCGGACGCATCGCGCCTTCTGGACACCATCGGGCTGCGGGTCGACGCCGTGCGGTCCGCGCCGCTGAAGGCGGAGCCGTCGCCTTTCGCGCCCGCACCGCCGGAGGCGCTGGAGATGATCCGGCGGCTAGTATCGTCGAGCTTCGACTGGTTCGTCGGGCTTGTCGTCGAACGGCGGCCGCTGGACGAGCCCGCGGTGCGCCGCCTGGCGGACGGGTCGATCTTCACCGGCCTGCAGGGGTTGCAGAACGGCCTGGTCGACGCCCTGGGCGGCGAAGCGGAATCGCGCCGCTGGCTGGAACAGGAGCGGGGCGTCGAGCCGGGGCTCGATATCGTAGAGCACGAACCGCAGCGCAAGGGGCGCTACGGCTTCCTGCGAAGTGCGACCTTTTCGCTTCTGGGGCTTGACCCGGCCGCCTCCAGCCTTCAGGACGCGCTCTTCGGAACGGGCGCTCGCCTTGACGGTCTCCTGTCCCTCTGGCAGCCTCCCACGGGCTGACCATCGCGTGGCACGGGGCCAAGGTCGTCCCAAGCCGATCGGTTGGCCCTCCGGGCCGGTTCCAACGAGGATTGAAGTTTCGTGATCAAGTCCGAACTCGTGCAGATCATCGCAAGCCGGAACCCGCACCTCTACCAGCGGGACGTGGAAACGATCGTCAATGCGATCTTCGACGAGATCACCGACGCGCTCTGCCAGTCCAACCGCGTCGAACTGCGCGGTTTCGGGGCATTCTCGGTCAAGAACCGTCCGCCGCGCGCCGGCCGCAACCCACGCACCGGCGAGGCTGTCAACGTCGAGGAAAAGTGGGTGCCGTTCTTCAAGGCCGGCAAGGAACTGCGTGAGCGGCTCAACGGCGAGTAAGCGGCCGGCGGCGGATTGACGCCAGCGCGACGGGCGTTACCTACCGCGCCAGGGCATTGCGGCCATGCACCCGGCCAGCGGATCGATCCAGGGGACCAAGACAGGCATGTTGTCCAAGCTTCTGACATTTCTCATCGGGTTGCCCCTCGCGGTGCTGCTCATCGTCTTTTGCGTGGTCAACCGCCAGCCGACGACGATCAGCCTCGACATGTTCGGAACGACGCCGTCCCTGTCGCTGACGCTGCCGCTTTTCGTGCTGCTGCTCCTGTGCGTCATCATCGGCCTCTTGCTCGGCGGCGTCGGCACCTGGCTCACCCAATCGCATTATCGCGCCAAATCGGCCCGCCGCCGCCGCGAGATCGAGGGCCTGAGGCACGAGGTCGAGGTTTCGCAGGAGCGTCTGCGCCGGCTGCGCGAAGAGCGCGACCGGGATTTGTCGGCGGGTCCGGCGCTTGCCGCGCCGGCCGGGCGGCCGGCCATCGCCGCTTCGCAGCGCTGACCGCCCGTCAGAAATTGCCTTCTTCGATGCGCGCCTGAAAGCGCTGAAAGAAGCGCTCCGCCAGCTTGCGGCCGGCCTTTTCGATCCATGCCTGGCCAAATTCGGCAAGCTTGCCGCCGGCCGAGGCTTCGGCCCGGTAGGCGAGGCGCGTTCCGCCATCGGCGTCGGACAAGTGCACATGCGCACGCCCGGACGCCGCGCCGGCAATGCCGCGGCCTTCTCCGTTGAGGACGTATCGTTCGGCAGGCACGACGTCCGACAAGCGGATCGTGCCATGAAACCGGACCCTGGCGATGGACACCTTCACGGCGACGGTGGCCTCCAGGAGGTCCGGCCCGACCCATTCCAGGTGCTCACAGGCGTGGATGCAATCCTTCAGGACGCCGGGGTCGTTGAGGCCCTGCCAGACGCGCTCGCGTTCCAGCGGCAGCCATACCTCGCCCTCGATCTTCATCATGTACGCTCCACGACATCGGCGTCCTCTTGATAGGGATGCAGGGCCGGCGCTTCAAGCAAGGGGCCCGGGGAATTCCGCTGCGGCCGAAAATGCTCTACAGCACCATCCCATGAAGAAACCACATGACAGACGGGCCGGTGGCGCAACCGGCCGCAAGGCCGAGCGGCACGAGGGCAAGGCGCGGCCACAGGCCGCGCCGCCGCGTGTTCAGGCACGCAAGCCCGCCCCGCCCGAGCCGGAGGCGGCCCCGCGCCTCAGCGCCGCGGAGAAGGGCGAGGAGGCGCGCGCCGCGCGGCCGCCTCTGCGCTATCCGGAAGGGCCCCTGCCGGCATTGTCCATGCCGGTCATCCTGACCGTCGAGCCCACCGAGGAATACGCCCTGATCGATTCCGGCGATGGCGAAAAGCTGGAGCGCTACGGATCGCTGACGCTGCGCCGGCCGGAAAACCAGGCCATCTGGCGACCGCGCCTGGCGTCCAAGGCCTGGGACGCCGCCGACGCCGCCTTTACCGGCGACACCGACGAGGAGGGCATGGGCCGCTGGCGCTTTGCGTCGGGCAATCTCAACGAGACCTGGCCGATGACGCAGGATGGGCTGCCCTATTGGGGCCGCTTCACCTCGTTCCGGCATGTCGGGGTTTTTCCCGAGCAGGCGGCGCACTGGCGCTTCGTCACCGATGTCATCGCCCGCGCCGGCCGCCCCGTGCGGCTTTTGAACCTGTTCGGCTATACGGGCGTCGCCTCGCTGCTGGCGGCGCGGGCAGGGGCCGAGGTCACGCATGTCGACGCCTCGCGCAAGGCCATCGGCTGGGCCCGCGAGAACCAGGCCCACGCCGGCCTCGACGACAGGCCCATCCGCTGGATCTGCGAGGACGCCGTGCGCTACGCCGAGCGCGAGGCGCGCCGCGGCTCGACCTACGACATCATCCTTCTCGATCCGCCGAAATTCGGCCGTGGCCCCAAGGGCGAGGTCTGGCAGCTCTTCGAGGACCTGCCCTACCTCCTGTCGCTGATGCGCACGCTGATGTCGGACGATCCGCTGGCCCTCGTGCTGACGGCCTATTCCATCCGGGCGTCGTTCTACTCCCTCGCCGCCTTGATGGCCGATCATTGCCGGGGCCTCGGCGGGCGGATCGAATCCGGCGAACTCGTCATAAGGGAGGCGGGGGAAGAGCCGCGCCTTCTGTCCACGTCCCTTTACTCCAGATGGGTGGCCGCAGAATGAACGATGGCAGGACAGAGCCGCGCGGACGCCCGCTTTCCGCGCCGGGCCGGGTCAAGGAAGTCACCAGCGTCTCCAACCCGATCGTAAAGGGCATCCGCAACCTTGCCATGCGCAAGACCCGCGACGAGACGGGGCTGTTCATGGCCGAAGGGCTGAAGCTGGTTTTCGACGCACTCGAGGCCGGCTGGAAGATCGATACGCTGATCGTGTCCCGCAACCAGTTGGCCGACAGTCCGCACCTGACGCGGGCCGCCGCGCGGACGGTCGCCGCGGGCGCCGACGTGCTGGAGGCCTCCGACAAGGTGTTGGCCGCCATCTCGCGCCGCGACAATCCGCAGCCGGCCATCGGCATCTTTCGCCAGCATCTGGCCGAACTGCCTTCGCTGGACCTCGGAAAGGACGGGCTCGTCGTCGCGCTGGACAGGGTGCGCGACCCCGGCAACCTCGGCACCATCCTGCGCACCGCCGACGCGGCGGGCGTCAAGGGCGTCGTACTGATCGGCGACACGGTCGATCCGTTCTCGCTGGAGGCGGTCCGCGCCACGATGGGCTCGATCTTCTCGGTGCCGGTTGCCCGCATGGGCGAGGCCGCCTTCCTGAAATGGCGCGGCGGCTTCAAGGGCCTTGTGGCCGGCACGCACATGGCCGGCACGGTCGATTACCGCAAGCCGGACTACGCCGCGCGGCCGAGCGTCCTTCTGATGGGCAACGAGCAGGCGGGGCTGTCGGAGGCGCTCGCCGCCGCCTGCGACGTCCTGGTGCGGATACCGCAGGTCGGCAAGGCGGACAGCCTCAATCTTGCCATCGCGACCGGCCTGATGATCTTCGAGGCGCGACGGCCTCTCCTGACACTCGGTTCGGATGGATGATGACGTGAAGTTCGTTCTCGGCAACGTATTCCTGGTCGTCATGGCGATCTTCCTCGACCAGTTCGTCAAGCTTGTCGTGGTGGCGACCATGCCGCTCGGCTCGGCCATCCCCATCCTGCCCTTCTTCGCGCTGCTGCACGCGCGCAACGAGGGGATCGCCTTCTCGATGTTTTCCAGCCTCAGCGGCTGGACGCTGGCCGCGGCGTCGTGCGTGGTGCTGCTGTTCGTGCTGTGGCTGTGGTGGAACACGCCCCGCAATCGCATGCTCACCCATGTCGCCTTCGCGATGATCTTCGGCGGCGCGGTCGGCAACCTGATAGACCGGGTGACGCTCGGCTATGTCACCGATTACCTCTATTTCCACACGCCGGTCTGGTCCTTCGCGGTGTTCAATCTCGCCGACACGTTCATAACCGTCGGAGCGGGGCTCATCATCCTCGACGAGTTCGTACTGCAGCCCCGCGACGCGCGGCGCAAGCGCGCGATTGCCGGTGACGGCAAGCAGGAGTAAGCTCTGCGGAAAACGGGCCCGGGCGCGGTCATCAAAACTTTGCGATCCGTCGCTAGATGAGGCCGCATGCGCCGGGCGTCCCGGCGCGAATGACTGGGGAGGGGCGTATCTTGAGCGTCTATCGTGCGGATGGAGCGGTCGGCAGGGGGTTCTCGGCATATCGGCTCCTGCCTGACAGGTTGCGCCGGTCAGGCCTGGCGTCCGCCGAACCGGTGCTTGGCCGCATCGGCGACCTGGAGGTTCGCGTCGCGGCATCCAGGACTGAGGTTCGGGCCGCGCAGGCCTTGCGCTACCAGGTCTTCTACAGCCAGGGCGGAGCGAAGCCTTCGGCGCTCCAGCGTGTGACGCGCCTCGACAAGGATGCGTTCGACCGCATCTGCGACCACCTGATCGTGCTGGACAAGAGCCTGCCCGGCAGCACCGCACAACAGATCGTCGGCACTTACCGCCTGCTCCGGCAGGAGAGGCTGCCCGTCGGCGGACGCTTCTATACCGAGCAGGAATTCGAGATCGGATCGCTCGTCCGCCGCCACCCGCACAAACGCTTCCTGGAACTTGGCCGCTCTTGCGTCCTGAAGAATTATCGCGGCAAACGGACCGTGGAACTCTTGTGGCAGGGCATCTGGGCCTATGTGCTGCGCCATCGGATCGACGTCCTGTTCGGCTGCGCATCGCTGGCCGGAACGGACCTCGCCACCCTGGAGACCTCCCTGTCATTCCTGCGCGAGAACGCGTCGGCACCCGACGAATGGCAGGTCAGTGCCCTGCCGCATCGGCACGTTGCGATGGGCGCCAGCCGCTGCGCAGACCCGCGCCGTGCGCTTGGCGGGCTGCCTCCGCTCCTGAAGGGGTATCTGAGGCTCGGGGGGTACATCGGGGACGGCGCAGTCGTCGACCGGCAGTTCGGCACGACCGATGTGCTCGTCGTCCTGCCCGTTTCGCGTATCAGCGCACGCTATGTCAGCCATTACGGCGAGGATGCGGGCCGCTTCGCCGCCTAGCCGATGCGGACGATGGAGCGCGTGGTCATGTCCACCACGATGGGGCGGCCTTCATAGTAGAAGTAGCCGTAGACGCCATTGCCGCCTTCGGCCTGATGCACCTCCACGTTCTGCGGCACCGAGGCACCGACGGAGGGCGGCGAGGGAAGCCGGGCGTCTTCGGTCGGGTGCTGGAGGGCATAGTCGTAGATCGACGGGGCGGAGTCCTGCGCCAGCGCGGCGCCGGCAAGGCAAAAGAGGGCCACGACGGCGAAGCCGAGTTTGCGCATCATACCAACCATCCCTTCGAACAGACCCTAAACTAGCATTCGCCGCTGAACGCTGCATGAACGCTTTCTGCTCATATCGTGCGTTTGCGCCCGGCTGCAAGAACCCGTCCGTTGATGTGGACGAGGCGCCGCCGCCGCTTCCCACGCCGAGGCTCGGCGGATAGAAGTCCGGCATGAGGCAGAGCGCATTTTCACCCCGGACCTTGCGATGAGCGAAGCGGACACCGCCCCGACGCCCATGATGGCGCAGTACCTTGCCATCAAGGAGGCCAATCCGGACTGCCTCCTGTTCTACCGGATGGGCGATTTCTACGAGCTGTTCTTCGACGATGCGGTCAAGGCGGCCGCGGCGCTGGGAATCGCACTGACCAAGCGCGGCAAGCATCGGGGAGAGGATATCCCGATGGCCGGCGTTCCGGTGGTTTCATCCGAGGATTATCTGCAGCGCCTGATCGCCGAAGGCTTCAGGGTCGCGGTCTGCGAGCAGACCGAAGACCCGGCCGAGGCGAAGAAGCGCGGTTCCAAATCGGTCGTCGCAAGAGACGTCGTGCGGCTGGTCACGCCGGGCACCATCACCGAGGAAACCCTGCTGGAGCCGGGCCGCCCCAACTACCTTGCGGCCATCGCGCGGCTCGGGGGCAGCGGCGCCGGTGCCGAGTATGCCATCGCCTGGACGGATCTCTCGACCGGCCATTTCCGCATCGCCGGTACCGACCGGGACAGGCTTTCGACCGATATATCGGCGCTCGAGCCGAGCGAGCTGATCTATCCGGACCAACTTTCAGGCGAGCCCGAAATCGTGCCGCTGGTGCGCCGCCTGCAACGCGCTGCCCGGGCGGAGCCGTCGGTCCTGTTCGACGGCGCGACGGCCGGTGAGCGGTTGTGCCGCTTCTTCGGCGTGTCCACCCTGGCCGGGTTCGGCGCGTTTTCGCGGGCCGAGCTTTCGGCCGGCGCGGCGCTGGTATCCTATCTCGGCAAGACGCAGTTTTCGGCACGGCCGGCGCTCGAGCGTCCGCGCAAGGTGGTTCCCGGCTCGACCATGCTGATCGATCCGGCAACCAGGGCCAGCCTGGAGTTGACGCGCACCCTGTCGGGCCGCAGGCAGGGTTCGCTTCTGGCAACCATCGACAGGACGCGGACGGGGGCGGGCGCCCGGCTTCTGGCGGCGCGCCTCGCCCAGCCCCTGACAGACCCTGCCGCCATCCGCGAGCGGCACGATTCCGTGGGGTTCTTCGTTGAGGAACCGGCCATCGCCACGGCGCTTCGGCTGACCATAAAGGGTGCGCCGGATCTGGAGCGCGCGCTGTCGCGCCTGTCGCTGGACCGGGCCGGCCCCCGCGACCTCGGCGCCGTGCTCCAGACGCTCGACCGGTTCCGCCAACTGCAGGACCTCATGGCAGGAGCGGTCTTGCCGGCCGAACTGGCCGCAGCCCTCGGCGCCATTGCCGCCGTACCGGCCGAGCTGGAGCGGCTGCTATGCACCCTTCTGGCCGACGAGCTGCCGCTGCAGAAGCGCGACGGCGGCTTCATCGCAAGCGGGGCGATCGGGCCTCTGGACGATGCCCGCGCCCTTCGCGACGAGTCGCGCCAGTATATCGCCGCGCTGCAGGCCCGCTATATCGAGGAAACCGGCGTGCGGAGCCTGAAGGTCAAGCACAACAACGTGCTCGGCTACTTCATCGAGGTGCCGGAGGCGCAGGGCAAGTCGCTGCTCGGCTCCTATGCGGGCTTTACGCACCGGCAGACCATGGCCAGCGCCATGCGCTTCGCGACGGTAGAGCTGGCCGATCTCGAGGCCCGTATCGTCGAGGCCGGGTCCACCGCACTCAAGCTGGAGCTCGAGGCGTTCGACCACCTGCGCGCGGCGGTGCTGGCCGACATGGCAGCCTTGCGGGCCGCTGCCGATGGCGTTGCGGTTCTGGACGTGTCGTCAGCCCTCGCCGATCTTGCGCGCAGCGACGCCTGGGTGCGGCCCGAGGTGGACGATACCCTGTCCTTCTGCATCGAATGCGGCCGCCATCCGGTGGTGGAGGCGGCGCTCAAGGCCGCTGGCGGGGAGGCGTTCGTGGCCAATGATTGCGACCTGTCGCCACCCGCCGGGTCCGGTGGCAAGGGCGGCGCGATCTGGCTTCTGACGGGGCCGAACATGGGCGGCAAGTCCACCTTCCTGCGGCAGAACGCGCTGATGGCCGTTCTGGCCCAGATGGGCGCCTTCGTGCCGGCCACCAAGGCGCGCATCGGCATCGTCGACCGCCTCTTCTCCCGCGTGGGGGCTTCCGACGACCTCGCGGAGGGTCGGTCCACCTTCATGGTCGAGATGGTGGAGACCGCCGCGATCCTGAACCAGGCGGGGCCGCGGACGCTGGTGATCCTGGACGAAATCGGGCGCGGTACGGCAACCTATGACGGGTTGTCCATCGCGTTTGCCGCGGTCGAGCACCTGCATGAGGCCAATCGCTGTCGCGCGCTGTTCGCCACCCATTTCCACGAGCTGACGGCGCTTGCCGCGCGCCTCGGCCGGCTCAGCAACGCGACCATGCGCGTGAAGGAGTGGGAAGGGGAAGTGATCTTCCTGCACGAGGTGAAGCCGGGCGTCGCCGACCGCTCCTACGGCATCCAGGTGGCGCGGCTGGCGGGGCTTCCGGCGGCCGTCGTGGAGCGTGCGCGCCATGTGCTTTCAGAACTGGAGAAGGGTGAGCAAGGCGAGAAGCGCACTGCCTTCGTGGACGACCTGCCTCTGTTCTCCATGCTGTCGAAGCCCGCTCCCGTGGCGGTGCCACCGAGGGTGGAGCCGGTGCTGGAAGCCTTGAAGGCACTGGAACCGGACGCCATGACGCCGCGCCAGGCGATGGATGCCCTGTACGAGTTGAAGCGGCTGGAGCGCTCTGCGGCTTTGCCGCAGGGGAGAAAGGGGCTATAGCCGCGCCAGACCTATTTCAGACGGATATCCATGGCCTCTCACGATGCCCGACCCCGCCGCGGCGGAGCGCATGTCCAGGACCAGCTCCGCATCGCCGAGATCGTCGACGTCGCCCAGCTGACGGCGGACCTTGACAGGATCGGCGCGGCGCGCGGGGACAGTCGGCCGGCCCTGCTGCAGCGTTTGCGCCAGGCCAAGGACGAAGGGCGCGCGGAGGCCGAGCGCATGCTCTTCGAGGACGGCAGCGGCCTGCTTTGCGCACAGCGCATCAGCGTGCTCCAGGACATCCTGATCCGCGCCATCAGCGAATTCGCGCTGGACCATGTCTTCGAGGCGCAGAACCTGTCCGCCGCGGAACGCGTAGCCGTGCTGGCGGTGGGCGGCTACGGGCGCGGCACGCTGGCGCCGGGCTCCGACATCGACCTTCTGTTCCTGCTGCCCTACAAGCAGACGGCGCTGGGCGAGCAGTGCGCCGAATACCTGCTCTACCTGTTGTGGGATCTCGGCTTCAAGGTCGGGCATGCCACCCGATCGGTGGAAGAGTGCATCCGGCTGTCGCAAAGCGACTTCACCATCCGCACCGCGATCCTGGACCGGCGGCTGATCGTCGGCAACGCGGCGCTGTTCGACGAATTGTCGCAGCGCTACGACAAGGAGATCGTCGCCGGCACCAGCGCCGAGTTCATCGCGGCCAAGCTGGCCGAGCGCGATGCCCGCCACGCCCGCTCGGGCGATACGCGCTATCTGGTCGAGCCGAACGTCAAGGAAGGCAAGGGCGGCCTGCGCGACCTGAACACGCTGTTCTGGATCGCCAAGTATCACTACGGCGTCGGCACCCCGGGCGAGCTGGTGACCGCCGGCGTCCTGTCGCGGCGCGAGGGACGCCTCTTCGACAAGGCGGAGGATTTCCTGTGGGCCGTCCGCTGCCACATGCATTTCCTGACCGGCAAGGCGGAGGAGCGCCTGTCCTTCGATATCCAGCCCGAAATCGCCGACCGCCTCGGCTACAGCACCCACCCCGGCCTGCGGGAGGTGGAGCGGTTCATGAAGCACTACTTCCTCATCGCCAAGGATGTCGGCGACCTGACGGGCATCCTCTGCGCCGCCCTGGAAGAGGAAAACGCCAAGCCACCCTCGGGCATGGTCCGACTGTTGGGCAGTCTGCGCGGCCGGTCCCGGTCGATCCCCGGAACGCTGGCCTTCCAGATCGACAATGGGCGCATAAACGTCACCTCCCGGACCGTCTTCTCGGACGATCCGGTCAACCTGATCCGCATGTTTCGCCTGGCGGCGCGGCATGAACTGGACTACCACCCCGACGCTCTGAAACTGGTGCGCCGCTCGCTGCGCCTGATCGATGCGAAGCTGCGCGACAATGCCGAGGCCAACAGCCTTTTCATCGACGTCCTGACCGATCGCCACAATCCCGAACTGCATCTGCGCCGCATGAGCGAGGCAGGTGTGCTGGGACGCTTCATCCCCGATTTCGGACGCATCGTCGCGATGATGCAGTTCAACATGTATCACCACTACACGGTGGACGAGCATCTGTTGCGCTCCATCGACATCCTGTCGCGCATCGAGCGGGGCCTCTACCGGGACGAGCTGCCGCTGATCGCCGGCATCATCGGTACGATCAAGGATCGCACGGCGCTCTACGTGGCGCTGCTGCTGCACGATATCGCCAAGGGCCGCCCGCAGGATCATTCCATCGCCGGAGCGGCGATCGCGCGCCGCCTGTGCCCGCGCTTCGGGCTCGACGAACGCGAGACCGAACTGGTCGAGTGGCTGGTTCAGGAACACCTGACCATGTCCATGGTGGCCCAGCAGCGCGACCTCAACGACCGCAAGACGATCCTCGATTTCGCCGAGAAGGTGCAGTCTCTGGACAGGCTTCGCCTGCTCGTCATCTTGACCGTGTGCGATATCCGCGCCGTGGGGCCGGGCGTATGGAACGGCTGGAAGGGCCAGTTGATCCGCACCCTCTATTGGGAGACCGAGCCGGTGTTGACGGGCGGCTTCACGCAGATGTCGCGGTCCAACCGGGTGGCGCTGGCGCGGAGCGAGCTGGAAGCGCGGCTTGCCGAATGGCCGGAGGCAGACCGCAAGGCAGCCCTGGAGAGCCATTACGACAATTACTTCCTGACCGTGCCGCTGGAGGACCAGGTGCGGCTGGCCGAGTTCATCCGCGGGACGCAAAGCGCTTCGCTGGCCACCGACATCCGGACGGACCGCTTCCGCGGCATGACGGAAATCACCGTCATCGCTCCGGACCATCCGCGCCTCCTGTCCATCATCGCAGGCGGCTGCGCCGCCGCCGGGGCCAACATCGCGGATGCGCAGGTGTTCACCATGGTGGACGGGCGCGCCCTCGATATCGTCACGATCAGCCGCGCCTTCCCGGACGACGAGGATGAGTTGCGCCGTGCCGAGCGCGTCGTGCGCAATATCCGCGACCTTCTCGGCGGCAAGGAGGCCATGCCCACGATGCTGGCGCGCCGCCGCACGCGCGACCTCTCCACCTTCGCCGTGGCGCCGCAGGTGCGGATCGACAATGCCCTGTCCAACACGCTCACCGTCATCGAGGTCGAGGGGCTGGACCGGCCGGGATTGCTGAGCGACCTGACGGGCGCGATCTCCGATCTCAACCTCGACATCCGCTCGGCCCACATCTCGACCTATGGCGAGAAGGCGGTCGACGTCTTCTATGTCACCGACCTGATCGGCATGAAGATCACCGGGGAAAACCGTATCGAGCGGATCGAAAGGCGGCTGGCCAGCGTGCTCGAAAGCGCCGAGGGAGAGTTGAGCTCGAGCACCGCAAGCCGCGAACCCTCGATGTCGGGACTGGGACGCGCGTGAGCCTGGTATCCAAATTCGCGACTGTCGGCGGCGCAACGCTCGTATCGCGCATTTTCGGCTTCGCGCGGGAAATGATGATGGCGTCGGCGCTCGGCGTCGGGCCCGTGGCCGACGCCTTCAACCTGGCGTTTCGCTTCCCCAACCTGTTCCGCCGTTTCTTCGCCGAGGGTGCGCTGAACGCCGCTTTCGTGCCGCTGTTCTCTCGCGCGCTGGAGGAGGAGGGCGAGGCCGGTGCACGGCGCTTCGCCACGGAGATTTTCTCCTCGCTGACGCTGGTGCTGTTTACGCTGACCATACCGGCCATCGTCTTCATGCCGTTCCTGGTGCGCACCATCATCGCACCCGGCCTCAACCTGTGCATCGATGAGGCGGCGGCCGCGCAGGCGCTGAGCTGCGCCGACCGGTTCGACATAACCGTCGCCTTCTCGCGCATCATGTTTCCCTACCTGGCCTCCATGTCGCTCGTGGCCATGGTGAGCGGCATCCTGAACGCCTATCGCCGGTTCTTCGCAGCGGCGGCGGCGCCGGCGCTGCTGAACGTCTTCCTGATCGCCGTTCTCGGCTGGTCGCTCTGGACCGGACAGACCACGCGAACACTCGGCTTTGCCATGAGCTGGGGCGTTTTGGCCGCCGGCGTCGCGCAATTCGTGATGGTGGCCGTCGCCATGCGCATGGCCGGCTTCTCGATCGCGCTGCAACGCCCGCGCTGGACGCCGGGGCTGAAGCGGCTCCTGGTGCTGGCGGGGCCGGCGGCGCTGATCGGCGGCATCACGCAGATCAACCTCTTCGTCGGGCAGGCCGTCGCGTCCTTCAAACCGGGCGCGGTGTCCATTCTCACCTATGCCGACCGCCCCTACCAGTTGCCGCTCGGCATGGTCGGCGTGGCCATCGGCGTCGTGCTGTTGCCGGAGCTGTCGCGCGCCTTGAAGGGCGGGCGCCTCGCCGAGGCCCAGCACACGCAGAACCGCAGCCTGGAGTTCGCGCTGTTCCTGACACTCCCGGCAGCCGTCGCCCTGTTCATCATTCCAGAGCCGATCGTCCGTGTCATCTACGAGCGCGGTGCCTTCGGCCCGGATACGACGGCGGCGGTGGCCGCCGTCCTCGGCATCTATGCGTTGGGCCTGCCGGCCTTCGTGATGATCCGCGTGTTCACGCCCGGCTATTTCGCCCGGGAGGATACGCGACGCCCGATGCTGGTGACGGTGGCGTCCGCCGTCGCCAACACGGTGCTGTCCGTCGGCCTTTTCTTCGTGATGGAAGAGAAGGGCATAGCGCTCGCCACGACGCTGGCCGGATGGCTGAACGCCCTTCTGCTGTTTCATGGCCTGTATGCACGCGGCCTCTGGGCCGTCGACGGACCATTGGTGCGCCGATGCCTGATGCTGCTGGTCTGCGCCCTTGCCATGGGCGGCCTCTTGATATTCGCGATGCCCCTGCTGGACGGATGGATCATGCCGTCGGCCGGGCTGCACCGGCAGCTGGCCGGCATTGGCGTCCTGGTGTTGATCGCCATGGCGGCCTATTTCGCGTTGTGCCTTCTGACCGGGGGTGCCGATCGGCAGACGGTGGGCCGGCTGCAGCGGCTCAGGCGGCCACGTCGCGGCGCTTGATCGCGGCGGCGCGGCGATCCATAAGACGCCCGTCACGAAAGGACGAAGCGTCATGGCGGAATTCACGCAGCGGGTATTTTCAGGCGTCCAGCCGAGCGGCAATCTGCATCTGGGCAACTATCTGGGCGCGGTCCGCCGGTGGGTGGAGCTGCAGGACAGGTATCCGTGCATCTTCTGCGTCGTCGACCTGCATGCGATCACCGTCTACCAGGAGCCGAAGGCACTGGAACACGCCACCCGCGAAGTGGCCGCCGCCTACATCGCCGCCGGCATCGACGCGAAGAAGCACATCGTCTTCAACCAGAGCCGCGTGCCGGAGCACGCCGAGCTGGCATGGCTGTTCAACTGCGTCGTTCGCCTTGGCTGGCTGAACCGCATGACGCAGTTCAAGGACAAGGCGGGCAAGGACAGGGAGGCGGCCTCGGCCGGGCTCTACGTCTACCCGTCGCTGATGGCGGCCGATATCCTCGCCTATCGCGCCACGCACGTGCCGGTCGGCGAAGACCAGAAGCAGCATTTGGAACTGACGCGCGACATCGCCGCCAAGTTCAACCACGACTATGCCGAACGCATCGCCGAGCGCGGTGTCGGCGTGCCGACGACGATCGGCGAGGAGACCGTGGATGCCTGGTTTCCGCTGACGGAACCGTTGATCGACGGTCCGGCGACGCGCGTGATGAGCCTGCGCGACGGCACCAAGAAGATGTCTAAATCCGACCCTTCCGACCTGTCGCGCATCAACCTGACCGACGACGCGGAGCAGATTTCCCGTAAGATCCGCAAGGCCAAGACCGATCCGGACGGCCTTCCCTCCGAGCTCGCCGGGCTGGCCGGCCGGCCCGAGGCCGACAACCTGGTGGGCATCTATGCGGCCCTGGCCGGCAAGGGCCGGCAGGACGTGCTGGCCGAGTTCGGCGGCCGCCAGTTTTCCGAGTTCAAGCCGGTGCTGGCCGACCTTGCGGTGGAGGTGCTGTCGCCGATCTCGGCCCGTATGCGCGAGCTTCTGGCCGATCCGGCCGGTATCGACGCGACCCTGCGGGATGGTGCCGGCCGCGCCCGCGAGATCGCAACCGCCACGATCGCCGAGACGAAGGCGATCATGGGGCTGATCGACAATTGACATGAACAGCGCGGCTGCCCGCTTGCGGGCGGCCGCTGCGACTGCCATTTTGCCGCCATGGTTTCAAAACGCATCGGCCGCCACGAAGGCGGCAAACGAAAATTCCTGGCCGTCATCGACGAGACGCCCGAATGCACCAGGGCGGCGTCCTATGCCGCGCGGCGCGCCAAGGCCAGCGGCGGCGGCGCGGTCTTCCTCTATGTCATCGAGCAGGACGAGTTCCAGCACTGGGCCGGGGTCGAGAAGATCATGCGGGCGGAGGCTCAGGCCGAGGCGGATTCGCGCCTGTCGCGCATTGCCGAAACCCTGCGCGCCGAAGTCGGCATCGAGCCGGAACTCGTCGTGCGCGAAGGCAAGAAGGAAGAAGAAATCCACAAGCTGATCGAGGCCGACCGCGAGATCGCCATCCTGGTGCTGGCGACCAGCCAGGGGAACGAGGGCCCGGGCCCGCTCGTCTCCGCCGTCGCCGGGCGGTCGGGTGGCTTCGCCATCCCCGTGACGATCGTACCGGGCGCCCTGACCGAGGAAGAGATCGAAAGCCTCTCCTGACCGTGCCGGTTGCGCACTGTTGCCACCGGACTTACATGATGTTCACACATTTCCGACGACAAAGGCCCTGAAGCCATGTTCATCCAGACCGAAACGACACCGAACCCGCAGACGCTGAAGTTCCTGCCAGGTCGTGTGGTGCTGGAACAGGGCACCGCTGAATTTCTCGACGCCGAAGACGCAGCTCGCCGCTCGCCGCTGGCCGCGCGCCTGTTGGGTATCGACGGCGTGACCGGCGTCTTCTTCGGATTCGACTTCATCACCGTCACCCGCGACGACACGGCATGGCAGCATCTGAAGCCGGCGATCCTGGCCGGCATCATGGAGCATTTCATGTCGAACCAGTCCGTCATGGCGGACGATGCCGGCCATGCGCCCTCCGGCTCGGATGCCGGCGAAGAGTTCTACGAGCCGGGCGACGAGTCGGTCGTGGCGACCATCAAGGAACTGATCGAGACCCGCGTGCGGCCTGCCGTGGCGCAGGATGGCGGCGATATCACCTTCAAGGGATTCCGCGAAGGAACCGTGTTCCTCAACATGCGCGGGGCCTGCGCCGGCTGTCCGTCGTCCACGGCGACGCTGAAGCACGGTATCGAAAACCTGCTGCGCCACTTCGTGCCCGAGGTCGAGGCTGTCGAAGCCGTGGCCGCCTGACGCGAACCCGCAGCTCTGATGACTGCCGTGAGCCGCGACTCATCGTACGATAATCGCTACTGCCTCCTCCTCGACACCGCCGCGGCCCGTTCCGCGGCGGCGGTCTATGACATGCAGGCCATGCAGATCGTGTCCTGCGTCGACAGCCTGATCGGCAAGGGCCACGCGGAACTGCTGCTCGACCAGGTCGCCGAGGCTCTGGTCGGGGCCGGTATCGTCATGCGCGACCTGTCGCGGATCGGCGTCACCGTCGGGCCCGGATCGTTCACGGGGCTCAGGGTGGGCATCTCCGCCGCGCGCGGCCTGGCGTTGGCGCTCGATATAGAGGCGGTCGGGGTCGGGACTCTCGAAGCCCTGGCTTTTCCCTGGCTGCGGCAGGGAGGGCCGGTGCTGGCCGTGCAGGATGCGCGGCGCGGCGAAGTCTTCGCGGCCCTGTACGACGCCGACGGCGGCGTGATGGCCCCCGCCGCGGCGCTGTCGCCGGCGGCGGCCGCTTCCCTCGTGCCGCAGGACGGTCGGCTGCTGCATATCACGGGTTCCGGTGCGGAACTCGTCGGGCCTCTGATCGCCGGCGGTTTCAAGCAGCTTCACGATTACGAGGGCTTTCCGCAGGTGGCCGCGATCGGGGCCATCGCGGCGACGCGGCAGCCGGGAGAGCCGGTGCGACCGCTGTATCTGCGCGGGGCGGATGCCAAGCCGCAGGCCCCGGTTGCCGGAATCAGCCGAACGGGGCTTCCATCCGCCTGAATCGGCTTCTACAGGATGTCCGAAGGGATATCCCGAGGGGCACGCATGGTTTGGCATCTTCCCTTGAACTGGACACTGGCATTCTGGGAGGGGCTCTTGGGGCAGGGCGGTTCCTATGTCGCGACGGCGCTCGTCAGCGAGCAGGACCTGGCGGCCGTTGCGGCTGTCCATGGCGGTGCCTTCGCCCATGCCTGGGATGAGGACGAGTTCGCGGCGCTCATTGCCCAGCCCGGCACGTTCGGCTTCGTGGCGCGGCGCGCCGGCCATCGCGAGCCGGAAGGGCTCGTGCTGGCACGTCTTGTCGTGGACGAGGCGGAAATCCTCACCATCGCGGTCGACCGGAGCGCGCGCGGCAAGGGTGTCGGGCGCCTGCTGATGGACATGGTCCTGCAACATCTGCATGCCGAACGCGCGCTGGCCCTGTTTCTCGAGGTCGACGAAACCAACGTGCCTGCGCTTGCGCTGTATCGCCGGTTGCGGTTCGAAGAGGTGGGCCGCCGCCCTGCCTATTATCCCGGCCCCGATGGCCAGCGCACCAGCGCGCTGATCATGAAGCGCACCCTGCGCGGCTGAGGGCGCGATGCCGGGGCGCTTGCGAATCGCTGTCGTCGCCGTCGGCCTCGCCGGGTTGACCGCCGTGCTTGCGCCCCTCCAGCTGCTGGCCATGCGGTTCCAGTGGCCGCTGGCGCGTCGGCTGCCGTTCCTGTGGCATAGGGTCGCCGCCCGCCTGTGCGGCATGCGGGTGCATGTGCGCGGCCAGGCCGAGTCGGGCCGCCCCCTGCTGATTGCCGCCAACCATCAGTCATGGGCCGACATCGTGGCGCTGGGCAGCGTCATGCCGCTGAGTTTCATCGCAAAGTCCGAGGTCGGCACCTGGCCCGTCTTCTCCGTTCTCGCCCGCCTGCAGCGCACCGTCTTCGTGACGCGCGGCGAGCGGCGCCAGACGGGGCGACAGGCCGCGTCCATCGCCGAACGGCTGCGCACGGGCGACGTCATGGTGCTGTTTGCCGAGGGGACGACCTCGGATGGCAACCGGGTGCTGCCCTTCAAGACGGCGCTGTTCGGCGCGGCCCAGGCGGCGCTGCGGGGCGCCGGGCAGGATCGTGTGTTGATTCAACCCGTGGCCGTAGCCTATACGCAGGCGCATGGACTGCCGCTGGGTTTTCATGGGCGTCCGCTTGCGGCCTGGCCGGGACACGTCGCGCTGATGCCGCATCTTCTGGCGTTCCTGCGCTGCGGCGCGGTGGACGTGGAGGTTTCGTTCGGGGATCCGGTCGAATTCTCCGAAGGCTCGGACCGCAAGATCGTGGCGCGGCGGTGCGAGGCCGGCGTCCGCGTCATGCTGGAGGCCAGCCTTTACGGCCGGCGCCCGCAGGAAAGCATCGCAAAGCATGGGGACGGAACCTGAGGGCGCTTGCGCAGCCGCCTTATCGGGCCGATATTGAAGGACGTGGGCCGGCTCGCCGGCATCCCGGAAGGATCGATGACCGAAACAGCGAACGAAGGTAAGTCGGGCAGCAATAGCCGCAAGGTCTTCATCCGGACCTATGGTTGCCAGATGAACGTCTACGACAGCCAGCGCATGGGCGATGCGTTGTCGCGCGACGGGTACGAACCCACGGACACGATCGAGAACGCCGACCTCGTCCTCATCAACACGTGCCACATCCGTGAAAAGGCAGCCGAGAAGATCTACTCGGAACTTGGCCGCATCCGCGAGCTGAAGGCCGAGCGCGCCGAGCGCGGCGAGGCCATGACCATAGGCGTCACGGGCTGCGTGGCGCAGGCCGAGGGCGCCGAGATCATGGCGCGCGCGCCGGTGGTGGACCTCGTCGTCGGCCCCCAGACCTACCACCGTCTGCCCGAGGCGCTGGGCCGCGTGGCCCGCGGCGAGCGCGTCGTCGATACCGATTATGCCGTGGAGGACAAGTTCCGCCATCTCCCCGGGCAAAACCGGAAGCAGATCGCCAGCCGCGGCGTCACCGCGTTCCTGACCGTGCAGGAGGGCTGCGACAAATTCTGCACCTTCTGCGTGGTGCCCTATACGCGCGGCGCGGAAGTCTCGCGGCCGATGGCCGACGTCGTCGAAGAGGCGCGGCGCCTTGCCGATGCCGGCGTCCGCGAGTTGACCTTGCTTGGCCAGAACGTCAACGCCTGGACCGGCGCGACCGGCGATTTCGCCGACCTGCTCCATGCGCTGGCAGAGGTGCCGGGCATCGCGCGCCTGCGCTACACGACGTCCCATCCGCGCGATATGGACGATGCGTTGATCGCGGCGCATCGCGACCTGCCGCAACTCATGCCGTATCTGCACCTGCCGGTCCAATCCGGTTCCGATGCGATCCTGAAGGCGATGAACCGTCGTCACAAGGCGGCGGACTACGTCCGGCTGGTCGCGCGCATTCGCGCAGCGCGTCCCGACCTGGCGTTGTCGGGCGATTTCATCGTGGGTTTCCCGGGCGAGACGGACGCCGATTTCGAGGCGACTTTGCAGATCGTGCGCGAGATCGGCTATGCGCAGGCTTACTCCTTCAAGTATTCGCCGCGCCCCGGCACGCCGGGCGCCACGATGGACGGCCATGTCGCCGAGGCCGTGAAGTCCGAGCGCCTCGAACGGCTGCAGGCCCTGCTGCGGGAACAGCAGGTAGCCTTCCAGGAAAGCTTCGTCGGCCGCACCACCGACGTGCTCATCGAGAAGTCCGGCCGGCACGCCGGGCAGATGGTTGGGCGCTCGCCCTTCCTGCTGCCGGTGGTCGTGCCCGATAGCGCCGGCGCGGTCGGCGACATCGTATCCGTTCGGATCGCCTCTTCACTGCCCAATTCGCTGATGGCAGAGGGCGCCGAGCCCCGGGTCCAAGGCGTCCGTGCCGGCGCCGCCGGAAACTTCACCCAACACGACCTGAGGGAGAGCGCATGACACCAGCGCGCGGCATGTCACCGGCTTCCGGTGCTTCGGACATGGCCCATATCGTGCTGACCTTCGACGATAATCGTCTTGCAGGGGCGCTTTTCGGAAAGTTCGACGAGAATCTCGCCCTTCTGGAGCAGAAACTGCATGTCGATGCGCGTGCGCGCGGCAACCAGGTGGAGCTTCGCGGCGAGCCCATGGCCTGCGAACAGGCCCGCCGGACACTCGATATGCTCTATGCCCGCCTTCAGGCAGGGCACGATATCCAGCCGTCCGACGTCGAAGGGGCCATTCGCATGGCCGTGGCGCAGGACGACCAACTCGTCCTTCCGACGCTCGAGAAGAAGGGTCGAATGGCGTTGGCCCAGATATCCACCCGCAAGAAGACCATCCACGCCCGCACGCCGACCCAGGACGCCTACATGCGGGCGATGGAGCGGGCCGAACTCGTATTCGGCGTCGGGCCGGCCGGCACCGGCAAGACTTACCTTGCGGTAGCCTACGCTGCCCAACTGCTGGAGCGCGGGCAGGTGGAGCGGATCATCCTGTCGCGTCCGGCCGTGGAAGCCGGCGAGCGGCTGGGCTTCCTGCCCGGCGACATGAAGGAGAAGGTCGACCCCTATCTGCGCCCGCTCTACGACGCGCTTTACGACATGATGCCCGCCGAAAAGGTGGAGCGGGCCATCGCGGCCGGCGCCATCGAGATCGCGCCGCTCGCCTTCATGCGTGGCCGCACCCTGGCCAACGCCGCCGTGATCCTGGACGAGGCGCAGAACACGACCACCATGCAGATGAAGATGTTCCTGACCCGCCTTGGCGAAAACGCCCGTATGGTGGTGACGGGCGATCCGTCCCAGATCGATCTGCCGCCCGGCCAGAAGTCCGGCCTGGTGGAGGCGCTTCGCGTGCTGGCCGGCGTATCCAACATCGTGACGGTGCGCTTCCAGTCCGCTGACGTGGTGCGGCACAAGCTGGTCCAGGCCATCGTCGAAGCCTATGAGGGCGATGCAACACGCCAGCGGGAAGCGGTCCAGGCGGGAGCCGCATCGCCGGCATGAACGATGAGCCGTTGCACGCGGCCGGCTATCCGTCGGTCGATCTGATCCTGTCGATCGAAGACGCGGATTGGAACAGCATCCTGCCGGATGCGGCGCAGCTCGCGGTCGAGGCCGTGGGCGCGGCCCTGGCCGGGGCCGGCATGATGCCAAGCCTCGTCACCGAGGTCGGCGTCACGCTTGCCGACGATACGATGCTGCGCGCTTTGAACGGCCAGTGGCGCGGCAAGGACAAGCCGACGAACATCCTTTCGTTTCCCATCGTGCAACTGGCGCCCGGCGACACGCCCGGAGCCATGGCGGGAGACCTGGTGCTGGCGCGCCAGACGCTGGAGCGGGAGGCGCTGCGCGACGGAAAATCGCTGGCGGATCATTTCCGTCATCTGGTCGTTCATGGCATGCTGCACCTTCTGGGCTACGATCATGAAGAGGCCGAGGAGGCCGAACAGATGGAGCGTCTTGAGGTTCTTGTGCTTTCGACGCTTGCAATTGCCGATCCTTACGCCGATTCTGGCGGGGTAGCCGGTGTGGATCCGGTCGACTGAGATGTTGAACATACGATGGATAAAGGGATGAACAGGACCGCGAGCGGCAGCACGTCTGCCGACAACGCGCATGACTCGGTCGAGGCCGCCTATAGCGATGGCGACGCCGCCAACGAAGACCGAAGTCCGCGCCCCGACGAGCGCAAATCGTCGGAACCCGGCTTTTTCGAGCAGTTTCTCTCGCTGCTCAAGCCGAAGGTACCCCTACCTCTGAGAGAAAAGATCGCCGAGGCACTCATGAATGCCGAGGAGGGATCCGGCCTGACCGGCGAAGAGCAGGTCATGCTGACCAATATTCTCGGGCTTCACGAAGTTCGCGTCGAAGACGCGATGGTGCCGCGATCCGAGATCGAGGCCGTCGACATCAACGCCACGATGGGCGAGTTGCTCGTGAAGTTCCGAGAGTGCGGCCATTCCCGCCTGCCGGTCTATGGCGATGGCCTGGACGACCCGCGCGGCATGGTGCACATCCGCGACCTGGTCGACCATATCACCGAGTGCGCACTGGGAGCCGAGGGTGGGGGAGCCCCGGCACTGAACCTTGCTGCCGTGCGCCTGGACAAGCCGCTTTCCGAGCTGGCCCTGATTCGCAAGGTTCTGTTCGTCCCGCCTTCGATGCCCGCGCTCGAACTGATGAGCCGCATGAAGGTCAGCCATATCCAGATCGCCCTCGTGATCGACGAGTATGGTGGTACGGACGGTCTGGTTTCCATGGAAGACCTCCTCGAGATCGTCGTCGGCGACATCGAGGACGAGCATGACGACGAGGACAAGCTGATCCAGCCCGAGGCCGATGGCGTGTTCATGGTCGACGCGCGTGCCGACCTCGACGACGTCCGCGACCGCGTCGGGGTCGATTTCGACATCGCGCCCTATGCGGACGAAGCCGATACGATCGGCGGGCTCGTCGTGCTCGAATACGGCGATATACCGCCCGAAGGCGTCATCATCGACGCCATCAGCGGCTATCGGCTCGAAGTCCTCGAGGCCGACAGCCGCCGTGTCCGCAAGGTACGTATCCTGCGCAACGTCGATGGAGCCGCCAACGCCGTGGCGTTGCACGCTTGACGCTGCCGGCCGGGGTGCCTGCGGCCGTCATTGAACGGCCGTTCGGCGCGGCTGGCTGGCGCCGCGCCGCGCTGGCCGCCCTGGCGGGCGCCATCGCCACGTTGGGCCTGGCGCCGTATCATATCGTGCCGGCGGCCTTCATCGCTTTTCCCATGCTGGTCCTGGCCATCGACGGTCTGGCGCGACGGGGCGAGGGATTGGCTGCCGCCTTCCGACTCGGCTGGTGGTTCGGCTTCGGCTATTTCATCGGTGGACTCTGGTGGCTCGGCGCCGCCATGCTGGTGGATGCCGCCGCCTTCTGGTGGGCGCTGCCGCTGGCCGTCCTGGGCCTGCCGGCGGTGCTGGCCGTGTATTTCGGCCTGGCCGTCGCCACCGCACGGCGTTTCTGGTCGTCGGGTGCCGAACGCATCCTCGTGCTGGCGCTGGCCTTCACGCTGGCCGAATTTCTACGCGCCCGGCTGTTGACCGGCTTTCCCTGGAACGAAATCGGCATGATGGCGGCGCCCTGGCCGCTGTTCATGCAGTCCGCGGCGATATGGGGCACGCACGGGCTGACGCTGGTGGGCGTCGTGGTGTTTTCGCTGCCCGTGCTGGCCCTCCGCAGGCAGGCAGGACGGCCGACGGTGGCGGCTATCGGCCTGTCCCTTCTTGCGTTTCACAGCGTGTACGGGGCGTGTCGCCTGGCGGCGGAGCTGCCCGCGCCGGAGCCGGAGCCCGCTCATGTCCGGATCGTCCAGCCGGCGATCGACCAGAGCCGCAAATGGGACCCGGCCGAAGCGAACGCGATCTTGCGGCTGCTGATGGACATGACCGCCCCCCGCGCGGACAGCCCCCCGGACGAGATCGTCGTGTGGCCGGAATCGTCCTTTCCATACCTGATCTCCGACAGGTCGCCCGTCGTCGATGCCGTCGCGCAGAGCCTGGGCCCGGGTGCCCGGCTTCTGGCCGGCGCCGCCCGCATGGAAGAGCGCGCCGGCGCCGAGCCGCGCTACTACAATTCCATCCTGGCGATCCGGCCGGACGGCACGGTCGACGGCCGCTTCGACAAGCTGCACCTCGTCCCCTTCGGCGAGTATCTACCGTTCCAGTCGTTGCTGGAGCAGCTCGGGATCATGCAGCTGACGCAGCTCCCGGGTGGCTTCTCGGCCGCGCAGGAGCGGCGATCGGGCAAAGTGGACGGCGTTCCTCCCTTCCTGCCGCTGATCTGCTACGAAGTGATCTTCCCGGGCGAAATCCGGCGACAGCCCGGCGACGCGTTCGTCCTCAACGTCACAAACGATGCCTGGTACGGCGATACGCCCGGCCCCTACCAGCATCTCGCCCATGCCCGGCTGACGGCCCTGGCGCTGGGCCTGCCGCTGGTGCGGGCGGCCAATTCGGGCATCTCGGTCGTCACCGATTCGGTTGGCCGGGACGTGGCGCGCATGGACCTCGGCGAACGTGGAACCATCGCCGCCGCATTGCCGGCGCCAGGCCCGGAAACGATGGTCTCGAAACATGGAAACCTCGTCGCCTGGCTGTTGTCGGCAGCCGCACTGCTGACGGTCGTCGCCCTCCGCCGCAGCCATTCCTGATCGCCATTGACGGTTGCGCAATTCTGCGCAATAAACATAATCCTATAGAGTAAGATGGATATTGTTGGATAAATATGGTTACAAGGAAATTGGTGGAGACAGAGGTATTGAAGCCCATGGATTTGACAGTGCAGCAAAATCAATTGCCCGAAGGTCGGGTCAACAAGAAAAAGCCCGACGAGGCCGACGTCATCGTCGGTCGTCAGATCCAGGCGATCCGGATGCGCGCCCGCGTCAGCCGCGAATGGCTCGGAGATCGTCTCGGCATCACGTTCCAGCAGGTGCAGAAGTACGAGAACGCCACCAACCGCATTACGGTTGGCCGTCTCTGCGATATCGCACGCGTCCTGGAAGTGCCGCTGATGCGCTTCTTCGAAGGGGTTCCGGCGGTGGCGTCGGCCCGTGGCGGCATGGCCGAGGGCGAGGGAAGCGGCTGGATCGGTGGCGACAGCCTTTCGGCCGAAGAGGCCCGGTTGCTGGAGCGGTTCCGCGATATCAGCGATCCGAACGTCCGGCGCATGGTCCTGGAGCTCGCCGACACGCTGGCCGCAACCAACCGCAAGCCGCAGCGCGGTTTCCGGCAGTAAGCCCCGGTAACGGACTGAACGGGCGTTCAGGCGCCCGTTCGCATCTTCCCCCTTGACGCGGAAGCCGCGTCTCGCCAAACCCCTTGCGTTGAACGATCGTGCCTCCCGCACCGTCGTTCCCCCGTCGATCGGCCGGTTCCGCCGGCTGTCCAGGGCCCTTGGGCCGCGTCATTCCGCTTCGGCGGCAAGGTTTGGCATTCATGCAGCGCAACGAGTTCTTCTTCACGTCCGAGAGTGTGTCGGAAGGCCATCCGGACAAGATTTGCGACCGCATATCCGACGAGGTCGTGGACCTGTTCTACCGCGAGGCAAAGAAGATCGGCATGGACGCCGGCCAGATCCGCGTCGCCTGCGAGACACTTGCAACCACCAATCGGGTCATCATCGCCGGTGAGGTGCGATGCTCGCTCGACGAGCGGCAGATCCGCTCCAAGGTGCGGGCCGCGGCGCGCCGCGCGATCAAGGCGATCGGCTACGAGCAGGAAGGCTTCCACTGGAAGAAAGTCAAGATCGACGTTCTGCTGCATGCCCAGTCCGCCGATATCGCGCAGGGCGTGGACGCAGGCAACAAGGCCAGCGAAGGCGCCGGCGACCAGGGCATCATGTTCGGTTATGCCTGCCGGGAGACCGCCGAGCTGATGCCGGCACCGATCTATTATTCGCACAAGATCCTCGAGCGCCTGACGCAGGCCCGCAAGGCAGGCGAGGGGGAGGCCGGCAAGCTCGGCCCCGATGCGAAGACGCAGGTGACGGTTCACTACAAGGACGGCGCCCCTTCGGCGATCAGCTCGATCGTCCTGTCGACGCAGCATTTCGACGAGTCCCTCGGCTCCGAGGATATCCGCCGCATCGTCGAGCCCTTCGTGCGCGAAGCCACGGCCGAGCTTCCCATCGCCGAGGACTGCGTCTGGCACGTCAACCCGACCGGCAAGTTCGTCATTGGCGGTCCCGATGGCGATGCCGGGCTGACCGGCCGCAAGATCATTGTCGATACCTATGGCGGCGCGGCACCCCATGGCGGCGGCGCCTTTTCCGGCAAGGATCCGACCAAGGTGGACCGGTCCGCCGCCTATGCGGCGCGCTATCTGGCCAAGAACGTCGTCGCGGCCAGGCTGGCCGATCGCTGCACGATCCAGCTTTCCTACGCGATCGGCATCGCCGAGCCCGTCTCCATCTATGTCGACCTGCACGATACCGGCAAGGTTGGCGAGGATGTCGTGGAAAAGGCAATTCGCGACGTCATGAAGCTGACGCCGCGCGGCATCCGCGAGCATCTCCAGCTTGCCCGTCCGATCTATGCGCGCACCTCCGCCTATGGACATTTCGGCCGCAAGCCCGGCCGCGACGGTGCGTTCTCCTGGGAGAAGACCGATCTTGCGCCCAGGCTGAAGGCGGCAGTGGCAGCGGCCAGGGCGTGATGTCGCACCCCGTACGCTCGCGGGAGGCCTTCTTCGGCCGCCACAAGGGCAAGACGCTGACGGCATGGCAGCAAGGCCTGATCGATGGCCGTCTGCCGAACCTTGCCGTGGACCTGTCGAAACCCGCCCCGGCGCGGACGGAGGAGTTGTTCGCCCGCCCGGTCGAAGCCGTCAGGCTGGAGATCGGCTTCGGGGGCGGCGAGCATCTGCGTCACGAGGCGGCGCGGTTTCCCGATGTCGGCTTCATCGGCGTCGAACCCTTCGTCAACGGCATGGCCAAGATGCTGGCTGCGTTGGAGGCCGATCCGCTTCCCAACCTGCGCCTGTACGGCGACGACGCGACCCGGCTGCTCGACTGGCTGCCGGAAGCCTCGCTTGCCGGCATCGATCTCTTCTATCCGGACCCCTGGCCCAAGAAGCGGCATTTCAAGCGGCGCTTCGTCAATCCGCGCAATCTGGACCGGTTCGCCCGGGTGCTGCGGCCCGGCGCAAGGTTCCGGTTTGCGTCCGACATCGATACCTATGTCAACTGGACACTCGCCCATATCGACGCGCATGCCGCCTTCGACTGGGCGGCAACGAGCGCCCGCGACTGGCACACGCCCTACGAGGCGTGGCCCGGCACGCGCTACGAGGCGAAGGCTTTCCGGGAGGGGCGTCGGCCCGCCTATCTGACCTTCCTGCGCCGGGACATTGCCTGATTGGCTTGAAAAGACGGGCCGGAGTGGGTATATGCCATCTCAAATTCTCTGCGATGTCTTCGTGAGAGTGGGTCCAGCCGGTCCCGCTCTTTTTTGTTGATAGGGCTTCGCAGCGATGAATCCCTGTCGGGGGTCTCCCCGGCACGATCGCTTTTCCGGAGTGTCCGTGAACGTAGACAACCGCATCATCGTCGAGGAAGGGCTCGAAGGGCGCATCGCCGCCATCGTCGAGCCCGTCATCGAGCAATTGGGGTATCGCCTCGTCCGCATCCGCATGTCGGGCCTTAACGGTACGACGCTGCAGATCATGGCGGAGCGGCCGGACGGCACCATGACCGTCGAGGATTGCGAGGCCGTCAGCCGCGGCGTTTCGCCGGTGCTCGACGTGGAAGACCCGCTGGATCGGGCCTACCATCTCGAAGTGTCCTCGCCCGGCATCGACAGGCCGCTGGTGCGTCGCAACGACTTCGAAGTCTGGGCCGGGCATCTGATGAAGCTGGAGACGAACCGCCTGCTCGATGGCCGCAAGCGGTTTCGCGGCAAGGTCACGGGTGTCGAGGGCGATTCGATCCGCCTCGACCGCGATCAGCCCGCCTATGGCGAGGAGGCCAGCGTTCTCGTGCCTCTCGATGCCATTGCCGAGGCCCGTCTGATCCTGACGGATGAACTGATCCAGGCATCGCTGCGCCACGAGAAGATGGCGCGCAAGGGCGTGGCCGGCGATGGCGGTGACGATGCGGATATCGGGGCGCGCCAGTAGGTCGGCCCCGACGCCCAGAGTTGGACAGCGCCGCCATTGGCGAGCGCCAAGCGGCCGGCATGACAGCCCGGCGGGCCGGAAGGCCGCGAACAGGAGATGACGTCAATGGCAGTCAGTGCGAACAGGCTTGAGCTTCTGCAGATCGCAGACGCCGTCGCGCGCGAGAAGTCTATCGACCGCGAGATCGTGATCGCGGCCATGGCCGACGCGATCCAGAAAGCGGCGCGGGCCCGGTACGGGCAGGACACCAATATTCGCGTGGACATCAACTCCCGCACCGGCGAGATCAAGCTCCAGCGCCTGCTGGAAGTGGTCCACGATGTGGACGATCCCTCGACGCAGATCTACCTGGAGTTGGCGCGCGACAAGAACCCCGACGCCGAGCCGGGCGACTTCATCGCCGAGCAGTTGCCGCCGATGGAATTCGGCCGCATCGCGGCCCAGTCGGCCAAGCAGGTCATCGTGCAGAAGGTGCGCGAGGCCGAGCGCGACAAGCAGTACGAGGAATACCGCGACCGCGTCGGCGAGATCGTCAACGGCACGGTCAAGCGCGTGGAATACGGCAACGTCATCGTCGATCTCGGCAAGGGCGAGGGCATCATCCGCCGCGATGAGCAGATCCCGCGCGAGATCTTCAGCTATGGCGACCGCGTGCGCGCCTATGTCTACGATGTCCGCCGCGAGCAGCGCGGCCCGCAGATCTTCCTGTCGCGGACGCATCCGCAATTCATGGCGAAGCTGTTCACCATGGAGGTTCCGGAGATCTACGATGGCATCATCGAGATCCGGGCCGTGGCCCGCGATCCCGGCTCGCGCGCCAAGATCGCCGTGGTCTCGCGCGATTCGTCCATCGACCCGGTCGGCGCCTGCGTCGGCATGCGCGGCTCTCGCGTGCAGGCGGTCGTCGGCGAGTTGCAGGGCGAAAAGATCGACATCATCCCCTGGTCGCCGGATGCCGCGTCCTTCCTGGTCAACGCCCTGCAGCCGGCCGAAGTCGCCAAGGTCGTGCTGGACGAGGACGCCGAGCGTATTGAAGTCGTCGTTCCGGATGACCAGCTATCCCTTGCGATCGGTCGCCGGGGCCAGAACGTGCGCCTTGCTTCGCAGCTGACCGGCTGGGATATCGACATCCTGACCGAGCAGGAAGAATCGGAACGCCGACAGAAGGAATTCGTCGAGCGGTCGGCGCTGTTCATGGACGCGCTCAACGTCGACGAGATGGTCGGCCAGCTTTTGGCGTCGGAAGGCTTTTCCTCGGTAGAGGAAGTAGCTTATGTTGATTCGGACGAGGTGTCTGCAATCGAAGGTTTCGACGAGGATACGGCTTCGGAAATCCAGACCCGGGCGCGTGAGTATCTCGATCAGCGCGAGGCGGAGCTGGACGCACGTCGCCGCGAACTCGGCGTTTCAGACGATCTGCGTGAGATCGACGGGCTGACGACACCCATGCTCGTGGCCCTCGGCGAGGACGATGTGAAGTCGCTCGAGGATTTCGCCGGTTGCGCCGCGGACGACCTCGTCGGCTGGACCGAGCGCAAGGACGGAGAAACCAAGCGTTTTACCGGCGCCCTCTCGGCCTTCGATGTCAGCCGCGCGGATGCCGAAGCCATGGTCATGCAGGCGCGCATCAAGGCGGGCTGGATTTCGGCCGACGCCGTCGAGGAAGCCGAGACGGCCGAAGACGAGGAAGCCTGACCGACACCTATCGGCGCAGGCAGGACGGGAACGAGGTGACGAACGGTGGAAGAGGAGGTGCAGTTGAACGATCGCATGTGCATCCTCTCCCGCACGACCATGCATCCGGACGCGCTTGTCCGGCTGGTCGCGGCGCCGGACGGCACCGTCGTACCGGATTTGCGGCGGCGGTTGCCCGGACGCGGCGCGCACGTCGAGGCGCGGCGCAGGGTGGTGGAGGAGGTCGTCCGCAAGGGGCTTCTGAAACGGGCGCTGCGCCAGGACGTGAAGGCCGGGCCGGAACTGGCCGATACGGTGGACGCGGCTCTGTCGCGCTCTGCGCTCGGATCCCTCGGGATGGCCCGCAAGGCCGGCCAGGTGGTGACGGGCGCATCCAAGGTCGATGCCGCCATCCGTGGCGGCAAGGCCGTCGCGCTGATCCACGCGCTGGATGGTGCGCCCGACGGAATCCGCAAGCTCGATGGCGCCGTCAAGGCGGCGACGGCGGGCGGGGTGAAGCCGGTATCGGTGTTCAGTTCCTTTTCCAGCGACGAAATGGGTTTGGCACTCGGCGGCGATAATGTGATACATGCTGCCGTTCTTGCCGGAAGTGCGGGTACGGCGTGCCTGAAGCGCCTTCGGGCGCTGGCGAATTTCAGGGAGCAAGGCTCCGATGAGAACGGGTTGCCGGAGCGGGATGCCGCCCGGGGCGACACGGTCTCGAACGAACATGCAGGGAAGCCCGGCTATCTCTGCGGCACGGACGATAGGCGTGGGACGACACCCACGCAGGAAGCGGAAGCGTAAATGAGCGATACCAAATCCGGCGACGACAAGACTCTGAGCGTCAATTCGAAGAAGACTCTGTCGATCAAGCCCGGTGGGGTCCAGCAATCCACCGTGCGGCAGAATTTTTCGCATGGGCGCACGAAGAATGTCGTGGTCGAAACGAAGAAGCGCAAGTTCTCCAAGCCCGAGGATGCGCGTCCCGGCGATGGCGCTGCCCGGAGCGGCCTGACGCCGGCGCAGGCGCAGGCGCTTGCCAATGCGCAGGCCGAGGACGAAGCGAAGGCGGCACGCGCCGCCGCCGAGGAATTGGCACGGCAGGAAGGGGCCCGCAAGGCCGCCGAGGCTGAGGCAGCAGAGGCTGCAGCGGCGGCAGCAGCCGCCGCCAGCGCCGCGGCAGCCGAAGCGGACACGGCGCGCCGTGCCGCCGAGGCCGAAGCTGCGGCCGCCAAGGCCGCCGAGCCCGTTGCCGAAGCACCGAAGCCGGCCCCGACGCCCGCCCCGGCGGCGCGTGAGGCGGCGCCTGCCGTTGCCGCTCCGGCTCCGGCCGCCCCGGCTGCGGCCACCACGGCCCCGGCGACCACGCCCCCTGCCGCAACGGCACGTCCGGCAAACCCGGCGGCTTCGCGCCCCGCGGCGCCGGCGTCCTCTGCCGGCGCTCCGCGCCAGGATGCATCCCGCCAGGATCGCGGGGGTGGCAATATGGCCTACCGCAACCGCGGGACGACACCCGGCCGATCCGGCCCGGGTGGCCAGGGCAATCGTGACGGCAACCGCGGTGCACCGGCCCCGGCCGGCCGGCAGCCGCGTGGCGCCGTACTGTCCGATCTGTCGTCCAAGGAAATGGATGCGCGCAAGCGCGCCCTCGAACTGGCGCGCCAGCGCGAGGTAGAAGACCGCCGCCTGTTCCAGGAAGCGGAAGCACGCCGCATCGGTGAAGACCAGCGCCGCCGTGCCGAACTCGAGGAAAGCGAGCGTCGGCAGGCCGAAGAGGCGGCGCGCGTCGAGATGGAAGCAGCGGCGCGCCGCAAGGCCGAGGAGGATGCCGCACGGCGTGCCCAGGCCAAGCCGCAGAAGCGCGGCGGCGGTGTTGCCGAAACGGTCATCCCCGGGCCGCCGCCCGTCGATGACGGGCTGGGCCTCAAGCCGGCGGCCCGCAGCGATCTGTCGCGTGGAAGCCGCCGTGCCACCGAGGACGACGACAGCGCCAACCGGGCAGGTGCGCGCCGTCGCAGCCCCGGCCCCGGTGCCGGAGTGGCGGCGGATGCCGCCCGTCCCGCCCGCACGCGCGGCACGGACGACCGGCGCGCCGGCCGGGTCAACCTCGACCGCGCGCTGTCCGACGAGGATTCACGCGGACGTTCCCTCTCCTCGATGCGTCGTCGTCAGGAGAAGTTCAGGCGTTCCCAGCAGTCGCAAAGCCGAGAGAAGATTTCCAGAGAAGTGATTATTCCAGAGACGATCACCATCCAGGAACTGGCCAACCGCATGTCGGAACGTGCGGTAGACGTGATCAAGTACCTGATGCAGCAAGGCCAGATGATGAAGCCGGGCGACGTCATCGACGCCGACCTTGCCGAGATCATCGCCGGAGAATTCGGCCATACGGCGAAGCGCGTGGCGGAGTCCGACGTCGAGGAAGGCTTCTTCAACGTCGTCGACAACCCCGACAAGATGCTGCCCCGCGCGCCGGTCGTGACCATCATGGGTCACGTCGACCACGGCAAAACGTCGCTTCTGGACGCGATCCGCAAGACCAGCGTCGTCTCCGGCGAAGCCGGCGGCATCACGCAGCACATCGGCGCCTACCAGATCGAGCATAACGGGCAGAAGGTGACCTTCATCGACACGCCCGGCCACGAGGCGTTCTCGGCGATGCGTGCCCGCGGCGCCCAGGCGACCGACATAGCCGTCCTGGTGGTGGCGGCCGACGACAGCGTCATGCCGCAGACGATCGAGTCCATAAAGCACGCCAAGGCCGCGAACGTGCCGATCATCGTGGCGATCAACAAGATCGACAAGCCGTCGGCCGATCCGTCCAAGGTGCGCAACGGCCTGCTGCAGCACGAGGTCTTCGTCGAATCGATGGGCGGCGAAGTGCTGGACGTCGAAGTGTCGGCCAAGGCCGGCACGAACCTCAACAAGCTGATCGATGCGATCCTGCTGCAGTCCGAAGTGCTCGAACTGAAGGCCGATCCGGACCGGCCGGCAGAAGGCGTCGTCATCGAGGCCCAGCTGGACCGCGGTCGCGGCCCGGTGGCCACCGTTCTGGTGCAGGCGGGTACGCTGCGCACCGGCGACATCATCGTGGCCGGCAACGAGTGGGGCAAGGTGCGTGCGCTGGTCGACGATCAGGGCCGCCAGGTAAAGGAAGCCGCGCCGTCGATGCCCGTCGAGGTTCTCGGCATGCAGGGCACGCCCCGTGCGGGCGATCGTTTTGCCGTCGTGCAGAACGAGGCGCAGGCCCGCCAGATCGCCGAGTACCGCCAGCGCGTCTCCCGCGAGAAGGCCGTCGCCAAGTCGGCCGGTCAGCGCGGCTCGCTCGAGCAGATGATGAGCCAGCTTCAGGCGACCGGCCTGAAGGAATTCCCGCTCGTCATCAAGGGTGACGTGCAGGGTTCGGTCGAAGCCATCGCCGGGGCGCTCGAAAAGATCAGCACCGACGAAGTCGCGGCACGCCTGGTGCATTCCGGTGCCGGCGCGATCACCGAGTCGGATGTGGCGCTGGCCGCCGCCTCCAATGCGGCGATCATCGGCTTCAACGTCCGCGCCAACGCACAGGCCCGGCAGGCCGCCGAGCGCGAAGGCATCGAGATCCGCTACTACAACATCATCTACGATCTGGTGGATGACGTTAAGCAGGCGATGTCGGGCCTCCTGTCGCCGGAGCGCCGCGAGACGTTCCTCGGCAATGCGGAGATCCTCGAGGTCTTCCACATCACCAAGGTCGGCAAGGTTGCCGGTTGCCGGGTCACCGAGGGCCGCGTCGAGCGCGGCGCCGGGGTGCGCCTCATCCGCGACGGTGTCGTCATCCACGAGGGCAAGCTGTCGACGCTCAAGCGCTTCAAGGACGAAGTGGCGGAAGTGCCGGCCGGCCAGGAGTGCGGCATGGCCTTCGAGCGGTACGACGCCATCCGCCAGGGCGACGTCATCGAATGCTTCCGCGTGGAGCACATCGCCCGCTCGCTCTAGGGGCGTCTTCGGCGGCAATGCTTTCGGCCCGGCGTCATGCGCCGGGCCTCTTGCCGTTATCGCTCAACGTCGCTCCCGGCCGGCATGGTCGGCGGGTGCGTCCATCGATTTCCATCATGCCAGGCTGAACGACGTAACATGGCCCGAAGCCCCAATCCCTCCAAGGCGCCCTCGCAGCGCCAGCTCAGCGTCGGCGAAAAGGTTCGCCACGCGCTGACCGAAATTCTGCAACGCGGCGAGTTGCGCGATCCGCTCCTGGAGCGGGCGGTCGTGTCCGTCACGGAAGTGCGCATGACGCCCGACCTGAAACTGGCGACCGCCTATGTGACGGTGCTTGGCCAGGAGGATTGCGAACCCTTCGTCGCCGCGCTGAACCAGAACCGGAAATACCTGCGGGGCCGCGCCACGCCCGCTCTCAGACAGATGAAGTACATGCCCGATATCCGCTTTCGCGCCGACGACAGTTTCGACAATTTCGCCCGTATCGACGCTATTCTGCGCTCACCTGCCGTTGCCCGCGATCTCGACGACGCGGACGACGACGATACCGGCGGGGAGGGACGCTGATGGCCCGCCGCGGCAAGCCGAAAGGGCGCCCGATCTCGGGCTGGGTCATCCTGGACAAGCCGAAGGGCCTCGGCTCTACGGATGCGGTCTCCAAGCTGAAATGGCTGTATTTCGCGCAGAAGGCGGGCCATGCAGGCACGTTGGACCCGTTGGCATCCGGGATGCTGCCCATCGCCTTCGGCGACGCGACCAAGACCGTGCCCTATGTCATGGATGGCCAGAAGGTCTATCGCTTCACCGTCCGGTGGGGTGCCGAGACGGCGACCGACGATACCGAAGGCCCGGTGCTGCGGGCGAGCGACCTGCGCCCGGAACAGGCTGCCATCGAGCAGGTGATGCACGCCTATCGCGGCGAAATCTCGCAGGTGCCGCCCCAGTACTCGGCCATCAAGATCGATGGGGAGCGGGCCTACGACCTCGCCCGGGGCGGTGAATCGGTCGAGATCGCCGCGCGCGGCGTGACGATCCACCGGCTCGACATCGTGTCCATGCCCGACGCCCAGACCACGATTTTCGAGGCGGAATGCGGCAAGGGCACCTATGTCCGCGCCCTGGCGCGCGACATGGGCCGCGACCTTGGTTGCTTCGGGCATGTGATCGACCTTCGGCGCCTCAGCGTCGGCGCCTTCGACGAGGCCGACATGGTGACGCTGGAGGAGCTGGAAGCCGCCGCCGACGAAGGCCGCGAAACCCTGGGCGAGGAGGCCGTGACGGCGGGCGCGCGGGCGCGGGTCGTGGACTTCACGCCGCTCGACGATTATCTCCTGGACGCATCCGAGGCGCTCGGCGAGTTGTACGAAGTCAGCCTCAGCGACGAGCAGTCGGCGCGGGTCCTGTCCGGCAACCCCGTGCTGCTGCGCGGCCGCGACGCGCCGGCCTTCTGCGACGAGGCGTTCGCCACGGGGCTTGGGCGGCTGATCGCCATCGGCACGATCGAGCAGGGCTCCTTCCATCCGCGCCGCGTCTTCGGCGGTCGCTGACGCGGGCATGATGCGGCCCGCATGGGGCGGGCTGGCATTTCGAACGGTTTTGGCTTATATCCCGCCGATCGCCGGCCCACGGGCCAGAGCGAGTAACGACCCATGCTGGACGACATCCCGGCTTTGGGTGTCCCGACCCTCCTGAATACGAAAGGGAAACACGATGTCGATCACGCTTGAGCGCAAGGCCGAGCTTATGAAGGAATTCGCGACCAAGGAAGGCGACACCGGTTCGCCGGAAGTGCAGGTAGCCCTGCTTTCCGAGCGCATCGCCAACCTGACCGAGCACTTCAAAGGCCACAAGAAGGACAACCACTCGCGTCGCGGCCTCCTGAAGATGGTCTCGCAGCGTCGTCGTCTTCTTGACTACCTGAAGAGCCGCGAAGAAGAGCGCTACCAGGCGCTGATCTCGCGCCTCGGCCTGCGTCGCTAAAGACTGAAAGTGGCGGGTTTCCTGACGGAGCCCGCCCTTTCGATATCTGCCCCAGGCGCCCATGGGGCAGGATTGCCGGATGCTTGCGCCGCCCTTGCGCAGTGGAAGCCTCCCGCCGTCTTGCCCATGTGCGTTTCCAACCAACGGAACGCCGGCGGCGCCCTTTGCGCCGCGGCAATCAGAAGAGAACGATTCAACGATGTTCAACACCCATAAAGTGGAAATCGAATGGGCCGGCCGCCCGCTGACGCTTGAGACGGGCAAGATCGCCCGGCAGGCCGACGGCGCCGTCCTTGCCACCTACGGCGAGACCACGGTCCTGGCGACCGTCGTCTCCGCCAAGGCGCCCAAGCCCGGCTTCGACTTCTTCCCGCTGACCGTCAACTACCAGGAAAAGGCCTTTGCGGCCGGTCGCATCCCCGGTGGTTACTTCAAGCGCGAAGGCCGCCCGTCCGAGAAGGAGACGCTCGTCTCCCGCCTGATCGACCGGCCGATCCGCCCGCTCTTCGCCGAAGGCTACAAGAACGACACGCAGGTCGTGGTCACCGTTCTGCAGCACGACCTCGAGAACGATCCGGACGTCGTGTCCATGGTGGCCGCATCCGCCGCGCTGACGCTGTCGGGCGTGCCCTTCATGGGCCCCATCGGCGCGGCGCGCGTCGGCCTCATCGGCGGGGAGTTCAAGTTGAACCCGCATGTCGATGAAATGGTCGAATCCAAGCTGGATCTCATCGTTGCCGGCACGCAGGACGCCGTCCTGATGGTCGAGTCCGAAGCGCAGGAGCTCGACGAAGAGACGATGCTCGGCGCCGTCATGTTCGGTCATCGCGGCTTCCAGCCGGTGATCGACGCGATCATCCAGCTGGCCGAGCATGCGGCCAAGGAGCCGCGCGATCATGCCGCGCCGGACTACTCCGCCCTCGAAGGCGAGATGCTGAAGCTGGCCGAAACCGAACTGCGCGACGCCTACAAGATCACTGACAAGCAGGCTCGTTATGCCGCCGTCGACGCCGTCAAGGCAAAGGTCTCGGCGCATTTCCTGCCCGAGGGCGACGAAGCCCCGCGCTTCACGAAGGAAGAGATCGGCTCGGTCTTCAAGGAGCTCCAGGCCAAGATCGTGCGCTGGAACATCCTCGACACCAAGAGCCGCATCGACGGCCGCAGCCTCGATACGGTCCGCCCGATCGTCGCCGAAGCCGGCCTTCTGCCGCGGACGCACGGCTCGGCCCTGTTCACGCGTGGCGAGACGCAGGCCCTCGTAGTGGCGACGCTCGGCACCGGCGAGGACGAGCAGTATGTCGACTCGCTGACGGGGACCTACAAGGAAACCTTCCTGCTGCACTACAACTTCCCGCCCTATTCCGTCGGCGAGACGGGCCGCATGGGCTCGCCCGGCCGCCGCGAGATCGGCCACGGCAAGCTGGCCTGGCGGGCGATCCGGCCGATGCTGCCGGCGAAGGAAGCCTTCCCCTACACGCTGCGCGTCGTGTCCGAAGTCACCGAATCCAACGGCTCCTCGTCGATGGCCACGGTGTGCGGCACCTCGCTGGCGCTGATGGATGCCGGCGTGCCGCTCGGCCGTCCGGTTGCGGGTATCGCCATGGGCCTCATCAAGGAAGACGAGCGCTTCGCCGTTCTGTCGGATATCCTCGGTGACGAGGATCACCTCGGCGACATGGACTTCAAGGTGGCCGGTACGGACGAGGGCATCACCTCGCTCCAGATGGACATTAAGATCCAGGGCATCACCGAGGAGATCATGAAGATCGCCCTCGAGCAGGCCCGTGGCGGACGTATCCATATCCTCGGCGAGATGGCCAAGGCCCTGTCCCAGAGCCGTTCCGAGCTGGGCGAGTTCGCCCCGCGCATCGAGGTGATGCAGATCCCGACCGACAAGATCCGCGACGTGATCGGCTCCGGTGGCAAGGTGATCCGCGAGATCGTCGAGAAGACCGGCGCCAAGATCAACATCGAGGATGACGGCACGGTGAAGATCGCGTCGTCCTCCGGCAAGGAGATCGAGGCGGCCCGCAAGTGGATTCACTCCATCGTGGCGGAGCCGGAAGTCGGCGGCGTCTACGAAGGCACGGTCGTCAAGACGGTCGAGTTCGGCGCATTCGTCAACTTCTTCGGTTCGCGCGATGGTCTCGTCCATATCAGTCAGCTCGGCGCCGACCGCGTCGCCAAGACGACCGACGTCGTCAAGGAAGGCGACAAGGTATGGGTGAAGCTGATGGGCTTCGACGAGCGCGGCAAGGTCCGCCTGTCGATGAAGGTCGTCGACCAGGCGTCCGGCCAGGAAATCCGCAAGGACGCGGAAGACGCCGCCTAAGCTGCGCTTGCGTCAAAACTATCGGAAAGGCCGGGGCGACCCGGCCTTTTCGTGTTCAGGCGTTCAGGCTTCCGCATCCGGCGCGATCATTGGCGCGTCAGCCGCCCCCGGACATGATGGCGTCGATCAGGGCGCGCGCATCGGCATCGGCCAGCTCGGCGCCGACCGCGTCGCCAAGACGACCGACGTCGTCAAGGAAGGCGACAAGGTATGGGTGAAGCTGATGGGCTTCGACGAGCGCGGCAAGGTCCGCCTGTCGATGAAGGTCGTCGACCAGGCGTCCGGCCAGGAAATCCGCAAGGACGCGGAAGACGCCGCCTAAGCTGCGCTTGCGTCAAAACTATCGGAAAGGCCGGGGCGACCCGGCCTTTTTGCGTTCAGGCGTTCAGGCTTCCGCATCCGGCGCGATCGTTACGCGTCAGCCGCCCCCGGACATGAAGGCGTCGATCAGGGCGCGCGCATCGGCATCGGCCAGCTCGGCGCCGACCGCGTCGCCAAGACGACCGACGTCGTCAAGGAAGGCGACAGGGTGTGGGTGAAGCTGATGGGCTTCGACGAGCGCGGCAAGGTCCGCCTGTCGATGAAGGTCGCCGACCAGGCGTCCGGCCAGGAAATCCGCAAGGACGCGGAAGACGCCGCCTAAGCTGCACTTGCGTCAAGACTATCGGAAAGGCCGGGGCAACCCGGCCTTTTCGCGTTCAGGCGTTCAGGCTTTCGCATCCGGCACGATCATTGGCGCGTCAGCCGCCCCCGGACATGAAGGCGTCGATCAGGGCGCGCGCATCGGCCCCGGCCCATTCGGCCGGCCCGTTCATGACGCCGCGGGCACAGCCCGTCTTGTCGACGAGCATGGTGACCGGCATGCCGAAGGCGACTCCGTTGCCCTTCAGATCGTTGAAGAGTTTCAGCGTTTCGTCCCGGTACATGGGCAGATGGGTCAGCCCGATCTCGTCGTAGAAGGCCTGCGGCTTGTCGGTCTCGCCGAGATCCAGGTTGATCGGCACCACCGCGAAGGCATCGCTGCCCGCTTCCGCCTGGAGACGGTCGAGCTCCGGCATTTCGACCCGGCAGGGCACGCACCACGTTGCCCACAGGTTGACCAGCAGCGTCTGCCCGGCCATCGCGCCGATGCTGGTCTGCACGCCGTCCGCATCCTTGAAGGCCAGCGCGGTGGCATCGAAGGGCGTGTCCATGGCCACCATCGCCGCCACTTCGCCGCGCGCGGCCGCGTCGATCCGCGCCTTCAACTGATCGTCGACGGGGCAATTGCCCGCAACTTCGTTGCCAGAGCGGCTTTCGATCACGTATACGCCAAGTGCGCCGGCCGCGACGCCGGCAAAGAGCGCCAGGGTGCCGAAGCTGAAAAGCGAGCGCTTGCGCGGCTCCTTGCCGGGGGACGGTTGCTGCGGCGACGACTGCATGATGGAAAACCTTCAGGACGCATGAGCCAGGAGACCGGAATGACCAGAAAGCCTGGCAACGAAATGTGGGGCGGCCGGTTCGCACAGGGGCCGGACGCGATCATGGAAGCCATCAACGCCTCCATCGACTTCGACAAGAGGCTTTACCGCGAGGATATTGCAGGGTCGATGGCCCATGCCGCCATGCTGGCCGAAAACGGCATCATTTCGGCAGAAGATGTCGCTGCCATTCACAAGGGCCTGACCGATATCCGTGCCGAGATCGAGGAGGGGCGCTTCCCCTTCTCGCGCGAGCGCGAAGACATCCACATGAATATCGAGGCGCGGCTTGCGGAATTGATCGGTCCGGCAGCCGGCCGGCTGCATACCGCCCGTTCGCGGAACGATCAGGTGGCGGTGGACTTCCGCCTCTACGTCAAGCGTGCCCTGCAGGAGCTGGAAGCCGGGCTGGGCGCCTATATGGGGGCACTGCTGGCGCGCGCGCAGGAGCACGCGGCAACCGTCATGCCGGGCTTCACCCATCTGCAGGCGGCCCAGCCGGTAACCTTCGGCCATCACTGCCTAGCCTATGTGGAGATGGCGGGCCGCGACCGATCACGCGTGCGGGATGCAATCCGCCGCATGGACGAATCGCCGCTCGGCGCGGCCGCGCTGGCCGGCACCGGGTTCCCGATCGACCGGCATCGCACGGCCCACGAACTGGGCTTCCGGGAGCCGACCCGCAACTCCCTGGACTCCGTCTCCGACCGCGATTTCGCCATCGAGTTTCTGGCCTTGGCCGCGATGACGGCCATGCACCTGTCGCGTCTGGCGGAAGAGATCGTCATCTGGTCGACGCCGCAATTCGATTTCGTTCGCCTGTCGGACGCTTTCTCGACCGGCTCGTCCATCATGCCCCAGAAGAAGAACCCCGATGCCGCCGAGCTGGTGCGCGCCAAGACCGGCCGCATCAATGGCGGCCTCGTTGCGCTGCTGACGGTGATGAAGGGTCTGCCGCTGTCCTATTCGAAGGATATGCAGGAGGACAAGGAACAGGTGTTCGACGCCATCGACTCGCTGTCGCTGGCCCTTTCGGCCATGACGGGCATGGTCCGCGACCTCGAAGTGAACGTGGCGCGGATGCGGGCCGCCGCCGGCGCCGGCTTCTCTACCGCAACCGACCTTGCCGATTTCCTGGTGCGCGGCGCGGGCCTGCCGTTCCGCGAGGCGCATCATGTGACGGGCCGGGTGGTGGCTCTGGCGGAATCGCGTAAGGTCGCGCTGGAGGATCTGCCGCTGGAGGCCCTGCAGGCGATCGACGGGCGGATCGGGCGCGAGGTCTTCGACGTGCTGTCGGTCGATGCATCGGTGGCCAGCCGCAAGAGCTTCGGCGGCACGGCCCCCGACAATGTCCGCCAACAGGTTGCCTATTGGCAGCAACGCCTGTCCACGGGCGAGTGAGTTCTGATCGGGAGTGATGGGCGATGCGAGTAATGACCCTTGTAAGCGTGGCGCTGATGCTCGGCCTCGCCGCCTGCGGACGCAAGAACCTGCCGGTGCCGCCAACGCCCGAAGGCCAGCCGGCACGGCCCTATGTCGTCGCACCGGGCGCCGACGGGCTGGCGCGCGCGCCCGAAATCACCAATCGCTCGTCCGAGACGTCGGTGGTGCCGAAAGAGGTGACACGCAATCCCGGGGCGCCGGATCGGCGCTTCCTCCTCGACGGCCTGTTGAACTGACGATCCATTTAAGAAGCACGCCATGAACCATTTTGACTATGTCGACGGCGTCCTGCACGCCGAGGACGTCGATATCCGCACGATCGCGGACACCGTCGGCACGCCCTTCTATTGCTATTCCACGGCGACGCTCGAACGGCATTACCGCGTCTTCGCGGAGGCATTCTCCGATATCGACGCGCTCGTCTGCTACGCTATGAAGGCCAATTCCAACCAGGCCGTGCTGAAGACGCTGGCAGCTCTGGGCGCAGGCGCGGACGTCGTGTCCGACGGCGAGTTGAAGCGCGCTTTGATGGCCGGCATCCCGGCCGAACGGATCATGTTTTCCGGGGTGGGCAAGACGGATTCCGAGATCGATGCCGCCCTCGATGCGGGGATATTCTGCTTCAACGCGGAGTCCGAACCCGAACTGGAGGCGATCTCGCGGCGGGCGGCGGCATCGGGGCGCGTGGCGCACATCTCGTGCCGCATCAACCCCGACGTCGATGCGCGCACGCACGCCAAGATTTCCACCGGCAAGAAGGCCGACAAGTTCGGCATCGCCTTCGACCGCGCGGAAGAGGTGTACGATCTGGCCGCGCGGCTGCCCGGCCTGAAGGTGTCGGGCATCGATATGCATATCGGCAGCCAGATCACCGAACTGGAGCCCTTCGACGAAGCCTTTGGCCGTCTGGCCGATCTCGTTCGCCGCCTGCGCGCGCTCGGCCACCGGATTACGCATGTGGATCTGGGCGGCGGCCTCGGCGTGCCCTACCGGCGCGATAACATGCCGCCCCCGGAGCCGCCCGCCTATGCCGAGATCGTCAAGCGCCATGTGCGCGATCTCGGTACCCGCGTGATCTTCGAGCCGGGGCGCCTGATCGCCGGCAATGCCGGCATTCTCGTCGCGCGCGTCATTTACGTGAAGCGCGAGAGCGGGCGCACCTTCGTCATCGTCGACGGGGCGATGAACGACCTCATCCGCCCGACCCTCTACGATGCCTGGCACGATATCGCCCCGGTGCTCGAACCGGCCGCAGGGGCACCGGTGCAGCGCGTGGATGTCGTCGGCCCGGTGTGCGAAAGCGGCGATTTCTTCGCGCGGGACCGGGATCTGCCGGAGTTGAAGGCAGGCGACCTCGTCTACGTGTCGACGGCCGGAGCATACGGGGCCGTTCAGTCCGGGACGTACAATACCCGCCCCCTGATCGCCGAAATTCTCGTCAAGGGAGACGCCTTCCACGCGGTGCGGCCAAGGCAGACGCTCGAAGAATTGATCGGACTCGACCGCATTCCGCCCTGGCTTTGACGGCAAGCAAGGGGCGCGCCTCGCCTTCGCCTTAAAAGCTGGTAAGCTCGGTGTGGGCGGCGCGCCGTCCGATCCAGCCGCCGGAACGAAGGCCCGCGCCATGGCATCAGCCGACAGCAACGACCAGAACCGCGGACAGGGCGGCGACCCGGGCTTCATGCCGGCCCGACTGTCGGCCTGGTTCTCGATCGCGGTCGAACGGTTCTGGCCGCTCGTCCTGGGCCTGTCGAGCCTTGTCGGCCTGTTCCTCATTCTGGCCTGGACGGGCTTCTTCGCCGCCATGCCGGCGCCGGCGCGCATTGCCGTCCTGGCCGCGCTCTGCCTTGCGGCGCTGGGCGTTGCATGGCGCAGCCGTCACCTGCGTCTGCCGGGGGCAGGCGCCGTGACGGCGCGTGTGGAAGAGGCGAGCCGCCTCGCCAACCAACCGCTGCGCGCCCAGGAAGAGCGCGCCATGGGCGACGACCCGGTCTCCATGGCGCTTTGGCGAATTCACCAGAGACGCATGGCCGAACGCTTGACGGGGCTGACCGGCGGGCTTCCCAACACGCGGACGGAACGGCTGGACCCCTATGGGCTGCGCGTTCTTGTCGCCCTCGGCGTCGCGACGGCCTTCGCCTATTCCTTCGGGCCCGGTGGCGGGCGTATCTCCGATGCCATGACGCCGCTCGAAGGGACCGTGCTGGCCGCGGCGCGCGTCGACGCCTGGGTGACGCCCCCGGGATATACGGGCCGTGCTCCCGTCTTCCTGACCGGGGCGCAGGAGTCCGGGCCGCTCAGCGTACCGGCGGGCAGCGTTCTGTCCGTGCGCGTATCGGACGGCAATGGCGTCGATATGAGCTTCCGAGGGGCCGACGCGGCGGAAGCCGACATCGTCCCGCGCGCGGTCGATGCACCCACGGATGGCGAAGCCGCTTCGCCGGCATCTACCGTCGGTGCCGCCGAATACGAGCTTACGCTGGATCGCTCCGGTGCGGTGGCCGTGGAAACCCGGTTCCGGACACTAGGCTCGTGGCGCTTCGAGGTGGTACCCGATGCCGTGCCCATCATCGCCTTCGACGGCGAGCCCCGTTCCGCGCGCAACGGCGCGTTGGAAATCGGCTTCACCGTGGAGGACGACTATGGGGCGCCCCAGGGGCAGGCGTCGATCGAGCCGGTGGACGTGGCCGAGGATGCCCGTGCGCTGATCGAGCCGCCATCGATCAACCTTGCCATGCCCAGGCGCACGAAAGGCATTGCCAGGGGGCGCACATCGGCCAATCTGGTGGACAGCCCCTATGCCGGGGCAACCGTCCGCATGACGCTGGCGGCGCGGGACGATGCCGGGCAGGAGGGCCGCTCCGACCCGCTCGAGCTCGTGCTGCCGCAACGCCCCTTCAACAACCCGCTGGCGCGGGCCGTAGTGGAACAACGCCGTATCCTGGCGTTGGACGCCAATGCGGCGCGGCGCGTGGTCGATCTTCTCGATGCCGTCACGCTGCATGCCGACAGTTTCATCCCGCGCACCGCCGATTACCTCGCCCTGCGCGCAGCGCGCGAGCGCATCGCCCATGCCGCCAGTGACGACGATCTTCGCTCGTCGGTCGACTTCCTGTGGGAAATCGCGCTCGGCATCGAGGACGGCGACTTGTCGTTTGCGGAACGCCGCCTTCGCGATGCCCGGCAAGCCTTGTCGGAAGCCTTGCAGAACGGGGCTTCGGAAGAGGAAATCGCCGAGTTGATGCAGGAACTGCGCGAGGCGATGCAGGAGTTCATGCAAGCCATGGCAGAGGCCATGCGTAACCAGCCGCCGCAGAATTTGGGCCAGATGGATAATGCGCAGGAGATCAGCCCGCAGGACCTGCAGCGCATGATGGACCGGATCGAGGATCTGGCGCGCTCGGGTTCGCGGGAGGCGGCGCAGCAGCTTTTGTCCGAGTTGCAGGACATGATGAACAATCTGCAGATGGCACAGCCCGGGCAGCAGCAGCCACAGGGCGAGAGCCCGATGCAGCAGCAGATGAACGAGATGGGAGAGCTTCTGCAGCAGCAGCAGCAGTTGATGGACCAGACGTTCGAACTGGGCCGGGAGGATCTGCGTCGGCAGATGCAGGAGGGCATGGAAGGAATGCCGCAGCCACCGGGCGCGCAAGGGGGTGAGGGTGCCGAGCCTCCGTCGGCCGAGGAGTTGCGCCAGCGGATGGAAGACCTGCAGCGGCGGCAGGGCCAGCTGCAGGAAAGGCTTGAGGCGCTGCAGCGGCAGATGGAGGAGTCCGGGCTCGAACCCGGCGACGGCATGGGACGCGCCGGCGAGGCCATGGGCCAGGCAGAGGGCGCCCTTGGCCGTGGCAGCGACGGCGAGGCCGTGGACCGGCAGGGCGAGGCTCTGCAGGCCCTGCGCGAAGGCGCCCAGGACATGATGCGGCAGATGCAGGAAGCCATGCAGGGGCAGCCTGGCCAGATGGGGCCGCAGCAGGGCGGTACGATGGGGCAGGGCGCGGCGCCCGGCGAGCAGCGCTCCGGCCGCGATCCGCTGGGCCGTCAACGCCAGACGCAGGGCCCGGATTTCGGTCAGGATGTCGATATACCCGACGAGATCGACATACAGCGCGCACGGCGCATCCTGGACCAGATCCGAGAGAAACTCGGTGACAGGCTGTCACCCCAGCAGGAGCGCGACTATCTGGAGAGGCTGTTGAGGGCCCAGTAAGGGCTTTCAGCCGGCGCGGCGGATAGGCTCGGCGCGTGTCCGGGGCGGATGCGCGGCGAAGAGATCGTCCATGGCACGGCGGATCTGCGTCAGGGTGAATGGCTTCTCGACGACGCCAAAAACGATGCGGGTCAGGCTCTCGGCCGCTTCCTTCTGCTCCGCATAGCCGGTCATCAGCAGGATCGGCATATCCGGAAAGACAGCCTTGACGGCGTGCGCAAGCTCGATCCCGGTCAAGGCCGGCATGCGGATATCGGACAGGACGGCATCGAACCCGTCATTGTCGGCGGCGATGACTTCGAGCGCTTCCTCGCCATCCGCTGCGGTGACGATGTCGTGGCCTTCGAGGGTAAGGGCGCGCGCTACGAGAAGGCGTATTCCCGCTTCATCTTCGGCGATCAGGATCCTGGCCATCGCTCACTCCGGCAAGTCGGCCCCCATCCCATTGATCGGCATGAGAGATTTCGCAATGCATAGACGCACGGACCAGCAGGTCCGTTCCCCTATTATGCAGAAAATTCTTTCCCAGAACTTTCAGCCGTTGCTCAAATGCAACCCTGACGAAATATTCTGACGATCGAAGCCTATTCGACGACGCGACCGACGAAAGGCAGCTCGCGGAACGCGTGGCCGACATCCATGCCATAGCCGACGACGAAGTAGTCGGGGCAGTCGAAGCCGATATGATCGGCCTCGATTTCGGATTTCCGGCGCATGCGCTTGTCCAGCAGAACGGCGATCTCGGCCCGCGCCGCGCCGCGCTCGAGCATCAGGTCGCGGGCATATTTCAGCGTGCGGCCGGATTCCAGGATATCGTCGACAAGCAGAACCTGCCGGCCCCGCACATCGCTTTCGATGTCGCGCAGGATACGGACCTCACCGCCGACGGTGCCGGCGCCGTAGCTGGACAGGGTTATGAACTCGACTTCCGGGGCAACCCCGGCCCGGTGAAGGGCGCGGATGAGATCGGCCGCGAAGACGAAGGAGCCTTTCAGCACGGAGACGACGAGCAGATCGTCGCTTGAGGTGGCGGCAACCTCGGCTGCGACGCGCTCCACGGCCGAGGCGATCTCGGATTCGGAGTAGAGGGTGTCGATCTGCTTGCCGCGAACTTCGATCATGGAACAGCCGTTTCCATCCTGGATTGACAGGATGACTGCCTACATCGCCACGTCATGGAATGCGAGCCCCACATGCTCAGCCCCTGCAGAAGCGCCCGAGCCTGCGGACCGCTTCCCGGAACGCGGCGGCAAACCCGCGCTTCAGCGGCACGGGGCGCCGCAGCTCCGGGCCGGCTGGCCTGCGAACGGTCCAGCACTCCGCGTCGATGATGCGCCATTGTGGACGGCGGGCGGCGCTGCTGCGAGACGTCTGTGCCATCGACCCTCTCCGGCGCTTCAAAGACGATTGCGAAAAGGTTAACGACGGGTGGTTAATGAACGGTAAAGGAATTGACGTCACACTTCGGGTTGCGTCATGCCCGGCCGTCACCACGGCGTAGGCGGCGGAGGGACAGGATCTTGATCAGGTTCGAGAATGTTGGGCTAAGATACGACATGGGGCCGGAGGTTCTGCGCGACCTCAGCTTCCGCATCGACGCCCAGTCGTTCCAGTTCCTGTGCGGCCCTTCCGGCGCCGGCAAGACAAGCCTGATGCGTATGCTGTTCCTGGCCCTGCGGCCGACGCGTGGCATGGTGACGGTGATGGGGCGCGACGCGGCCACCATGCGCCGCGACGAGCTGCCGGAATTGCGGCGGCGCATCGGCATCGTCTTCCAGGACTTCCGGCTTCTCGACCACCTGACCACCTACGAGAACGTGGCGCTTCCGCTGCGGGTGCGCGGCCGCGAGGAAGCGACCTACCGCCAGGATGTCGTGGACCTTCTGCGCTGGGTCGGCCTGGGCGACCGCATGGACGCGCCGCCCATCGTGCTGTCGGGCGGCGAAAAGCAGCGGGCCGCGATCGCCCGCGCGCTGATCGACCGGCCGGACCTTCTGTTGGCCGACGAGCCCACCGGGAATGTCGATCCGCCGCTTGCGCGCCGGCTGCTGCGCCTGTTTCTGGAGATGCACAGGCTGGGGACTTCGGTTGTCATCGCCACGCACGACGTGAGCCTGATGGAGCAGGCGCCGGCCCGTCGGCTGGTGCTGGCGGACGGGCGGATGAGCATCCATGACTGAGCTGCGCGAACGCCTGGTCTTCGGCTTCGGAACGCTGTCGCGACGGGTGTCGGCGCTGGCGCGGCGATCGGCCGCAAGGCGCCCCGTGCCGATCGTGCCGGCGCGCAGCGTAACGAGCACGGCGCTGATGGCCGTCATCGCCATCATGACCTTCCTTGCCAGCCTGACGCTCGGCGGCGTCCTGATGGTCTCGGACACGGCGCGCGCATGGCGCGACGACATCGCCCGCGAGGCGACGATCCAGATCGAGCCGGAGCCCGGCCTCGATATGCAGGCGGCGATCGGCGAGTTGCAGCTCCTGGCACTGTCGACCCCGGGGGTGACGGCCGCCATGCCCGTCGGCGAGGACGAGGCCGGGGCGATGCTGCGGCCCTGGCTGGGCGGTCTGGACGTGGCCGGTCTGCCCATGCCGCGCATGATCGCGGTGGAAATAGACCCGGCATCGCCGCCGGATTTCGATGCGCTGCGCGAGGCGGTAGAGCGCGCCGTGCCACAGGCGACGCTGGACGATCATCGTATGTGGATGTCGCGCCTCGTCGCCATGGCGCAGGCCACCGTGCTTGCCGGAATCGCCATACTGGTGCTGGTGGTGATCGCGGCCGTGCTGACGGTGGTGTTCGCAACGCGAGGGGCTATGGCCGGCAACCGCCACATCATCGAGGTGCTGCATTTCGTGGGCGCCCGGCATGGCTTCGTCGCGGCACAGTTCCAGCGCCATTTCCTGCGACTGGGGCTGATCGGGGGCGCCATCGGCGGGCTGGCGGCGCTGGGCATCTTCGCCCTGGCAGGCTGGTACGCGGCCCCGGATGCCGTCTCGGCCGAGGGCGATCAGCTTCGAGCCCTGTTCGGAACGTTCAGGCTGGGGCCGTGGGGTTACTTCGCCGTCGCGCTGCTGGCGTTCGCCGCCGCGCTGTTGACGGCACTGACATCGCGCTTCACCGTTCGTGCGCAACTTTCGGAGATGGACATCCTGTCGCCTGCCGGCACGGCTTGAACGGCTTGGAAACCACAAGGCTCGGGCATAGTTCCTTGCTCATATGTACGGATTGGACAGTGTACGCAGGCAGGCACATGCAGGCAGACGGAAACAGGGCGGGGCGCAGGGGCGGTACACGGCCCGGGATGCGCCTTGGCCTGCTTCTGTCGCTGGCGTTCCTTGGCCTTGCCGCCTATCTGGCCGGGGGCTTCCTGCGCTTCGCCAACGACGTGGCGAGCCTGCGGGCGCCGGCGTCCATCGCCGATGTCGGTGGCATCGTGGTGCTGACCGGCGGCGAAATGCGGCTTCAGCAGGCGGTGGATCTGTTGACCAGGGACAGCGGCCAGCGGTTGCTGATCAGCGGCGTCAACCCCGGCACCAGCCTGTCGACGCTGGCGCGCATCACCGGCGGCGACCCGACATTGTTCCAGTGCTGCGTCGACCTGGACTATGCCGCGCTCGACACGATCGGCAACGCGCGCATGACGGTGGAATGGGCGCGGTCGCACGGTATCGACCGGATCGCCCTGGTAACGAGCGACTATCATATTCCGCGGGCGATGACGGAGCTCGGCGGCGTTTCCGGCGCACCGGAGATCGTGCCGTATCCCGTCTCGCCGCAGAAGTTGTGGCGCGCCAATGGTTTCCCGAGCCGGCTGGGCCTCCGGCTGCTGCTGAGCGAGTACGTCAAGGTGCTTGCAGCGCGCGCCCGTCTTGCAACGGGGTTCGACATCGTCGATACGCTGGGGCAGCGCGTGACGTCGCAGGGCCATACCGGCCACGGGTGAAGCGCCGGCCACTCGAGATACAAGCGGGACAGCCATACAGATGATCGCCCTGCGCTCCCTTGCGTTCCAGATCCTGTTCTACGCCAACCTGATCGGGCAGCTTCTGTTCTTCTCCCCGGTCTTTTTCCTGCTGCCCGAGCGGACCTGCTGGCGGATCGTCAAGAACTGGGCACGCTCCTCGCTGTGGCTTTTGCACCGGGTGGCCGGCGCGAGATCCGAGATCGTCGGGCAGGAGCATCTGCCGGCCGGCGCCACCATCATAGCCTCCAAGCACCAGTCCTTCTGGGAAACCTTCGCGCTGGTTCCGGAGCTCGATCGCCCGACCTTCATCCTGAAGAAGGAGCTGATGGCCATACCCGTCTTCGGGGCCTACTGCCGCCGCATGGGGATGATCCCGGTGGACCGCAGCCGTCGCGGGGCCGTGCTGGCCAGCATGCTGGAGGATGTAGAGAAAGCGATGGCCGAAGGGCGGCAGATCATCATCTTTCCGGAAGGCACCCGCAGCGCACCCGGCGCCGCGCCGAACTACCGGCCGGGCATCCATTTTCTCTACAACGCGACCCATGTGCCCGTGACGCCGGTCGCGCTGAATTCCGGGCTGTTCTGGCCGCGTCAGGCCTTCTACCGCCGACCGGGCACCATCCGCGCCGAGTTCCTGCCGCCCATCGAGCCGGGCCTGGACCGCGCGACCTTCCTGGCGCGCCTGACGGACGAGATCGAGGCGCGGTCCATCGCGCTGATCCGGCGGGCCTACGAGGACCAGCCCGAGCTGCCGATGAGCAAGCTTGTGGCAAGCCGACTGGGGCAGGATGGGTTTGCGGCCGGTAACGTCGAAGCTTGAGTCTTTCGGTGGAATGGCCCATAAATGAAAAATTCTGCATGATGACGTTTATATGATCCGCTCTTGATGGCGGACCGACGCCGGGCAAGGGGTGAGCCGATGGCATATGCGGATTTTCTGTCATTTCCCGACCGGGCGCCGACATTGCCCGCCTGGTTCGCCGAGCCACGGGTGCTAAGCCTGGATCGGCATGCCGATCTCGGCGTGCGGCGCAGCGGCAACCTGCGCTTTGCCGCCACTATCGAGACGGCGCCCCTGGCCTTGAGCGAATTCGGTGCAGCCATGCGCTGCTATCCCATCTGCTTCACGCAGGGCGACGACCCCGCGCCTGTGGCGGTCATGGCGCTCGAAAAGGGGCGCAACCTTTTCGTCGATGCGCTCGGCGGCTGGAAGCGAGACCACCATGTTCCCTCCTGCCTCAGCCGATACCCGCTTGCCGCGCTGGCGGGCCATGACGGCAGGATCCGGCTCTACGCCGATTTTTCCAGTGGCCGCCTCGTCCGGATGCGGCCCGGCATGGACGAGGACGTCGACCCCATCTTCGAGCCATCCGGCGGTTTGTCCTCCTTCGGAAAATCGTCGGTCATTCGCAGCCAGCTTGCAGAGCGAAGCCTTGCTGATTCCGCCGAACTGGGGCGGGCGCTTGCCGAGGCAGGCGCCCTGACGCCCTGTAAGGCGCCGGGTATCGGCGATGCCGGACAGGCGCTCCGCGAAGATCTCCTCTGCGTCGACGAGGGGGCCCTGAACAGCCTGCCGGCGGCGCTGCTGGCCGAATTCGCCCGCCGAGGCTGGCTCGAGCCGATCGTCCTGTCCATCGTCTCGCGCCAGAACTGGCACGCCCTGGCCCAGATGGCCCATCGATACAACCCGACGGGGCGCGCCCGCGCCGCCTGAGGGCGTCGTCTAGAACGGGCGCGGCCCCATCAGCTCCGCGTCGGCCCGTGCCGGTGCATCGGCGTAGCCGGACACAGCAAGGTTGAAGGCCCGGGCACCGGAGGTGTCGGCGCCGGGCCAGACCGGCCGGACAAGGCCGCCCTCCATCAGCAGCACCAACGACTGGTTCAAAAGCCCGGGCCGGCCGGAAAACGGCTGGAGACGCTGCAACTCGTCGAAGCTCCGGTCGCCTGCCGCGAAGGCGTCGAGAAGCGGAGCGAAGATCGCGGCGGCGCCCTCCACGGGCCCCACCCGGGTCTGAACCGTGACGGCACCGCCGGCAATGTCCGCCATGCGGCGGAACCGCAAGCCGGCAAGCGCCTCCATATGAGCCTGGGGGGTAAGTGGCCGGCCGTTCTTCACATAGAGATCGCGGCGCAGGGCCTGGTCCCGGGCGATGTCCTTCAACACTTCGCGCAGGGGCACGCGATCGAGCCCGTCCAGCGCGGCGAGGCAATCCTGAGGCAGGGACATGCGGTCGACATTCTCGATGGGGGTGGCGCTGCCGGCGAAGGTGCATCCGCGCGCCGCCATCGCTGCGATCACATCGCCGCTCGACAGGGGCTCGAACGTATCGCCTGCCAGTTCGTGAGCGATATAGGCATCGGGCTGGTTCGCCAGACTGTCCCATGATGTCCCGGCCTGGGGATGGGCGAGGAACAGGCCCGCGCCACGCCGCATGCGCGCCAGAAGCGGCCGGGTCTTGTCAAGGCGCTCCATCGGCGTGCCACCCGGCGCCGCGGCCCGCATCGCGGCGTTGAGCGCGGAGAAGGTGGAGGCGCCCGGCTGGCAGGCATAATGAAGATAGGCGATGCCTCCATCCTTCAACGCCGCGCCGACAAACCGGAAGATCGCTTCGCGGACATCCGCCGGCACCCAGGACAGGACGCCATGCACGACGACGATATCGTAGGTGCGGGGCGGGTTCTCCGCGAGCCGGCGGATGTCGGCGGTGGCGAAGCGGATATTGCCGAGGCCGGCGCTGTCCGCCAGCCGTCCCGCCATTTCGATATGGCCCGCATCGGCATCGAAGCCATCGACCTCGGCGGACGGCACGGACGCCGCTGTCAGCGCCGCCGAATAGCCGGTGCCGCAAGCCAGGTCGCAAATGGCGAGCGGGCCGGCGGCCGGATGGCGGAAACCCAGCATGGCGGCAAGCGCCAGGAGCCATCCCGGAGAGGTCTCCCGCCAGGCGGTATGGATATAGGCTTGCGTGCGCGGCAACATTGCAACGCCCCCTCGATCGTGGCCGGACCCTGCCCGTCAACGATGCGTGACCAGCAATGTTGCCTTTTGGCATCACAAGTCACCAGTTGCAATAGTTGAGTATCCGAATCTACTTTTAGGTTTCGGGCTCCTGTGTCACATGGGAGCGAACCTGAAAGTCCGGGCAGTAGCCGCCGCCAGTCGCCACGGTTTTCCATTCCAGTTCTTCACCGGATCCCGGCTTCTCCCAAAAGCCGGGAAACGGCCTGCCTATGGAGATTCACCATGTCGCGTACTCTTTCCAGCCGAACCGTCCTTCGCTCCGGTACCGCCCTCGGGCTGCTCGTCGCGCTTTCCGGGCCGATCGGCCACGCCGCAGCCCAGGAAGGGGTCGTTGCGCAGGAACAGATCGAGGAAGGCGAAAGCGTCCTTCCGGCGGGCGAGGCCATCGCGCTCGACGAGGTGCTGGTGCTTTCCGCGGACGAACAGTTGAAGCAGGCGCCGGGCGTTTCGATCATCACGGCCACCGACATCGATCATCGGCCGCCGGTCAACGATCTGTCCGACATCATCCGCCGGCAGCCGGGCGTGAATCTCACGGGCAACTCGGCCTCGGGCGTGCGAGGCAACAACCGTCAGATCGATATTCGCGGCATGGGGCCGGAAAACACCCTGATCCTGATCGACGGCAAGCCTGTCCTGTCGCGCAATGCCATAAGGTACGGCCGCTCCGGCGAGCGTGACACGCGTGGCGATTCGAACTGGGTGCCGCCCGAGGCGGTGGAGCGCATCGAGGTGCTGCGCGGCCCGGCCGCCGCACGCTACGGCTCCGGCGCTGCCGGCGGTGTCGTCAACATCATCACCAAGCGTCCGGCCGAGCAGAGCGTCACCGTTTCTAGCTACGTCAACATTCCGCAGCACTCGGAAGAGGGCAAGACCTTCCGCGGCAACGTTTTCGCGGGCGGGCCACTGGGGCAGGACTTCGCCTATCGGGTCTATGGCAGCTACAGCAAGACCGACGCCGACGACCCGGCGATCAACGCCGAAGCGGCGCTGTTGCCGACCGACATTCCAGCCGGACGCGAGGGAGTCGTCAACAAGGACGTGCGCGGCGTACTGACCTGGTACGCCAACGAGTCCAACGAGTTCGAATTCGAGGCGGGCTACAGCCGGCAGGGCAACATCTTTACCGGCGACCGGCAGCTTTCCGGCACGACGGATGTCATCGAGGAACTGGCCGGCCAGGGCGAGGAGACCAACACGCTCTACCGGACCACGCTGGCGCTGACGCATCGCGGCAATTACGAGTTCGGCACCTCGAACTCCTATGTGCAATGGGAGAACACCCGCAACAACCGCTTCCTGGAGGGAACGGCCGGAAGCGGTGAAGGGGCGATCAGCAGCAATCTGGAGAAGGGCACGATCACGCTCGACAACTGGGCGGCGAAGTCGGAGTTCAACATCCCCTTCACCTATCACTTCGACCAGAACGTCACGGTGGGCGCCGAATTCCGCGGCGAGTACATGGACGACCCCGTGTCGCTGCGACAGGGGGTTGCCAGTGGCGTGGTCATCCCGGGCGTCCCGTCCAATCCCGCCGAACGCGACTCAAAGATCGACGCGCAGCTCTATGGCCTGTATCTCGAGGACAATATCCACGTCACGGACAAACTGATCGTGACGCCGGGCATAAGGGGCGATTATCACAGCGAGTTCGGCGGCAATGCCAGCCCCAGCCTCAACGCCTCCTACGACCTGACCGACGAGATTTCGCTGAAGGCGGGTATCGCCCGCGCCTTCAAGGCGCCGAACCTGTACCAGCTGAACGAGAACTACGTCTATTTCACCATGGGCAATGGCTGCCCCATCAACTTCCCGTCGCTCGGGCTCGGGTGCTACGTCATCGGCAATCCCGACCTGAAGGCCGAGACGAGCGTCAACAAGGAAGTCGGCATCAACTACATCAACGACGCCGGATGGCAGGCGGGCCTGACCTACTTCCACAACGACTACAAGGACCGCATCACGGCGGGCGTGGTGCCGGTGGGTATTCTGGGGCGTGCGCAGCTTTTCCAGTGGGACAACACGCCGAAGGCGGTACTGTCCGGGCTCGAGGGCAACCTGCTGGTGCCGCTGCTGGACACCGTGAACTGGCGCACCAATGCCACCTACATGCTGGAATCGGAAGACAAGGAAACCGGCAATCCGCTGTCCCTCGTGCCGGAATACACGATCAACACCGCGCTGGAATGGCAGGCCACGGAGCGCCTGTTCACCGCCCTGACACTCACCCATTACGGCAAGACGGAAGCGCCGTCCCGTAACGTCGTGACAGGCAGCCTCGCCGCCAATACGGACGACCTCGATCCCTATACGCTGGTGGGCTTCAACGTGGACTTCCAGGCCAACGAGCAATTGCGGATCGGCGCCGGCGTCAGCAACATCTTCGACGAGCGGCTGTTCCGCAAAGGCAGCGGCAACGCGGCCGGCGCCGCGACCTTCAACGAACCCGGCCGCTCCTTCTACCTCAGGGTCAGCACGACGTTCTGAGGCGGCGGGCGGCGAAATATCCGCACGCACACCTTGTGCCACCGTGTTCCCCGCACCTATGAGTGGGGAGCACGAGGGGGAACGACATGATCGATATCGCAATGGGGGAGGCGATCTGGCTCGCCTTGGCGCTTCTGGCCGGTGGGGCGGTCACCGGCCTCCTGGCCGGGGTATTCGGCGTCGGCGGCGGCGCCGTGGCGGTGCCGATCCTGTACGAGCTCTTCCGCATCCTGGGCGTTCCGGAAGATGTGCGCATGCCGCTGTGCATCGGCACATCCCTCGCCATCATCATCCCGACCTCGATCCGCTCCTTCAGCGCGCACCGGCGGCGCGGCGCGGTGGACATGTCGATCCTGAAAGTATGGGCGATACCGGTGGTACTGGGCGTTGCAGCCGGCAGCTTCATCGCCCGCTATGCCCCGGCCGACCTGTTCAAGATCGTCTTCATCGTCGTGGCGGGCATATCGGCCGTCAAACTCCTGTTCGGCCGGGAAAGCTGGCGCCTCGGCCTGGACATGCCCGGCCGAGTGGTGATGGTGATCTATGGCTGGATCATCGGCATCCTGTCGGCATTGATGGGCATCGGCGGCGGCCAGCTTTCGTCGCTTTTCATGACCTTCTACAGCCGCCCCATCCATCAGGCTGTGGCAACCTCGTCGGGGCTTGGCGTCATCATCTCCATTCCCGGGACGATCGGCTACATCTATGCCGGCTGGCCGGCGGCGGCACAGTTCCCCGGTGTCGCGGCGCTGCAGCCCCCGCTTGCATTCGGCTACGTCTCGGTGATCGGCTTCGCGCTGTTTTCCGTCACCAGCGTCATCACCGCGCCGATGGGCGCCGCGCTGGCCCACAGGCTGAACAAGAAGCGGCTGGAAATGGCCTTCGGCGTCTTCCTGCTGCTGATCTGTGCGCGTTTCCTCTATTCGCTTTTCGCCTGAGGTAGATTTCGATGGTCGCGATCGACATCGCAACGCGCGTCTGGAACCATACGTTCAAGCTGGATCCGATCATCCGGAGCCTTCTCGATACCGATTTCTACAAGCTCCTGATGCTGCAGCTCATCTGGGGCCGCTATCGCGATACGCAGGTCACCTTCGAGCTGATCAACCGGACGGCCTCGGTGCGCATCGCCGACGAGATCGACGAAGCGGAGCTGCGCGCCCAACTGGACCATGCGCGCACGATCCGCTTCTCCAAGCGCGAGATGATCTGGCTGGCCGGCAACAGCTTCTACGGCAAATCGCAGATCTTCCGCTCCGACTTCCTGGACTGGTTGAGCGGCTTCGAATTGCCGCCCTACGAACTCAGCCGGCGCGACGGCCAGTATGAGCTGCAGTTCCATGGCCCATGGACCCATACGATGATGTGGGAGATCCCGGCGCTCGCCATCATCAACGAGCTGCGCTCGCGCGCGGCGATGCGCGGCTTCAAGCGCTTCGAGCTGGACGTGCTCTACGCGCGCGCCAAGACGAAGATGTGGGAGAAGGTCGAGCGGCTGGCCGAGCTTCCCGATATCCGCATCTCGGATTTCGGCACGCGCAGGCGCCATTCCTTCCTGTGGCAGCGCTGGTGCGTGGAAGCGTTGAAGGAAAAGCTCGGAAGCCGCTTCTCCGGCTCGAGCAACGTGCTTCTGGCCATGGAAACCGACCTTGAGGCCATCGGCACCAACGCGCACGAGCTGCCGATGGTGGCCGCCGCGCTTTCGACGGACGACGCCAGCCTTCGCGAAGCGCCCTATCGCATGATGCAGGAGTGGCAGGACTGGTACGACGGCAACCTTCTGGTGGTGCTGCCCGATACATTCGGAACCCGGTCTTTCCTGGACAATGCGCCGGACTGGGTTGCCGACTGGACAGGCTTCCGGCCCGATTCCGCGCCGCCCATCGATGGCGGGGAGACGATCATGGACTGGTGGCGGCAGCGCGGGGTGGACCCCAGGGAGCGACTTCTGGTCTTTTCCGACGGGCTCGATATCGAGACCATCGAGGAAACCTACCGCCATTTCCATGGCCGCGTCCGCATGAGCTTCGGCTGGGGCACGAACCTGACCAACGATTTCAGGGGCGTCGCGCCTGAGCCGACCAACGGGCTGAAGCCCATTTCGCTCGTCTGCAAGGTCAAGGATGCGAACGGCCGCCCGGCGGTGAAGCTGTCGGACAACCCGGCCAAGGCGACGGGGCTGCCCTCCGAAATCGAGCGGTATCGCCGCGTCTTCGGAACCGAAGGGGCCATTCCACGCAAGGTGGAAGTTTAAGAAAAATCTTTCTCGCAATAGGATGGTTTCTGCGGCATGAACGCCTCGTATGCCGCCAGAACGTCCAGATAACGCCAAAGGCCGAACGACATGAACGCTATCGTCAAGCCGCAGGATGAGGCGCAGCCGGTATTCCCTGTGCCCGCGAACGTCTTCGCCGAGACGGTGACGGAAGTCCACCACTATACGGACAGCCTGTTCCGCTTCCGCATGACGCGGCCGGCCAGCTTCCGGTTCCGGACCGGCGAGTTTGCCATGATCGGCCTTCCCAATGCCGAAAAGCCGGTGTTTCGGGCCTATTCCATCGCCAGCCCGTCCTGGGACGAGGAACTGGAATTCTTCTCGATCAAGGTGCCGGGCGGCCCGCTGACCGAGCATCTGCAGAAGATCAAACCGGGCGATACGGTGCTGATGCGCAAGAAGCCCACGGGAACGCTCGTGCTCGACGCGCTCATTCCGGGCCGGCGCCTGTACCTGTTCTCGACCGGCACGGGCATCGCGCCGTTCGCCGGGGTCATCCGCGATCCCGAGACCTACGAGAAGTTCGAGAAGGTCATCCTGACGCACACGACCCGCGAGACCGCGGAACTGCAGTACGGCAAGGATCTCGTGGCTTCCATCGCGGAAGACGAGATCCTGTCCGAGATCGTCGGGGACAAGCTTCTCTATCATGGGTCGGCCACCCGCGAGGGCGAGCCGCGCGGCCAGCGCATCACGACCATGATCGAGAATGGCTCGCTGTTCTCCGGCCTCGGCCTGCCGCCGCTGGACCCGGCCATCGACCGCGCCATGATCTGTGGCTCCATGGCGATGCTGAAGGATACGGCGGCACTCCTGGAGAAGGCCGGCCTGGAGGAAGGGGCCAACAACAAGCCCGCCACCTACGTGGTTGAACGCGCCTTCGTCGATTGATAGCAAGGGGCGGGGTGCCGCAGTGCGGCGCCCTTCTCGCAACGCTTTAAACGGGGGCACGCCGTGCGCGCCATCTTCGTCCAGTTCAAGTGCCGGCCGGGCCGGGCCTATGCCGTGGCCGAAGCCCTCGTCGAGACGGTGGAGGAACTGTCGGAGGTTTATTCCACGTCCGGCCAGTTCGACCTGATCGCGAAGTTCTATCTCGATCCCGACAGCGATACGGGGCATTTCGTGACGGAGCGGCTGCAGACGGTGGACGGCGTGTCGGACACGTTCACCACCGTCGCCTTCAAGGCGTTCCGGTAGTTTTCCCCGGCCGAATCGGGAAATCTTCCCGAAATCGTTTCCGAAATTCCCTTGGCCTTCCCATGATGGTGCGGACGGCATAGCGTTTGCCCCGGGCACCGATGCGTCTTGAGGGAGGATAGCGTGACACGTAGCCTGGTCGCGTTGACACTGGCCCTGACGGTCCTGCCGGGCATTGCCCTTGCGCACGGCCCGTCGCGGCAGAAGCATGCCACGTCCATCGAAGTCGACATGGCGCCGGCCGCCGTATGGCAGAAGATCGGCAATTTCGACGATCTGTCGTGGAATCCGCTGGTTGCCTCGGTCAAGGCCGAACCCGGCAACGCGGTGAACAGCGTGCGCGAGGTCACGTTGAAGGATGGCGGTGTCCTGCGACAGGAGCTTTACAAATACGATGCCAAGCGCATGAGCTACCAGATCCAGATGCCCGAGGTGGACACCGCGGTCCTGCCCGTGACCAATTACAGCGAGTTCCTGACGGTAAAGCCCGTGGCCGGAAGCGAGAAATCCGAAATCGAGATCCGCAGCGCCTATTACCGGGGTTATCCGAACAACGAGCCGCCGGAAAACCTCAATGACAAGGCCGCCAACGATGCCGTCGCGGCCATGCAGGAAAAGGTTGTGGAGGGGCTGAAGGCCAGCCTGGAAAACGGGTCCTGATCCCATGTCGGCGTCGGTCCTTGGCTGCATGGCGCTGGCGGCCGCCCTCCTGACGGCAACACACGCCCGGGCGGACACGGCCTATGTCACCAACCAGTCGAGCGATGATCTGTCCGTCGTGGACCTGACGTCCATGCGTGTCGTGGCGACCATTCCCATCGGCGGCAAGCCCGCGGGTGTCGCCGTGCCGCCGGATGGGCGCCATGCCTATGTGACCAGCCCGGAATCCGGGACGCTCACCGTAATCGACACCGCGGCGGCCAGTGTTGCCCGCCGCATCGAGGTGAAGGGCGGGCCGCTGGGTGTCGCGGTGCATCCATCGGGGGCGCCGGTCTATGTGGCGGACTGGTATGACCATCGATTGTCGGTCGTAGACCCCAGGGATGGGCGCATCGTCGCCGAGGTGGCGACCGGCCTTTCGCCATCGGGCGTCGCGGTATCGCCGGACGGCAAGCTGGTCGTGACGGCAGACCGGGATTCCAACCGGATCTCCGTTTTCGAAACCGGCGGAATGTCGCTCGTGGGAACCGTCGCGGTGGGCGAGCGCCCGTTCGGCGTCGAGTTCTCGCCCGATGGCCGCCGGCTGCATGTCGCCAACGTCGTCTCCAACGACGTCAGCGTCGTCGATGTGGCCTCGCTGACGATACTGGCCAGCGTGCCCGTCGGCGACAGGCCCTATGCGACGGCCACCGCATCCGGCCAGGTCTTCGCTACCGACCAGCACGGTGCGACGGTGAGCGTCTTCGACGCCGAAACCTTCGCGCCCACCGGGACGGTCGATGTCGGGGAATATCCGGAGGGCATCGCGGCTGCCGGGGATGGACGCGCGCTCTATGTCGTCAACTGGTTCGACAATACGTTGATGAAGATCGATGCTGTGACGTTGCAGCGTGTGGGCGAGGTGACGGTGGGCGACGGCCCGCGCGCCTTCGGCAAGTTCGTCGCCTATGACGGCGGACAGGGGAGGTCCGAATGAAGAAGCGATCCACCGGCCGTGTGGCCATCCTGGCATGGGGGCTGGCCGCCGCACCCTCACAGGCCATCACGACCGACTATCCGACGGATGCCGTTGCCGACTACGTCTTTGCCTGCATGCAGACCAACGGACAGACGCAGCAGGCGCTGCGCCAGTGCGCCTGCTCGTTCGACGTGGTCGCCTCGATCGTTCCATACGACCGCTATGTCGAAGCCAGCACCTATCTGTCGATGGGGCAGGTGACCGGTGAAAAGGGCGTGGTCTTCCGCACGTCCGCCCCGGCGAAAGCTGCCATCGGCGATCTACGCCGCGCGCAGGCCGAGGCCGAGGTGCGCTGCTTCTGACCGGCCGTCAGCCCTCGCCGGGGCTGAACGCCCGGGCGAAGGTCTGCCCTTCGGTGTCCGATGCGATCACCTTGAACACGCCATCCGGCCCGTCGTAGCGGAAGCGGAAATTCGGGTCCTCGGAAATACTGATCCCACCGCTCATGGACAGGAACGGCTTGTCGTCCAGCCGGATTTCCAGGTCGGAAACGAAGTGCGCCGGAATGTAGAGATGCGTTACCTGATCGCGCTGCAGCCCGGAATTGTTGGGATGGCGGATCATCAATTGGGCTTCCTGCGTCTGGCCGTTCGCCGCTTCCAGCAGCCGTCGCAGACGCATCTCGCCCAGGGTCGACGCGGCCTCGGCAGGGTTGCGGGCCGCAGGCGCGGCGCAGCCGCCCGATGCCTTCACATAGACGACCGACTCGTGCAGCGATCCGTCGGCCGTCTCGGCAACGGCCCGCACATTGCTGTAGGCGTTGATCCGCAACCGCGTTTCGATGGAGCGGATGCCCGTATCCGGCCCGAGCGTGAAGGTGGCGGCGACGGGCGCCGGGTTTTCATCGACGATGAGTGTCAGCTGCCTGATCGCCGCATCTTCGGATAGCCGGATGACAACGGGCACGACCGCCGGGTCGGTGGCCCGGGACGGCGCTTCCAGCGCGACGACGCGATCGTCCGCGATGGCCCGATCCCCGAAAATGGCGCCCTTCAACTCGCTCCAGCTATCGGCCGCATAAGCTGGCCGGGCCCCCGCCGCGACCGACAGGCACAGGACGAGCGCGGCAAGAGCCGCCCTTGAAAGGCGGTTGATAGGCATGGCGGCCATGTCCGATCCTCCCGATCGACGGTGCCCATCATGAATGTGGCGTGCCGCGACGAAATTGGGAAGCCTATTCCCATTCGAGCTCGGTGAAGGCGGCGGAAACGTTCTGACCCTGATACGCATCGAAAAGCGCCCATCGATCCCGTTCGGACGCCGCGGCGCCCGCCTGGGCGGCGCCGATCGAACCGCCGGACGCGATCTGCGCCCTGATGTCGCGGGCAAGAACGGCAAGGTAACGGGACTCGTCCTGGAGCGCATCCGGCCAGGGCCGTGGAGCGGGGCCATGACCGGGCACGACCTGCCGGGCAGGAAGGGCCGCCAGCCGCGGCCAGGCGGCGATCCAGCCTTTCAGGCTGCCATCGAGCGTCGGCACGTGATCGACGAAAACGAGATCGCCGGCGATCAACGTCCCGGACGCCTCGTCAAGCACGGTCAGGTCGCTCGCCGTATGGGCGACCGGCCAGGATGTCAGCCGCAGCCGCCGGTTGCCGAGGTCGATGATACGATCGCCCTCCACCACCTCGTCGGCGACGGGGAAAAAGAACGCCTCCGGATCACCGGCCTGCCGCCGAACTTCGAGATCGCGGTAGAAGTCGCGGCGCGGCGCAATGGAGGCTTCGTACCCTGCATGCGCGATCACGGTTGCCCCCGCTTCCACCAGCGGGCCGGATCCGGCGACATGATCGGGATGCATATGCGTCAGAATCAGCCAGCCGACCGGCTTGTCCGTTACCGTCCGGATCGCGGCCAGCGTGGCCTGCCCGACAGCCCGGCTGCCGCCGGCATCCACGACCGCCACCATGTCGTCGCCGACGACGAAGGCGATGTTGGAGGTGTCGCCCTGATTCGCGCTGTCCGGCAGCGCGACATGGCCGACATGGATGTACAGGCCAGGCTCTGCCTCGTAAAACTCGATGGGCTCGGCGGCTTGCGACAAACCCATGCCGCAGGACATCAGGACGGCCGCAAAGGCCTGCGCTGCTTGAAATCGGGAAAAAGTCCATGTCGGATTCTGGATACGAATCATAATAGAATCTTTCCATTAGGCGGAAGCAAAGGGGGCTGGGAAACAATTCAAGGTTGCATCTCCGGACCCCAGACGCTCAACCGAAGTTCATCGAGCCCGCCGATGCCAGCTTAGACCTCTGTCCATCCGGCCGGTTCAAAGCCGATCTTCGATATGGCGCTTCGTTTAGACACGATTTAATCTTGTATTGATGGGCGTTGTCGACGACATTTACTTACATTATTTTTTATAATGCGATGCAACGATATATCTGTTTGCATTGCAGCAACACTTTCTTGCAATTGATACTTGCACAATCGGAAAACTCGGCCTAGCCTCATCCTTGGTTTCCGGCTTCAAGGCTGTCGATGTTGGGAGCGTCGACAGATCTCGAAGGCCTCGGTAGGGCGAACTTTAACGGTGCCCACCAGGACCCCTATTGGCGGTCGTGACACGCTGCCGGAAACCGTCCCCAATAAACATTGCGATGTTGTTCGTGCGGTTCCGCGACCGCGCTTGGCTTGCTGATGCTTGCTTTGGGAGGAATCCGTGCTGAAATCCATCACGAAGGCGGCCGCCGCCTCGACAATGCTGCTTGCCCTGAGTTCCGGTGCGGGGGCCAACGACGCCCTGGCCGAACTCGGCAAGGATACCGCCAACTGGGTCATGCAGTCGGGCGACTACGCCAATACCCGGTACTCGCCGCTCAAGAACATCGACAAGGACAATGTGGGCGATCTCCAGGTCGCCTGGTCGTTCTCGACCGGCGTCCTGCGCGGCCATGAAGGCGGCCCCCTCGTGATCGGCGACACGATGTTCGTGCATACGCCATTCCCCAACATCGTCTATGCGCTCGACCTTTCCGAGGACGGCGCCATCAAGTGGAAATACGAGCCCCGTCAGGATGCCAACGTCATCCCCGTCATGTGCTGCGACACCGTCAACCGCGGCGTCGCCTATGTCCCGGCCGAGGGCGATCAGCCGGCCAAGGTGATCCTGCATCAGGCCGACACCTCGGTGGTCGCGCTCAATGCCGAGACGGGCGAGCAGCTATGGTCGGTCAAGAATGGCGACGCATCCAAGGGCGAAACCGGCACGGCCGCGCCGCTTGTGGTGAAGGACAAGGTCTATATCGGGATTTCCGGCGGTGAATTCGGCGTGCGCGGCTCGCTGACCGCCTACAACCTGAAGGACGGTTCCGTTGCCTGGCGCGCCTATTCGACCGGGCCAGACGAGGAGATGCTCTTCGATCCGGAAAAGACGACCGAACTCGGGAAGCCGGTGGGCAAGGACTCGTCCCTGAAGACGTGGGAAGGCGATCAGTGGAAGATCGGCGGCGGCACGACCTGGGGCTGGTTCTCCTACGATCCGGACACCAACCTCGTCTATTACGGCTCGGGCAACCCGTCGACCTGGAACCCGTCGCAACGCCCTGGCGACAACAAGTGGTCGATGACGATTTTCGCCCGTGATGCCGACACCGGCATGGCAAAGTGGGTCTACCAGATGACGCCCCATGACGAGTGGGATTTCGACGGCGTCAACGAGATGATCCTGGCGGATATTCCGGTGGACGGACAGGAGCGCAAGGCGCTCGTGCATTTCGACCGGAACGGCTTCGCCTACACGCTCGACCGGGTAAGCGGCGAGTTGCTGGTGGCCAAGAAGTACGACCCGGTGGTGAACTGGGCGACCGAAGTGGTGATGGACAAGAATTCCGACCAGTACGGGCGGCCACAGGTGGTGGACCAGTACTCGACGGAATTCAACGGTGAGGACGTCAACACCACGGGCATCTGTCCGGCGGCCCTGGGCACCAAGGACCAGCAGCCGGCTGCCTTCTCGCCGGACACGGGCATGTTCTATGTTCCGACCAATCACGTCTGCATGGATTACGAGCCGTTCCGCGTGGCCTACACGGCCGGACAGCCGTATGTCGGCGCAACCCTGTCGATGTATCCGGCGCCCGACAGCCATGGCGGCATGGGCAATTTCATCGCCTGGGATGCGGGCACGGGCGAGATCAAATGGTCGATCCCCGAAAAGTTCTCGGTATGGTCGGGCGCCTTGGCCACTGGCGGCGGCGTCGTCTTCTACGGAACGCTGGAAGGCTACCTGAAGGCTGTCGACGCGGAAACGGGCAAGGAGCTGTACAGCTTCAAGACGCCGTCCGGCATCATCGGCAACGTCACGACCTACGAGCGTGACGGGCAGCAGTACGTGGCCGTCCTGTCGGGCATCGGTGGCTGGGCCGGAATCGGCCTCGCGGCTGGCCTGACCGATGCCAATGACGGCCTCGGCGCGGTCGGCGGCTATGCTTCCCTGTCCCGATATACGGCACTGGGCGGGCAGCTCACCGTCTTCACCGTACCCGACCAGACAGCCTCCGCCACCGATGCCAATTGAGATCAGAGACGGTTTGTCGATGAAGAGAGTAATCATGGCATTTGCCGGCGTCGTCCTCCTCACAATGGGGACGGCGTCGGCCCAGCAGCCTTCGGCCCATCCGTCACTCGACACCGTCAATAACGGTGCCGAGGCGACGGAGGGCGAGAACGGCAAGTTCGAGGATTCCGCCGGGGTGCCGACCTATTCGCTCCAGGAGGATGGGACCGCCGATTTCTATACCTGGCGCGGCTACAAGAAATACACGGCCAACTGCATGCAGTGCCATGGCCCGGACGGGCAGGGGTCGTCCTTCGCGCCCAACCTGACGGACTCCCTCAAGCAGATGGACTACTACGCCTTCACCGGCGTCGTCGTCGGTGGTCAGCAGAACGTCTGGAACACCAGCGGCAACTCGGTCATGCCGGCCTGGGGCGAAGACAAGAACGTCATGTGCTATCTCGATGCCATCTACGTGTACCTCAGGGCCCGTACGGACGGCGTCGTCGGCAAGGGAGAGCCGAAGCGTCCGCCGATCAACGAAGCGGCGCGCGCGGCGGAAAACGAATGCCTCGGCTTCTGACCTGCGTGATGGCGCTCGTGGTGGCCGGCGCCTTCGCACCGGCTTCCGCCCGCGCGCAGGACAGGGATTTCGGCGGCGCCATCGAGCTGGTCGATCCGGATGTGCTGCGCGTCTGCGCCGACCCCAATTCCATGCCCTATTCCAACCAGAAGGGCGAAGGGTTCGAGAACGAGCTTGCGACCTTCCTGGCGGGCAAGCTCGGCCGCAAGTCGGTCAGCTATACCTATTTCCCGCAGGCAACCGGCTTCGTGCGGATGACGCTCGGCCTGCACCGCTGCGATATCATCATGAGCTATCCGCAGGGCGACGAGCTGGTCCAGAACACCAACGCCTATTACCGCACCGCCTATGCGCTCGTGTATCGCAAGGGCAGCGGGCTCGACGGCGTCGATACGCTTGAGGACGCGCGGCTGAAGGACAAGACGGTCGGCGTTGTGGCCGGCACCCCGCCGGCCACCTTCATCGCCAAGGCCGGTCTGATGGGCAAGGCCAAGGGTTACCAGCTGATGGTCGATACGCGGATCGACAATTCCGCAGCCGACATGATGGCGGATCTGGAAAACGGCGTCATCGATGCAGCCGTGCTCTGGGGCCCGCTTGCCGCTTATCAGGCCCGCAGGGGCGGCAACGACTACGTCGTCGTGCCGCTGCTGAAAGAGCCGCGCGGACCCGCGATGGTGTTTCGCATCACGATGGGCGTCCGGCCGAGCGACCAGGAGTGGAAGCGAACCTTGAACCGGGTGATCGCGGAGAACCAGGACGAGATCAACAAGATCCTGTTGTCCTACGGCGTCCCGCTGCTGGACGAGCAGAACCGGCCCATCACTCCGGTGCAGGGCGGATAAGGCCATGCGGCGCTCCGCACCAGCCATGCTGGCGCTGCTGTCGGTGATCTTCGGCGCGCAGGCGGGCGCTGAGGTGAGCGAACCCGGCGATTATCGTCGCTCCGACTATCGTGCGCCCACACCGGTCACGCTGGCCGGGGCGCGCGTATTGACCACCGGGGAAGCGGTCGCGCTCTGGCGCGACGGAGAGGCGGTGTTCGTCGATGTGCTCCCGCGCGCGCCGAAGCCCGCCAAGCTGCCGGAAGGGACCATCTGGCATTCCGCGCGTCGAGACGCCATTCCGGGCTCCATCTGGCTTGCCGATACGGGCTATGGCGATCTCGCCCCGCAGGTGGAGCGCTACTTCAGCGAGGGACTCGCGAGGGCCAGTGGTGGCGACCCGGCGCATCCGCTGGTCTTCTATTGCCAGCGGGATTGCTGGATGAGCTGGAATGCCGCCCGGCGCGCCATCGCGATGGGCTACACCTCCGTCGCATGGTATCCGGAGGGCACCGACGGCTGGTCGGAGGCCGGGCAGCCCATGCAGCCGCACGAGCCGCAATAGGCGACACCGCCGCCGCCGGGCGGCATCGGGAAACTCCCGCCAAATTGCCGGAACCTCGCCTTGCCAAGCAGGGTCGCAAGGCAAGATAGATGACCGTCGGGACGCGACGGGATTCGACTGTGAGGGACTGGGCATGAGTATCGGACTGATCGCGCTTCTGGACGACATCGTCGCCCTGACCAAGGTTGCGGCGGCATCGCTGGACGATGTCGCGGCGCAGGCGGCGAAGGCCGGCGCCAAGGCGGCCGGCGTCGTCATCGACGATGCGGCGGTGACGCCGCGCTACGTCGTCGGCTTTTCCGCCGACCGGGAGCTTCCCATCGTCTGGCGTATCGCCCGTGGCTCGCTGATCAACAAGCTGCTCTTTCTTCTGCCCGGTGGGCTTGTGCTGAGCAGCTTCGCGCCGTGGGCGATCACGCCCCTCCTGATGCTGGGCGGACTCTACCTCGCTTATGAGGGTGCGGAAAAAGTCTACGAGAAGATCGCCCCGCACAAGGCGCACAAGCACGAGGCGAAGATCGGCACCGTCGCCCCCGATGCACGGACGCTGGAAGACGAGCGCGTTGCCAGCGCCATCAAGACGGACTTCATCCTGTCGGCCGAGATCATGGCGATCACCTTGGCGGGCCTTGGACCGGACACCGTGTGGATGCGCGCGGCCGTGATGGCGGTGGTGGCCATCGGCATCACGGTCGCCGTCTATGGTGCCGTTGCGCTGATCGTGAAGGCCGACGACGTCGGCCTGGCGATGGCCAGACGCGGCAATGGAGCGTTGGCCACGATCGGGCGGGGACTGGTGCGCGGCATGCCGGGCTTCCTCAAGGGGCTCGCCATTCTCGGTACGGCTGCGATGGTCTGGGTGGGCGGCGGAATCATCGTCCACAGCCTGGCCGGCTATGGGATCGCCGCGCCCGAACATTTCATCCACGATATCGCCGTAGCCGCGGGCGGCCTCGTGCCTGCAGCGTCCGGCGCGGTGACCTGGGCGGTCACGGCCATCGGATCGGGCGTCGTCGGCCTTGCCGCCGGCTTCGCGTTGATTCCGATCGTCGAGAAAGTCCTCGGGCCCCTCTGGAAGGCGGCGACGGGCCTGCGCTCCATCAAGGAGAAGAAAGCCTAGCGAGGTCTGGCCGCCGGTCGGCCGGGCGTCCATAATGGCCGCATGAACACGAACCATCCGGGCGTTACGGTCGAGGAGGACGGCATCATGCTGGATGCCGGCTTCCTGGCCGCGCGTTTTTCCCTCACCGAGGCGCAGATGCGCGGCCTGATGGCCAGGCGGTTGGTGCAGAGCCGCGTGGAACGCGGCGAGGGCGAGGATGTCGGCCGCTGGCGGTTGACCGTGCGGATCGGCAACCGCGTCTGGCGCGGTGTCGTGGCGGCGGATGGCGCCCTGCAGTCGGAATCGATGGGCCTGTCGCCCGCCAGGTCTATCGATCGTTTGCCGCAAAATCCCTGAGCACCCGGCCGAGCGCGAACATGCGCTGCTCGATCAGGACAGGCACCTCGCAGACATATGTCAGGGATTGGCGGCGCTCGTCGAAGATCCGGGTCTGCCAAAGGAGCGCCTCCTGCTCCCGGGCGACTTCGTTCTGGTCGGGCGTGGGTTGGCTCATCAACCTGTCGAACTTCGCCGTCTCGGCGCGGATGCTTTCGGCAAGGGTCTTCTGCTTGCCGGCATAGCGGCCGATGCCGTTGATGACGTCGGCCCGCTCGCGGTTCAATTCATGCAGCAGATCGATGAAGACCGTTTCGGCGGCGGCCCTGCGCCGTTCCGGCGGCAACGCCGACAGATGGTCGGTCAGGCGCTGGCGCGCATCGGGAATCGGCACGCGACGCTGGGCGATCTCGCGGACAAGCTGGCGTTCGGCCGGCGTGCGCTCCTGCTCTACGGCGGTTTCAGGCGGGGCGGGCCAGATCTGCGCGGCGTCCATCCGCGCAACCTTGCGCTGGATGCAGGGCCAGTCGGCGCTGCCATGATGCTCCGGCGCGGCCAGGACGGGGTTTGCGGCGGCATTGCCCGTGGGGGGCGGACCGGGCAGGACGAAGCCTTCGGGAATGTCGCGCGGGGCCGGCGCCTGGGCCAGCGCCAGGGTGGGGAGGAGCCAGAGCCCGCAGGCGATGAGGGCGGGAATGCGCATTAGGCATCTCCTGTTCAGCTTGCGGGACGCGCCTCGCCCTTGCGGGCGATCGTTCCGCGCATGGGGTCGTAGGCAAGGACGGCAAGGCCCAGAAAGGCCGCCGTGCAGGCCGTGACGATGGCGAGGGCGGGTAGATTGAGCTGTCCGTACAGCGCGAAGCGGATCAGCTCGACCGCATGGGTGAAGGGGTTCAACTGGCAGATGTGGTAGAGCAGCGGCGAGGACTCCCGCACCCGCCACAGCGGGTACAGCGCCGACGAGGCGAAATACATCGGGAAGATGACGAAGTTCATCACGCCGGCGAAATTCTCGAGCTGGCGCACCAGTGACGACAGCAGCATGCCGAGCGCGCCCAGCATCAGGCCCGACAGGATAATGGCGGGCAATACGGTGAGGTAGCCGAGCTCGGGCGGACGGACGCGCCAGAACCAGGCGATGGCGAGGAACACGTAAGCCTGCAGCACTGCGACCATCACCCCCGCCGCAAGCTTGGACACCAGCAGGAACCAGCGGGGCAGCGGGCTGACGAGCAACGTCTTCATCGAGCCGGATTCGCGGTCATAGACCATCGACAGCGAGGATTGCATGCCGTTGAACAGGAGGATCATGCCGATCAGCCCCGGCGTTATGAAGACCTCGTAGAGAATGTAGGTGCGGTAGGGCGGAATGATGGAAACGCCCAGCACCTGCCGGAAGCCGGCGGCGAAGATGAAGAGCCAGAGCAGCGGGCGCACCAGGGCGGAGACGAACCGCTCGCGCTGGTGCAGGAAGCGCAGCGCCTCGCGCACCACGATTCCGGAGAAGCAACGCCAGTAGACGATCATGGCGCCCTCGCAGCCTGCACGGGCGCAAGCGCCGTCAGTCTTGCGAAGGCCTCGCCGATGGAGCCGGCGCCCTCCGCTTCGATCACGTCGCGGCAGCCGCCTTCGGCCAGGACCTGGCCGCGATGCAGCACCACGACGCGGTCCTCATCCTCGATCTCGTCGATGAGGTGGGTTGCCCACAGCACGCTGACACCTTCTTCGCGCACCAGCCGGCGCACGGTGCGGATGATCTCCGCCCGAGAGGCGATGTCCAGCCCCACCGTCGGCTCATCCAGCAGGATCAGGCGCGGTCGATGCATGTAGGCCCGGACGATTTCCACCCGTCGCAACTGGCCGCCGGACAAGGCGCGCCCCTTGTCGCGCAGGCGGTCCAGAAGTTCCGATCCGTCCAGGATCTCGCGCGCCCGCGCCCGCGCCTCGCGCCCGGACATACCGTGCAGGGCGGCATGATAGGCAAGGTTCTGGCCGATCGACAGATCGAGATCCAGCGTCCTGCCCTGGAAGACCACGCCCAGATGCCGCAACGCGTGCCCAGGGTGCCGCGACAGATCGTGGCCCAGGATGCGGATCGTGCCTTCGCGCGCGTTGAACAGGCGGGTGACGAGAGAGAAGAGCGTGCTCTTGCCGGCCCCGTTGGGGCCGATCAGCGCAGTGAAGCTGCCCTGCGGCACGACGAAGGACACCTCGTCGAGCGCGCGCCGCCGGCCATAGGCATGGCCGACGCCGTCGACTTCCAGCGCCTGCGGGCGGGTCGCTGTTGCGGAGGGCGGCACGATAGCCTCAGGGAACGACGGTGATGGTGCCCTTCATGGCTTGCGCCCCGTCGAGCCCATCGATCCACCACTCGAAATTGCCGGGGCGGACCGTGTTGAACTGGATTTGGATCGTGCCCTTGGCGTCATATTCGAGCCATGCGGGTGGCCCGGCCATATGCAGCTCCAGGTCGCTTATGACAATCTGGTTGAACCAGATGTTGCGGAAGAAATCCGGCGCGCGGAACTTGTATTCCAGGGCGCCGTCGGAGCTGATGCGCCAGCGATAGGCCTGCCCGGCCCGCATGACGAAATCCTTCTTGTTCACCGCGAAATCGCTGTCGGCGCTGCCGAGAACCAGCTCCTCCACATCCTGGCTCGACCGGGACAGCGGCGGCAGCCCCAGCGCGTCTGCCGACATGGCGCTCGCGGGCATCTGTGCGTTGCCCGCGCCGGCCGGTGCGGCCGCAGCCGGCGCCTCTGCCGCGTCATCGTCGTCGTCATCATCGTCGTCGGCCTGTACCTGCGCCGCATTGCCGCCCTGCGCATGCGCCGCGACATGCGGTGCGAAGGCAAGGCAAGCGGCCATCAGCGTCAGCCAGTGCGCCCTGATCGTCATTCTGTTCCTCCCTCTCGTATCCGGTCGTCCTGACCCTTTATTGCGTGTCCGCCACCGCGACGCCCCAGGGCTGCTCCCCGACCTGCACGGACTGGATCACCTCGTCCCTCGCGGTATCGATGATCGAAATGTCGTTGGAGATGCCGTTGGTGGAAAACAGATGGCTGCCATCGGGCGAGAAGGCCAGTTGCCACACCCGCTGGCCCACCAGCAGATAGTCCTTCACCTCATAGGTATTGGCATCCACCACGGCGACCCGGTTGGCGGGGCCGAGGGCGACATAGGCCTTGGACCCATCCTCAGTGATCCGCACGCCCACCGGCTGGATCAGTTCCGCGCTGATGCCCGGGATGTCGAAGGTCACCTTGTGCTTGATGTCACGCGTCGCGGCATCGATCACGCTGACGGTGCCCCCGATTTCCGCCGATACCCAGACCTCGGAATTGTCTGCCTTGAACTCGGCGAAGCGCGGCCTGGAATCCACCAGCACATTGGCCACGATCTGCTGGGAATCGCGGTCGATGAAGTGCGCCATGTTGGTGGTTTCGGAGGTGTTGACGATGATCTTTCCGTCGGGGGAGACACCCATGCCCTCCGGCTCGACGCCGACGGGGATCTCCACCACCCGGCTGCCGGTCTTAAGGTCGATGACGGTGACGAGGTTGTCGTCTTCGTTGGCGACGTACATCAGCGTTCCGTCCGGTGACACGACCATCAGTTCCGGGTCCGGCCCCGAAGGGAGCGTGCCGGTGATCTGGTGCGTGGCCGTATCGATGACCTCGATCGTGTCGTCGTCGCTGGCGCAGACGTAAAGCTTGGTCCCATCGGGCGAGACGACGATACCGCGCGGGCGTTGGCCCACCTTGATCGTTTCGACCACCTCGAACGTCGCGGAATCGAGCACGGTGACATCGTTGCCGCGCTCGTTCGATACGTAGATCTTGTAGGCGAATGCCGGGCTTGCCGACATGCAGAGCACGGCGGCCATCGCCGCCAGAACAGGCTTCGTCATCGATCCTCCCCACGCGCTTCTTTTCCTGGACGCTAGGGAATAATGTCACCGCGACCCATGGGAATAGTTCCCGTAATGGGCGGCACCCGCGCTAAATACGACCGGCAATGCTCAGATACCGCCCACGAGCCGGCCGCCGCGCGTCTCGACCGCGAAGCGGATCAGGTCCGAGGTTCGCTCCAGGCCGAGCTTTTCCTTGATGCGGGTCGAGCTGTTGGCGATCGTCTTGTAGGCGACGCCGAGGCCGGAGGCGATGTCGTTGAGGCTCTGGCCCTCGCCCAGCATATGCAGGATTTCAAGCTCGCGCGTCGAAAGCCGCGCCGCCACGTTGACGGCGGCGTTTTCCTGCGCCGCCGCCGTGACGCAGTCCACATAGGATTCGCCGCGCAGGGCGCGGCGGATGGCCGTCAGCAACTCGTCGGATGGCGCGCTCTTGGACACATAGGCGAGCGCGCCCTCGCGCCGGGCCGAGGTAGCGTAGACGAGGTCCGAATACATCGAGAACACGACGATGCGGGCCCTGGAGTCGTCCGCGTGGAGCCGGCGCAGGACTTCCAACCCGCTGCCGCCGCGCAGGTTGATATCCAGGATCACCAGGTCCGGCCGCGTCCGCCGGAATGCGTCCAGCGCGTCGCGCGGGGTCTCGGCCTCGGCAATGGCTTCGGGATGCAGGGGGGCGATCAGCCGGCGGACGCCGTCGCGGACCACCATGTGGTCGTCGACGATCAAAACCTTGGTCATGCCGCGGCCTCCAGTCTGTGCACGCGGTCGTCTACCGCGATGGGAAGACGGCCTTCGACGCGCAGCCCGGCAGGCGCGTCCACGGCCATGATGCGCAGCCTGCCACCGGCGGCCTCGACCCGCTCGCGCATGCCGATGATGCCGAAGCCGTCGGCGCCCGCATCGCGGCCGCCGCCATCGTCGACGACCGAAAATTCGGCCTGGCCGGCGATGGCGCGCACACTGACGTCCAGCCGTGTCGGCTCGCCGTGGCGCAGGGCGTTCAGCATCGCCTCCCGCAGCACCATCAGAAGCGTCGCGTCCGTCTGGGCGTCGAACCCCTCCTCCGGCACGGCAATTCGAATGCGGATACCCGGGCGACGGCTTTCGAAGTCGTGGGCGAGATGCATGAGGGTTTCCCGCAGGCCGAGGCCGGGCAGGAGGCCGGGGCGAAGGTCGGCCAGGATGCGGCGCACGGCCTGTCGGGCCCGCGCCGTCGCCTGGCGGATCGCGCCGGCGCGCTCCTCGTTGACAGCGGCGGCCGGCTCCCGCTCGATGGCCGCGGCGTCGACATCGATGGTAAAGAGGAAGGGCCCGACCTCGTCATGCAGGTCACGGGCGAGTTCGGCGCGCTCTTCCTCCTGCATCCGGTACACGAGTTCGCCGAGGCGGCGGTTGTCCGCCGACATCGCGGACAATCGCGCCGCCATGTCGTTGCAGCTCTGTGCAAGGGCCCGGATTTCCGGAGGCCCGGCCAGGGCTGCCCGCTCGTCCGTACGGCCATGCCCGATGGCGCCGAGCGTGTGCCGCAACGCGTTAAGCGGTTTCAGCGACGTGCGGGCGATCACCCAGACCAGCGCCAGCGTCGTCACCACGAACAGGCCGAGCAAGGTGAGGCCGAGCCCGAGGTCGGTCCACACGTCGCGTGTGTGGCTGGCCGGGTCCACCGTCAGCTCCAGCGCGGCGACCGGCCCCGGGACCGGCAGCGGAATGATGCTCACCTCCGGCCCGGGCGCGAACAACGCCGCGAACCACGCCGGCGCGGGGTGTCGGGGGCCGTCGAGATGCGAGCGCATGATCGTCCGTCCATCGCGGCCGATGAGCGAAAGGCGGGCATGGCGGTCGCTGTCGAAGGTGCGGATGAGGGCCCGGAACTTGGCTTCATGATCCATCGTCGCGGGCAGTTCGGCGATCTGCCGCGCGACGCGATGTTCGGCAACGATATGGGCGGAGCGCATCTCCAACTCGATGCGCTCGCGCACGTGCAGGACGGTTGCGAGACCACCCAGCAGCAGCATGGCGCCAAGCGCACCCAGAATGGCGAGAATCAGCCTCGTGTGCAGCGACACCCTCGATCGAGCCTCCCATTGCGGATCGTGCGTCGATCACAGATTGCAGCTTTCGCGGTGTTTTGTCACGGCACGAGATGACAGGCGGTCTCTGGCCGGTCGACGCCCAATGTATCGAGTTCCGTCGTCTGGTGCAGGAACCCCTCCTGGGGGGACGCGGAAACGACCGACCGGCCTTCGCCGAGCAGGATCGGCTGGCGCAACTGCCAGTTCCAGTCCCGGAAGGTCAGCTTCTGGCCCTTGAAGGCGGCGATGGAGAAGTCCGGATTCTTGATATAGTCCAGGATCTTGTCCGGTTCCGCCGATTGGGTGCGGGTCGCGGCCTCGCCCACGATGCGGATCGCGGTCCATACCTGCATGTCCTTCGCCAGCATGCGGCGGCCGGCCATCTTCTCGAAGCGGTTCTGGATCTGCGCGCCGCCCCACTGCTCGCTGGCCGGGTGCCAGGAGGCGGCGACAAGCCCCGCGGTGCCCGCGACCGGGCGAGGCAGCCATGTGCGCCAGGGTATGAAACTGCCGAAGACCTCGCTCTCGTCGGCCACCAGCACCACGTCATGATCAGGCAGGCCCTGCATGAAGACGGGGATCTGACGTTGCACCTGTGCCTGTCCGGAATCCGTGGCGCGGGCGCCGCCCGCATCCTCGAACGTACGCTCTTCCAGGATGTCGCCGCCGAACTTGCGGGCGGACGCCCTCATCGCGTCGGCGAAAAGCCGGTCGTTCTCGTGCTCGCCCGCGATCAGTACCCAGTTGCGCCACTGTTTCCACATCAGATACTGCGCCAGCGCATCGGTCAGCATCGAACGGGTCGGCGCCGTATGAAGCATGTTGGACCGGCAGTTTTCTTCGCGCAGGCTGTCGTCGGTCGCCCCGGCATTCAGCACGCTTGACCCGGCCACCCGGGCCAGGTCGGCCGCTTTCAGCGTATCGGCAGCCGGCAGGTCCGTGACGATGAAGTGCACGCCGGCATCGGCGAAGGCCTGCATGGCCGGACCGATGTCCTCGCCCGGCTTGAGGGTCGAGACGGTCAGCTCGAAATCCTGGCCCATGAACGCGCCGGTCGTGTCGTTGTCCGCGATGCCGAGTTCCGCCCCGGCGATGCCGATCGTCTCCGGCGGGATATCCAGCGCCGAGAGGGCCAGCACGGGCTCGTAGGCGCGCAGCAGGCCGATACGGATGACGGTGGTTTCCGGGCCCGGCTGCTGGGCCTCTGCCACGCCGGCAAGGCCGAGGGCCATCGCGGCGACCAGGGTGGCGATGGGTATCTTCATGGTCGAGCCTCCCCCCGAAGTTTTGCCCAAGGGAAAGGCATAAAGATGCCCAGCCGCAAGGTGACTTTTTCCCGTTCGTCGCCCTGTCCCTGTTCAAGAACGGGCGCTGCGGCCTATAGGGAGATTGGCCCCGCAGCGATGGATGACCCGAGATCATGGCGACGAAATTCCTGGCAAGCGTCCGAAACCGCGCCGAGGCCCTGACCGCCTTGGAAAACGGCGCCGACATCATCGACGTGAAGGAACCCGATGCCGGCGCGCTGGGGGCGGCCGACCCGGAAAGCCTGGCCGACGTGCTGGCGGCGGTTGCCGGGCGCACGCCCGTTTCCGCCGTCGCCGGAACGCTGTCCATGGCGCCGGAGGCGCTCGCGGCCGCAGTCGCCGCGCGGCGGCAGGCGGACTTCGTCAAGGTGGGGCTTTCGACGCCGGACACCGCGCAACTGGATGCGGCCCTTGAAAAACTTGCAGCACATGCCGGCGCGACGCGGCTGATCGCGGTCCTGTTTGCCGACGAGGGCGTCGATCTCCGGTTGCTGGACCGCATCGCGGCAGCTGGATTTGCCGGCGTCATGCTGGATACGGCGCGCAAGGACGGTCGCCGCCTGATCGACCATGCGCCGCTTCCTACCCTGTCGGCTTTCGTGGAAGCGTCGCGCAGCCTCGACCTTTTCTGCGGGCTTGCCGGAGCACTCGAGGCTCCAGACGTGCCCCGCCTGATGCCGCTGCGCCCGGATTATCTCGGCTTTCGCGGCGCCCTGACCGACGGCAAGCGGGGAGGCGGCATCGCGGCGGCGCGGGTGGCCGACATTGCCGCACTCGTGCATCCGCGGGCGGGCCCGGCGGCGGAAGGATCGGCGGGGGCCGGCCCGGTGGACCGGGTCTTCATCCGCGACTTCGTCCATGACATGGAGATCGGGGCCTATGGCTTCGAGCGCGGGCGGCGGCAACGCGTGCGATTTTCCATCGAGGCCGAGGTTCCGAGACGGAAGACCGGTCCGGGCGGGATGGCCGACATCTACTCCTACGACCTCATGATGGATGCCGTGCGCGGCATCGTGGCGCGCGGGCACGTCGATCTCGTGGAAACGATCGCGGAAGAACTCGCCGCCACGATCCTTATGGACAGCCGCGTGGCCGCCGTGACCGTGAAGGTCGAGAAACTCGATCTCGGACCGGAGGCGGCAGGCATAGAAATCCGGCGCGAAGCCAGCGCGGCATGCTGCGGCGCAGCATCGAATTGATCGGCCGTCACCCTTGCCCTTCGTCGGAAAAAGGCGAAAGAGTGGCGGCCGGCCGCACGGTGCCTTCCGGGATCGCCGCGCGCCTTGCCTGAACGATCAAGGAGTCCGCAGAGTGAAGGACCTGCTCATCGTCAAAGTCGGAGGAAGCTCGATTTCTTCTCCCGACCTGAAACTGTGGGTCGCAAGCATGGAAAAGGCGTCCCGGCCGCTGGTCCTGGTGCCCGGAGGCGGACCCTTCGCGGATGTGGTGCGCCGGTTCCAGCCGGTGATCGGCTTTGACGACGATGCGGCCCACCACATGGCCATCCTGGCCATGGAACAGTTTGGCCGCGCCCTTGCGAGTCTTGGCGACAGGCTTGTGGCCGTCGCCTCGATGGAGGCCATCCGGCGCGAGCTGGATGCCGGCCGAATACCGGTCTGGATGCCTGCGAAGCTGGCCCTGCGTGCCGGCGAGATTCCACGCAACTGGAGCGTGACGTCCGACAGCCTGGCCGCGTGGCTGGCGGGGCAGTTCTCCGGCTGCTCGCTCTGCCTCATCAAGCAGCTCGACATGCCCGAAGGCTCGACGCTCGACGCCATCTCGGCGGCGGGCGTGGTGGATTCCTCCTTCGTCAAGCTGCTTCAGCCGGAGACGAGCGTCTATGTAGCCGGCCCTTCGGACCTGACCCTGGCGGCCAAGCGGCTTTCAGGAGGAGGCGTCCCGGGCCGCGCCATTCGGCGCAGCACGCCGCCCGGGTCCTACGCCGTCGAAGCGGCGGAGTGAACGGGGCGCCGCCGCCTGCAAGTCCGTTTACCGGCCAGCGCCTCCTGTTCCTGACCGGACGGCTGGCGCTGCCCCGGCTGGAGCGCGTCCTGGCCGAGATGGGGCCGACCGACTTCCATTTCTCCATCCGCGACATGGGCGTAAAGGTCGCCGCGCTGTTGACGGGCGATATCATCCGGCGGCGGCTGGAACTGCCGGTCGATACCGACAGGATCGTCGTACCGGGTCGATGCCGCGCCGATCTCGAAAGCCTGGAGCGGCATTTCGGCGTCGCCGTCACCCGCGGGCCGGACGAGGTCGCGGACCTGCCGCAGTTCCTGGGGCGAGGCCGCAAGGCGGCGGACCTATCCAGGCACGACATGCGCATATTCGCCGAGATCGTCGATGCCTCCGCCCTGTCACTGCCCGCCATCGTCGAAAGGGCGCGGGCCATGGCATTGTCCGGCGCCGATGTGATCGATCTCGGCTGCCTGCCGGATACGCCCTTTCCGCATCTGGAGGATGCGGTGCACGCGCTGAAGGCGGAAGGGCTGGCCGTCAGCGTCGACAGTGCCAACAGGGGAGAGTTGGTACGCGCGGCGCGCGCGGGCGCCGATTTCCTGTTGAGCCTGACCGAACATACGCTCGACATCGCGCAGGAAGGCGATTGCATTCCGATTCTCGTGCCGGCCGAGCCGCGCGACCTCGGATCGCTCCTGCGCGCGGTGGACGCCGCGACGGATCGCGGCCTGTCCTTCATCGCCGATCCGGTCCTCGACCCGATCCATTTCGGTTTCACCGACTCGCTGGCGCGCTATCACGCGTTGCGCGCGGCGCGGCCCCATATCGACATCATGATGGGGACCGGCAACCTGACGGAACTGACCGAGGCCGACAGCTCCGGCATCACGGCGCTGCTGCTGGGCATCGCCTCCGAGCTGTTCGTTCGTAACCTGCTCGTCGTGCATGTCAGCGCCCACACACGCCGCACCATCGAGGAACACGACATCGCCCGCCGCATCATGCATGCCGCGCGCGCCGACAACGCTCTGCCGCGCGGCTATTCCCCGGCGCTGTCGCAGGTGCACGACCTGAGGCCGGTGGCCAACAGCGCCGCCGACATTGCGGAGCAGGCCGCTGCGGTGCGCGACCGCAACTACCGTATCGAGGTGGCCGAGGACGGCATCCACCTTTTCACGCGCGGGCAGCATGCGGTGCATGGCGATGCCTTCTCGTTCTATCCGCTGCTGGACGTGGCGGGAGACCCGGCCCACGCTTTCTATCTGGGTGCCGAACTGCAGAAGGCGGAGATCGCCTTTCGCCTCGGCAAGCGCTTCGCGCAGGACGAGCCCCTGCGGTTCGGGGTGGCGACGCCGGAAGCCGGGGACGAGGATCGCACCCGCCTCGCGGAGGCGGGCCACACGCTGAAGGCCCGGCGCGACGGGGCGGGCGAGCCATGATCCGGGAAACGATCCTGACCAGCGTGTCGGCAGCGGGCCGCGTTCATATCGCCCCGCTGGGCATCATCGCGGCGGGCGAGGATGAGGCTGGGCAATGGATCGTCGCGCCGTTCCGCCCGTCGACGACGCTCGCGAACATCGAGGAGACGGGCTTCGCCGTCGCCAATTATACCGACGACGTGCTGATCTTCGCCGGCTGCCTGACCGGTCGGAAAGACTGGCCGCTGGTGCCGCTGGACAATTGCCCCGTGCCGCGCCTTGCCGCGGCGCTGGCCCATGACGTGCTGCGGGTCGAGCATGTGGAAGAGGATGCGGTACGACCGAGATACCATTGCCGGGTCGTCGCATCCGCCGCGCATGCGCCCTTCACCGGCATGAACCGGGCACGTGCCGCGGTGCTGGAACTGGCCATCCTGGCCAGCCGCCTGTCGATGCTGCCGCGCCGGAAAGTAGAGGATGAGATCGCCTACCTGCAGATCGCGGTGGACAAGACCGCCGGTCCGCGCGAAAGGCAGGCTTGGGACTGGCTGATGGACAAGGTTGCGGCATTCTACCGCGACGAGCGCGCCGGAACCTGATCGGGGCAGGGGCGGCATGAGGGGCTATGATGAGCGATAAAGGCGGTTACTTCCCGCGCTGGACGTTGAAGACCGAAGGGCGGATCCTGCCCGACGAGCGACTGCCGGCCGGCCAGACGGTCGTGCTGGGGCTCCAGCACGTCGTGGCCATGTTCGGCTCCACCGTCCTTGCGCCGATCCTCATGGGTTTCGACCCCAATGTGTCGATCCTGTTTTCCGGCATCTCCACGCTGATCTTCTTCATCGCCGTCGGCGGGCGCGTGCCGAGCTATCTGGGCTCCTCCTTCGCCTTCATCGGACCGGTCCTCGTGGCCACCGGCGCGATGGCCGGCGCACCCAACCCCAATATCGCCCTGGCGCTGGGCGGCATCATCGTCGCCGGCGCGATCTACGCGCTAATCGGCCTTGTCGTGATGGCGGCAGGACATCGCTGGATCGAGCGCCTGATGCCTCCGGTGCTGACGGGCGCGATCGTGGCCGCCATCGGCCTCGTGCTCGCACCCATCGCCATCGCAAGCGCATCGGGCATATCGCCGGCCAGCCCGGATGGCGACCAGCTGTCGCGCTGGGTGGCCATCGCCACGGTTGCCGCCGTCGGGCTTGTGGCCGTGTATGCGCCCGGCATGGCGCGGCGGCTGCCGATCCTGATCGGCGGGGCAGCCGCGTATATCCTCTATCTCGTCCTTGCCAATGGCATGGGCCTCGGCGCGCCGGTGGATTTTTCCGGCGTCGCGGCGGCGGCGTGGTTCGGGCTGCCGCGCTTTACGGCACCCGTCTTCTCGGCGTCGGCCGTCACGCTCATTGCCCCGGTCGTCATCATTCTGGTGGCCGAGAACCTCGGACACATCAAGGCCATCGGCGCGATGACCGGCCGCAACCTCGATCCCTATCTCGGCCGCGCCTTCATCGGCGACGGCATCGCGACGATGGTGTCGGGTTCGTTCGGCGGAACCGGCATGACGACCTATGCCGAGAACATGGGCGTCATGGCCGTCACGCGCATCTTCTCGACGCTCCTGTTCCTGGTGGCCGCTGCCATCGCCGTCCTGCTCGGCTTCTCGCCGAAATTCGGCGCGCTCATCCAGACCATCCCCGGGCCGGTGCTTGGCGGATTGTCCGTCGTCGTCTTCGGCCTCATCGCCGCGACGGCCGGCCGCATCTGGGTGGAGAACAAGGTGGACTTCGCCGATCCGCGCAACCTGATCACGGTGGGGGTGGCGCTCGTTCTGGGCGCCGGCAATTTCAAGCTGGATGTCGCCGGCTTTACGCTGGACGGCATCGGCACCGCCACCATCGGCGCCATCGTCCTCTACCATGCGCTGGGATGGGGCCGCGCGCCGCGCGGCGAATGAGGCCATAGCGCACGGTACCGTCGGACGGCTCTGAAAGCCGTCCGCTAACGGCCGGGCGCCTTACCTTACGGTCAGGCTTGCCGGCCCCCGCAGGCAAGGGCAACGGCCGGTGCGGCACGGCTGGCCGCCTCGCGCAGGCCGGGCCGGCAGTCCGCCAGATCGGCAAACTCTATGACGCCCCGGTCCAGGCGCTGCGCAAGCCGGCGCAACAGCGGACGGCCCGTACCGGCGATGACCAGCGGGGCGTCCGGCGCCAGATCCCCCCGCGACAGGACAAGCGACAGGGCGTCGTGGACGAGCCGCAACTGTGCTTCCGTGAGGGCCTGTGCAACGCCGCGCCAGTCCTCGTCGCTGCCGTCGGCCGCATCCGCGCCCAGCATGCGGGCCAGACGGGCCCGCGAATGGGCCGGCGTCTTGTCCCGGCCGTCGGCCGTGGGCATCTGGTCGTCCTCCTCGTCCAGATGGCCGGCCAACCGCGCCGCATCCGCCATGGTTGCGAAATGCTCGGCCATCAGCGGCGCCATCCGGCCCTGGAAGGGAACCGCGCGCGCCACCGCCATCAGGCTGGTGCGCGTGAAGCCCTGGTAGACGAGTTCTCCGCAGGCCAGCCGCTCGCTGTCCGTGTAGCCGGCATTGCGTACCGCCCGGCCGGCGATTGGAACGATATCCGTGGTCGTCGACCCCATGTCCAGGAAAAGCGCGGTTTCGACCGTATGGGCAACGAAGGCGGCGCTGGCATGCCAGTTGGCCGAGCCCACCAGCCCCGGGTGCCGGGCGGCGTCGGCCGCCGACAGCAACCCGCGCGGGCCGGCATGAACGAGCAGTTCTTCGCCCAGCCGGGCGGCCAGCCGCTGGCACAGGAGCCGCACCCCGCTGGCCCTGTCCTGAAAGATGTCGGCCAATTCGCCCGTCATCGTCAGGTGGTGGCGCTGGACGGCGCCTGTCGCGGCAAGGATGCGGTCGAGTGCCGAATCGAGGTGTTCCAGCCCCCGCCACAACGGGGAGGGCTCCTGCCAGACGCCGACGAGCCGCCCGTTTTCGAAGAGCGCGGCCTTCAGATGGGCCCCGCCCACATCCCAGCCGAGCCGCCGTTCCATGCCGGTCATTGCCTTTGCGTACCTGCGCCTGTTTGCGACAAGGTCCGAAAGGACCGTAAAATGGCATGAAAGGAAAGAGGCGAATGCGGATCGTTCCGGTTCTGGACCTGATGGGCGGCGTCGTCGTGCATGGGCGCGGCGGGCGGCGCGAAGCCTATGCGCCGATCCGCACGCCGCTCGGCTGCGCCGACGATGCGCCCGACCTCGCCGCCGGGCTGGTGCGCGCAGCCGGTGCGGACACGCTCTACGTCGCCGACCTCGATGCGATCATGGGCGGCGCGTTGCAGCGGGATCTTCTGGCGCGCATCGGCATGCGCGTGCCGGGCGTGGACATCTGGGTGGATGGTGGCTTCGGCGCGCCCGGGCACGCGGCCCGGCTGCCGGACGGCATGCGCCCGGTCTTCGGCACGGAAAGCTTGGCCCCGGCCGCGGTGGAACTGCCATCGGAGGCGGTGCTGTCGCTGGATTTCTCCGCCGTGGGTTTCCTTGGAGGGCCCTCCTGGCTGACCGCCTGCCGCTCCTGGCCGACGCGCGTCATCTGCATGACGATGGCCGCGGTGGGCAGCGGCGCGGGACCGCAGATCGACACCATACGGGCGGTCCTGGACCGTGCGGAGGGACGGGACGTATATGCCGCCGGCGGCGTCCGCCATGCCGACGATCTCGAGACGCTGGCAAGGCAGGGATGCGCCGGGGCCCTGGTGGCCACGGCGCTTCACGATGGGCGGATCGGCGCCCTCTACTGAAACCCGAATATGGCGGCCAATCGCCGAAGAAGGCCTGCTTTCATCGCCGGTTCGTCTTCCTCGGGATGGTCTCGTGTCTAGGCGCCCGCTCCGGCGAAGGGGTGGTGCGCGGCGCCCTTCTGCGCCACCACTTCGGCGGCCGTCGGCTTGCCGTTGACGGCGCGCTCGATGGATTCCAGCGTGGCGCGATAGTTGTAATCCCGGATCTTGGCGTCGTCCTCGGCTTCCCAGTGGATGAAGACGCCGACGCAGATGAAGATGTCGTCGGCCTCGTCCTGCGGGATGATCCCCTTTTCGACGGCGTCGGCAACGGCGCGCGCCACGGCGGTCTGCGCCGGACCGAACATCTGCACGGCCTGCTTGGCGCCCTTGATCGTCACCTTGTTGAACATGACCGTGTTGGGCTTGGTCACGAGATTGGGCGCGATGACGGCGAGCAGCGAGGTGAAGCCGTCCTTGTTGTTGGTCAGCGCGTTGCAGAAGGCGCTTTCGGCGGCCGAGCCGCGCGGCCCCATGATGAGGTCGATATGCGCGACTTCGTTGCCCTCGCCGACAAGCGACTCGCCGACCAGAACCTTATTGATCTTCGCCATGGTCAATGTCTCTCCCTGGTTGTTCACGATCCGGCTGGTGCCGGCGCGATGCCGGACCCCCGTCGGAACAGTCGTGCGGAATGGAAAGACGCCCCTCGCGGCGCACGAATTTCCCCCCGCAAACCCGACCCTCCTCCGGGTTGGTCCTGACTGCCCTTGTTCTCAACGTCCGTGGGGGACCGGTTAGCCAGACAGTTGGCAAGAGACTGACCTCCAGTTGCGGCCTCGTCAATCCTTTCCATGGCTCCAAGGCCGTGTTCCGCATGGCGTCGACGCTTTTTCGTCCAGCGCGGCGGCAAACAGCGACGCAACCGTCATGTCCGCGCTGGTGCCGGGGTTCAACCCCTCGGCCTTCAGCACGCGATCGAAGGTCGCCAACGCCTCCTGCGGGGCGCCGGCCAGGGCGCGAAAGCGATACATCAGGTCGGTCGCCGTTGCATGGCCGAACTTGCGGGCGACATGGCTGTCGGGTGCCGCCGTGGCGAAGGCCAGGAAGACGTCCTGTGCCGCCCTTTCCATGGGGCGGCCCGCCGCGAGCGGAACGCCGATATCGAAGATGTCCGCAAAGCCGTTCGCATATTGGCGCGCGATGAGGTCACGGTCGGCGGCAAGGCGCATCGCCGCGCGCAGGCCGATGTGCGGCTGTTGGCGGACGTCCGCCTCGGGCGCCGTGCCGAGCCCGCCGGGAGCGGCCAGCGCGATGGCGCGGAACGTGTCTTCGGCATCCTGCGGGCTCATATCGGCAAGCACCGTTTGAAGTTGCGTGCGCAGCGGCCCTTCCGTCCGCTCGGCCGCCTTCGCCAGTGGGGCGCAGAGCAGCAGGATGCCGAGATTGGTGTTCTGGCCCACAGCCTTGCGCGTGGCCGAGACCGCCCGAAGGACACGCGCGCCGACGCCGGCGCCCCGAGCGCAGAGAAACGGCGCCGATATATCGGCGCTCGTCTCGAAATCCTCGACCGTCATGCCGTGGCCGGCTTCGAAGCGATGCACGTTGCCCGGCTTCAGCGCTTCCAGTTCGGCGCGGCATGCCATTATGAACAGGGCCGCGATCTCGTCCGCGCTTTTCACCGCACGCTCCGGATGCGACGCCGGTCTTCTGCGCGAAGCGCGGCGACGAGGTCGCGGGCGCGGATGGCGGCGACGTCGATGCCGGTTGCCTGTTCCATCCCGGTCCAGGCCGGCATGGAATTGACTTCGATCACCTGCGCCGCGCCATCGGCGTCCCGTATCAGGTCGACGCCGCAGAACTGCGCTCCCACCGCGTCCGCCGCAGCGACGGCAAGCCGCTCCAGCTCGGGATCCGGCGCGATGCCGACGGCCTCCGCGCCCTGGGCGACATTGGTGATCCAACTGGCCGGCGAGCGACGCATCATGGCGCCTACCGCCACCCCCCGCGATACCAGGACGCGATAGTCGCACCATGCCCCTGCACGCCGATGGCCGATAAACTCCTGGAGATAGTACACGCCGCCGACATCGGCGGGCTCTGGCAGGTCGTCCGGCGTTTCCACCAGCCGGATGCCCTTTCCCTGTGCGCCGAACAGCGGCTTCAGCACCAGGGGCCCCGGTGCCGCGGCCAGGATGGCCAGCGCCTGATCGCGCGTCTCCACCGCATGGCTGCGCGGGGAGGGCAGCCCGGCCCGCGCCAGCAGGAAGCTCGTCATCGATTTGTCGGTACAGCGCTCCACCGTCCGCGCGTCGTTGGACACCACGACGCCGAGCGCCGAAAGGGCATGCAGGATGGCGAGACGACGGGTGATCGCCTCGAAGCTGCCGCCGGCCATGGTGCGCAGGCAGACGGCGTCGGGCAACGCCTCGCCCAGCCACGGCATGACGACGCCGTGGGCAGCGCCGGTGTCGAAGCCGATCTGCGCCGTTTCGAAGCGGCGGCAGTCGCAGCCGAGCGCCGAGAATGCCTTTTCCAACTGCCGCGCATGTCGGTCGGGCGCGGCGGACAGAAGCACGATGCGCATCGTGGCCTCAACCGAAGGATTTGTCGACGAGCCGTTCGTCGAGCCCGCCGGACCGGAAGGTTTCGCCGGTTTCGAGCGCCACGACCGTCACCTCCGCAGGCGAGAAGAGCGTCGGATCGATCTTGTAGAAATCGCCGTTGAAGCGGCGGAATATCTCCGCGAAAGGTTCTCCGTAATCCTTGCACATGCTGCTGGGCAGGTCTTGTGCCAGGCGTCGCGCCTCGGCAGCCGGCCCTTTGACATGCAGACGGATACGCCCGCCATAGATGACGGCATCGTTGGTGCGCCCCATGGCGGTGATGAAGTCGGGGTGGGGCGGCGGCAGCGGGGCGGTGCCGATGCCTTCGACGATGTCGGCAAGGGCGAACCCCATCTCATGGGCCTTGTGCAGCGCCACTTCGACCACCCGCCCCACGATCTGCACCGTCCCGGCAAGGCTTTGCGTCGGGGCATAGATCAGTGTCAGGTTTGCCGGCTCAACGCCGCAATCCTCGCACAGGCGGCGCACCAGGGCCTCCGGCGGTGCACTCGACGTCTCCAGCACCAATGTCGCGGCATCGCTGTCGTCCCGGTAGTCGATATCCTTGAACAGGGGTTCGCGGCGGGCCAATGCGCGGGCCGGGCCGGAGCCCATGGCGAAATAGCCCTCCTTACCCGTGCCATGCGTCAGTTGCCAGCCGGCATATTGGCTGGCAAGGCAGGCGAGTACGGGCCGCGAGGTGGCCACGGTGACGCCGAAGGGGTGGTTGGGCAGCCCCGTGCCGGTATCGAGCCGCACGGTGCCGAGGCCGCCCAGGCAAATTTCCGCGATGACCCGGCCCGCCTCGATGCTGCCCTGCGTCCGGGCCCCGGCATCGATGAGGGTTTCGCCGGCTGCGCCTTGCGAGACCGCAACGCGCAGCGCGGCGGCGTGCCGCTTCAGCCTGTCGACGAGCGGCAGCGCCCCCCGGTTGACGGAAACATGGTCGCTCGTCATGCGGCATCCCTTCTGAGACTGGAGAGAAGATGGGCGCGCCGGCTGTCGAAAAGCCGGCGGGCATCTGCCTCCCCTCCGTCGTGGGCCCCGTCTTCCACGCAGACGGTGCATAGCGGTTCCCCGGCGGCGACCTGCGCACCGTCGGCAGGCAGGTCGGCCGCCCAGCCGGGCCACGCGAAGGCCCTGTCCACGATGCCGGCTTCGCTGGCCCAGGCCAGGCCGCTGGCCCGGATGCCCGGCCGCTTCGGCCGCCACCGGCTGCCCAGGCCCTGCACGGCTGCAAGGTGATGGACCAGCAGCGGATCGTCCGGGGTATCGTGGACATCCAGCGTGGCCCCGGGGCGCGGGTTGAGTTCCAGTAGGGTCGCTACCGAGCCGTCGACCACGAAATCGGCGCTGCCGATGCCGATCAGCGGAATCCGGCCGAGCACGCCTTCGACGGCCTCGGCGAGCTGCGTCTCGACGCCGAGGTCCAGCGGCCCGACGGCCCCGCCATACCGGTAGGGGGCAGACGCCACCGGATCGCACCATTGGCGCGTGATGCCGAGGCTGGCGATATGGCTGCCGTGCGCGACGAAGCCCAGCGACAGGCGCTCGCCCGGAACGATGCGCTGGAAGTAATGGCCGGCCGGGTCCACCAGGCTTTCGGCGGGCACGACATGCCCGCCGCCGGCGCCGCCTTGCCGCTTGGCCAGCCAGCCACGCCTGTCGGCCGGCGGTGTCATGCGCGTTTCCGGGTGCGGCACGCCGGCCGCCGCGCAGGCTCCGGCAAACAGGATGGGGTCCTTGATGCGGCGCACGGTCGCGGCATCGTTGCCCAGTACCGGCCAGAACCGCGCGATCTCGCTGAGAAGGTCGGGCCGATCCTCGAATCCGGCGCCGTAGACGAAGCCGAAGGGGCGCCGCCCTTCGGCCAAACGCGTCAGCGCAGCCATCAGCGCCGGGCCTGAAAAGCCGTCCGGATAGTCGCCCGGGAGGCATTCGCTGGCAAGGCACAAGGGGGCCAGGTCCCTGTCGTTGAAGAAATCGACCGCAAGGACGTCGTAACCCGCCGCGACGGCCGAGCGGGCGATCTGGCGGGCGGAGAACGCCGCGACGAGGAGACAGGCTGTCGCCACCCTATCCAACCTTGATCTGGCGGGCGAAGGCGAAGGCGTCGCGGAAGTCGAGGACCAGCGGCGCATCGCTTTCGATCATCCGTTTGAACAGCCCGGATTCGGTCTTGTACTTGACGTTGCCTATGGCCAGCGCACCGATGCCCACGGCATTCGTGCCTTCGATGGGCTTGCCGTCGTCGAACGGGTCGATGCCCTCGATGCCGGCGGGCGGAACCGCGTTGACATCGGCGGCGACGCGCAGGCTGTCCGAACCCTGCAGAACGCTGCGATCCAACACGCGGACGCCCGCCTTGGCAGCGGCCAGCGCCACGTCGACCCTGCCTAGTATGTCTGCCTTGGCGGTGTCGTCCGGCCCATCCACCGCATCGACGGTCACGTCGAAGCGCGCCTTCATCTCGTCGGCCCGCTTGCGCACCCTCTCTACCCCGTTGTGCCCGACAAGGGTTACGCGGGCGCCCTCGAGGGCGGCGATGACGGCGGCGCAATAGCCGACGACGCCGGTTGCGCCGAATACGGCCACCGAACTCTGCCCGAGCGTCTTGCCTTGCCCGGCCTTCAACACGGATTCGACGGATGCCACCATGGCGGCCGCGGTGGTGAAGGAGCCGGCGGGATCGGCGAAGAGGTGGACACCGAACGGCGGCACCATCGCCTTGCGCGCCGCTTCCATCATGTCGAGGGCCAGGACCGCGTCGTCGCCGCCGAAGAAGATCGCCGTCGAGCGCCCCCATTTCGGCGGACGCGAGAATATGGCGTCCTGGACCAGATCCGCCACCTCCGACAACTCCACCGATTCATAGGGAAGCACGACGCCGAAGCCCGCATCGACAGCCATGTTCACGTCGAACGGGCTGACATGCTTGTGCGGCGTCAGCATGTGCAGAATTTTCGCTTCGCTCATCGGGCTCCCTCCATCCTGTCATGTTCCATGCCCTCCAGCCCGTGCGAGACGGTCTCGACGACCGCTCCGCCACCACGCGCCGCAACGACGCGTATGTCGAGGCCGTCGGCCAGGCCCCTGCCGACGAGACCGCGCCGGAGATTCTGCGCGGTATCCTCGCTGTCGGCGAAGGCAAATCCCGTCGGCCCCCAGGAGCTTTGCCCGGTACCGTGAGCACCCATGGCATCCAGGGCCGCCATGGCCGCGCCGACGCGCGGGCTGGTGAAGACGCCGCCCTGGGCCGGGGCGAAGTGCGCGCCGACCATGCGCTGGATTTCGTGGACGGCGGCGCCGAACCCCTCGATGTCACGTTCCGCGACGCATGGCAGCATCTGCATCAGGGTGAGGCGGCAGATGCGCGCCGCATCGCCCTCCGGGAAGGGAGGGAGCCGCTGGAAGGCCTGCGTCTCGGCCGCACCGTGGATGCCTTCATCGTTGCTGTCCATGACCAGGAGCACGCGCCAGTCGGACGGAAACTGCAGATGCGACACGATGGGCGGAGGCGTATCCCGGCTGCCCTTGCCGCCATCCACCATCAAGCCGCCACGGCGGAACAGGCCGGCCCCCAGGCCGGAGCGCAGACCCCGGCCAAGCCGCGCCGCATCGCCCTCCGGATCCAGCGGCAGTTTCTGCAGATGGCGCACCGCCGCCGCGACGGAGAGCGCCAGTTGCGTGCCGGAGCCGAGCCCCGCATGAGAGGGAATGGCCTGCGATACATGTAGCGAGAAGGGGCCCGGCAGCGCCAGTTGATGCGAGATCGCCTCCAGGTAGCGCGCGGCGCGCCGACCTTCCATTCCGGTAATGCTGTGGGCTCTACCCGCGGCATGGCACAGGGTCAGGCATGTCAGGGGCTCGGCAATGCCAAGCCCGATGCCACCGAATGTGCGGCCAAGACTGCCGCTCATGTCAAGAAAGCCAAGATGTAGGCGCGCCGGAGCCAAGACGCGGACGACGTCCGTTTTCACGAATCCCCCTGCCATCGCGTGCCCAGGGGTATTATGAGTCAAAAGATTGCAACCGCCAAGACAAGTCGCGCTTGCCGCCATTGCGCATTGCAGCACCTTTTTGCGCTTCACCTCCATGGCCGCCTCGACTAGAAATCGTTTCAGGGCGCCAGAAAGCGATCAAGTTGGGCAGTGCATTCGTTGCGGGGGCCGAGATTGCCCTCGATCAAGCCATCGACGCCGCGGCCCTGGCCCTTGTCCAGGCGAGGCACGTCCTGGTGACCGGGCTGGATGCGGACGCCAACGTCGTGCGCTCGGCCCACCGCCTCGCCCGTGCCTGCGGCGGTGTCATCGACCACGCCGGGTCTGGCCGCATCTATCCGTTTCTGTCCGCATTCCGCGATCATGGGTTGATCCTGGGCGTGCCGTCGGAAGTGCGCCGCCGCGCCGACCGGGTGCTGGTGGTGGGCGCCGACGCCGCGGCGCCGGCGCCCGGCTTTCTGGAGGGCCTTGCAAAGGCCGGGCCGGACCTGCCGGCACCGCAGCCAGGCCCAAGGCGCCTTTTCTGGCTGGGCCCGGCAAGCCCACCCTGCGCCATTCCCGCGATGATCGAGGCGGAGTTCGCCGCCTGTCCGCCGGACCGCCTGACGGAGGCCCTTGCCGTTCTGCGCGCCTCTCTCAAGGGACAGCGCCACGGTTCCGGCCCGCTGGCAGAGGCGGATCACGCGCGGCTTCTCGGCTTCGTGCAGGGGGGCCGGTTCGGTGTGGTCGTCTGGCCGGCGGCTGCGACCGACGCGATCGGCAACGAGATGGCGGCCGGGCTGGTGGACGATCTGAATACGGGACGTCGCTTTACCGCCATGCCGCTTTTGCCGGACGATGGCGCCTATGGCGCGGCGCTCCTCTCCACGTCCATCACCGGCTTCCCTCTGCGCGTATCCTACGCGGGCGGAGCGCCGCACCACGACCCCTATGCGTTCGACGGCAGGCGCATGATCGCGGACGGAGAATGCGACCTCGTAGTGGCCGTATCCGAAAAGGCCGACGTCATCGACGGCAGCCATATCGCCATCGGGCCGGCGTTCCGGGACGATGCCGCCGGCATCGTCATCCGTGCCGCCGTGCCCGACCGGCCCGTCTATTATCGCCCGCAACTCGGCAGTTTCGGCCAGAGCTCCACGGCCGAGCAACCGGCGAGGACCGCGATGCATCAGGTGCTGCGTGCCCTCGAGCAGGCGGTGCGACAGCAGGTTTCAGCGGAGGGGCGGCCATGACGATCCTGTTGAAGGGCGGCCGCGTCCTGGACCCGGCCGCAGGGCGCGACGCGGTCGGAGATGTCGTCGTCGCCGATGGCCGGATCGCGGAAGGCGCTTCCGGCACGGTCGAGGCAATCGACTGCACCGGCCTTGTCGTGATGGCCGGCGGCATCGACATCCATTCCCATATCGCCGGCGGTTTGGTGAATACGGCGCGGCTCCTGCTGCCCGAGTTTCACCCGGCCCATGCGCCGCGTCCGGCCGGAACGCCCCTTTCGCAGGTGGGGTGGACCACCTGGGAAACCGGTACACGCTATGCCCAGATGGGCTTTACCATGGTGGTGGAACCGGCCATGGGGCCGTCGGGCGCGCTGCATACGCATCTGGAACTGGCCGATATCCCGATCATCGACCGTGCGGCGCTGGTGGTCCTGGGCAATGACGACTTCCTGCTGTCACGCTTGCGGGACGGCGCAAGCGAGGCCGAAATCGACGATTATGTCGCCTGGCAGGTTTCCGCCGCCGGGGCTCTCGGCGTCAAATGCATCAATGCCGGCGGGTCAGCCGCCTTCAAGGCCGATGTGCGAAGCTTCGGTTTCGACGACGAGGTGCCCGGCTACGGGCTCTCGTCGCGGCGTATCGTCAAGGCCCTGCAGGACAGCGTACAGAGGCTGGGCATAGCCCATCCCCTGCACGTCCACTGCAACAATCTGGGAGTGCCGGGCGACGGAGAGGCCGCCGCGGAGGCGACGATGATTGCCGCCGAAGGCGTTCCGATGCACCTGGCTCATATCCAGTTCTACGGCTACGGCACCGATGGCCGGCGTGGCTTCTCTTCGCTGGCACGGCGGCTCGCCGACCTCGTCAACGCCCGGCCGGAACTGACCGTGGACATCGGCCAGGTCATGTTCGGCCAGACCGTTACCGTCTCGTCCGATGAATTGCGCCAGTTCGCCGGGCGGCCGCTGGCCCGCCCGCGCAAATCGGCCATCATCGACGGCGATGCCAATGGCGGCGGCGCGGTCCCGATGAACTATCGTCAGACGGACTACTACAACGCCATGCAGTGGGCGATCGGGCTCGAACTGTTCCTGATGATCGACGATCCGTGGCGGGTCTTCTTTACCACCGACCACCCCAACGGGGCTCCCTTCACCACCTATCCGGATCTTTTCGCGCTGCTGATGAGCCGCGACCTGCGGGCCGAGTGGCTGAACGCCCTGCCGCCGGGCGTGCGCAGGCGCAGCGCGCTGGCGGACCTTTCGCGCGAATACACGCTGCCGGAAATCGCCATCATGACGCGCGCCGCCCCGGCGCGGCTGCTGGGCCTGCCGGACCGGGGCACGCTGGCGCCCGGCGCACGCGCCGATATCGCCGTCTATCGCCCGGGCGCGGATGTCGCCGCGATGTTCGGCGCAGCCGAGCATGTGCTGAAGGATGGCGTCCCGGTGGTGCGCGGCGGACGGGTAACCGCCACGCCCGCCGGCCATACGATGGCGCTGTCGCGCCCTCGCGACCGCGCGATGGTGCGTCGGCTGGAGACCTTCTACGACGAAAAATACGGCCTGCCCCTCCATTGGTTCGAGGTGGAGGACGACGCCCTCGGCGGCGACGTGCTGGAGGTCGTGCCATGAGCGCGCGGGTCGTCAATGGCGTGACCGTGGACGACACGTTCGCCGAGGCGTTCCCGATGCGGGGCACGGCCATCGTGATCACGGCGGTCGACGCGGCATGGGCCATGGAGGCAGCCCGCTCCTTCACCGGTTTTGCCACATCGGTCATCGCCTGTGGGTGCGAGGCCGCCATCGATGCCGTCCTGTCGCCGGGCGATACGCCGGACGGGCGGCCGGGCGTGCGCATCCTGATCTTCGCGATGGATAGCAAGGGTTTGGAGAAGCAGCTCGCCACCCGCCTTGGCCAGTGCATCCTGACCAGCCCGTCCTCGGCCTGCTACGCGGGGCTGGACGGTGCGACGCGGCTGCCGCTTGGCGACGCGATCCGCTATTTCGCCGATGGCTGGCAGGTCTCCAAGCGTATCGGCGCACGCCATTTCTGGCGGCTGCCGGTGATGGAGGGCGAGTTCCTGTGCGAGGCCACGACCGGGTTGACGAAGGAGGCGGTCGGCGGCGGCAACCTGCTGCTGCTGGCGGCCGATGCGGCTCGCGCACTGGCGGCGGCCGAGGCCGCACGCGATGCCATCGCCGCCCTGGACGGCTGCATCATGCCGTTTCCCGGCGGCATCGTGCGGTCCGGCTCCAAGATCGGCGGCAAGTACAAGGGCATGATGGCCTCCACCAATGACGCCTACTGCCCGACATTGAAGGGCACGGTCGACAGCGCCCTGTCGCCCGACATCGGCTCGGTGCTGGAGATCGTCATCGACGGCCTGAGCTTCGACCACGTCGCCGCAGCGATGCGCGCCGGGCTGTCCGCCGCCGTCGCGCTCGGGCCCGACAGGGGCGCCACGCGCATCTCGGCCGGCAATTACGGCGGCAAGCTCGGCCCCCATCACTTCAAACTTCTGGATCTCCTGCCATGACCCGGTCCATCCTTTCCTTGCGTGCATCGCCGGGCGAGCGGCTGGACCTGTCGCGACTGGACCCGGTGGCGTTCGCGGCATCGACACAGGGGGAGGTCGCCCGGTTGCCCGTCGGCATGGGTGGCGGAGGGCCGCTGCTGGGCGATCTTTTCGATATCCGCCTCGGCGACGAGGATACGCTTGTGATCGAGGGTGGATCGCCGCGCTTCGACCGGCTCGGACAAGGGCTGGCGGCCGGCACGATCCGCGTCGTCGGCGATGTCGGGCAACTTGTCGGTCGCGGCATGACGGGAGGACACCTCGACATCGAGGGCGCGGCCGGGCCGTTGGCAGGCTCCGGCATGGCAGGGGGCAGCATCCGCATCGGCGGCGATGCCGACGATTGTCTGGGCGGGACGATGCCGGGCGAGATGGCCGGAATGCGTGGCGGGCAGATCGTCGTCGAGGGCAATGCCGGCCTGCGCGCCGGCGACAGGATGCGGCGCGGCACGATCATCGTTGCCGGAAGTGCCGGGGCCTATGCCGGATCGCGCATGATTGCCGGCACGCTGGTTGTCGGCGGTGGCTGCGGAGCAGGGGTCGGGCAGCTTATGCGGCGCGGCACGATCATCCTTGCGGCTGCGCCGGCGTCGGTTCCCGCGAGCTTCGTCGACAACGGCGTCGCCGAACTCCTGTTCATCCGACTGCTGACCGGCCTGGATCCGCGGATGCCGGCCTTGCCCTCCAGGCTGAGACGGTTGACTGGCGACATGGCGACCATTGGTAAAGGCGAAATCCTGTTGCCTACCGAATGATCGATCGCGGCCGAGAGCACACCAGGTGGGCGCAATGCTCAAATAATGACCTGCGGTTGCGGGGCGATCCTGCCGCTTTTGATGCCGCCGCGGTCTCCTGCGAATAAAATAGGCTTTCGTTTCAGGTGCCGGGTCAGATCATGGATCGAGTATCGGGACTTGGCATGAGGCTTGCAAATCCATCCGTCAGAAACCGCATGTCGCGGTCGATGGAATGGAGATGGGGATGACTTCTGCTTTGCAATGGGTGCGGGGGGCGCTCGGCGCCACCGTGATTACGGCGGCAAGCCTGTCGGGAGCCTTCGCGCAGGATGCCGCCGCGCCGCAGGGCGAGCCGATCAAGGTCGGTGTTCTGCATTCCTTGTCCGGCACGATGGCCATTTCCGAAACGACGTTGAAAGACGCCATGCTCATGCTCATCGACGAGCAGAACAAGAAAGGCGGCCTCCTCGGACGGCCGCTCGAGGCAGTGGTGGTCGATCCGGCGTCCGACTGGCCGCGCTTTGCGGAACTGTCGCGCCAGCTCCTGACGCAGGACAAGGTCGCCGCCGTCTTCGGCGCCTGGACATCCGTGTCGCGCAAGTCGGCCCTGCCGGTCTTCGAAGAGTTGAACGGCATCTTGTTCTACCCCGTCCAGTACGAGGGCGAGGAATCCTCCCGCAACATCTTCTACACGGGCGCGGCCCCCAACCAGCAGGCCATTCCGGCTGTCGACTACCTGGCGCAGGAAGAAGGCGTCGAGCGCTGGGTCCTTGCGGGCACCGACTATGTCTATCCGCGCACGACGAACCGCATCCTGGAAACCTACCTGAAGGACCAGCTCGGTGTCGCCCAGGAAGACATCATGATCAACTATACGCCGTTCGGCCAGTCCGACTGGCAGTCGATCGTTTCCGAGATCAAGGCCTTCGGCAGCGCCGGCAAGCGGACCGCCGTCGTATCCACCATCAATGGCGATGCCAACGTGCCCTTCTACCGCGAGCTGGCCAACCAGGGCGTGAAGGCCGAGGACATCCCGGTCGTGGCGTTTTCCGTCGGCGAGGAAGAGCTTGCCGGTATCGATACCGCGCCGCTGGTCGGCCATCTGGCGGCCTGGAACTACTTCATGAGCGTCGATACGCCCGAGAATGAAGAGTTCATCAAGAACTGGCACGCCTTCATCGGCAACGAGGACCGCGTGACCAACGACCCGATGGAGGCCCACTACATCGGCTTCAACATGTGGATCAAGGCCGTCGAGAAGGCCGGCACGACCGATCCGGACGCCGTCATCGACGCCATGGTCGGCGTCTCGGTGCCGAACCTGTCGGGCGGTTACTCCAGCATGATGCCGAACCATCACATCACCAAGCCGGTGCTGATCGGCGAGATCCAGGACGACGGCCAGTTCGAGACCGTGTTCGAAACGCCCGGCCTTGTCGTGGCGCAGGAATGGTCCCCCTATCTCGAAGGCTCCAAGGACCTGATCTCCGACTGGCGCAAGCCCATGTCCTGCGGCAATTTCAATGTCGTGACCGGCAAGTGCGGCGGCCAGGGTGAACAGGCGGCCGCCCAGTAAGGGCGCTCCCCGGTAAACCACCCATCCACCCTACGGCGCGCCGGGCCATGCCCCGGCGCGCTTCTTGCCAGGGCGAACGGAACAAGATGCTCCGCACCATCATCGCAACCACGCTTCTATGGCTGGCCTGCCTATGCCTGCCGACCGCCGCGCTTGCGCAGGACGATCTTAACGCGCTCGTCGACGCGCTCGGCCAGGGCAACTACAACCAGACCGAAGCAGCCATCGGGGCGCTCGCCGCCACCGGACGGCCGGAAGCCGCCCGCGTCCTGAACGAGCTGGAAGCGGGCAATCTCGTCGCGCGCAAGGCCGACGGCGCCGTCTTCATCGGCACGCGCGACGGCAGTGTCTACGAGCTCGAGAACCCGTTGACGGGCGCGGCCGCCGGACAGGCGCAGCGCAGTGCGGTGGAGGCGATCCGCGTCAACAACCGTATCCGGCGCGCAGTGCGCGCGGCCATGGGCTCGCTGACGCTGCAGAGTGCGGACGCCGCCCAGCGCCGCGCGGCCGCCAACGCCATCTTCGCGGGCCGCGACCCGGAGGCGATCGGGGCGCTGGATGCAGCCATCGCCGCCGAGCCGGATGCCGGCATCGCCACCGTGATGCGCCAGGCCCGGGCCAGCGCCATCCTCAACTCCGACCGGCCAGAGGCCGAAAAGATCGAGGCGGTGACCGTCATCGGCGCGCGCGGCGACCGCGACGCGCTGGTGATCCTGACGCCGCTGGCCGAGGGCGAAGGCGCGCTTGCGCAGGCCGCCGGCAGCGCATTGGAGGCGGTGCAGGGCCGGTTGGCGCTGATCGACATCGCGCAGAACGTCTTCTTCGGGCTGTCGCTCGGCTCCGTGCTGCTTCTGGCTGCCATCGGCCTTGCCGTCACCTTCGGCGTCATGGGCGTCATCAACATGGCGCATGGCGAGATGGTGATGCTTGGCGCCTACACCACCTTCATGGTGCAGCAACTGCTGCGCGACCACGCGCCGGCCCTGTTCGATCTGTCGCTGCTGATCGCGCTGCCGGCAGCCTTTCTGGTGGCCGGCCTGGTCGGCGTCGCGATCGAGCGCGGCGTAATCCGCTTCCTGTACGGTCGCCCGCTGGAAACGCTGCTCGCCACATGGGGCGTCAGCCTGATCCTGCAGCAGGGCGTCCGCACGCTGTTCGGCGCGTCCAACCGCGAGGTCTCCTCGCCGTCCTGGATGTCGGGCACCATCGACGTGTTCGGCGCAAGCCTGACCGTCAATCGCCTGGTCATCATCCTGTTCGCCATGGCGGTGCTGGCCGGGCTGATGCTGCTTCTGAAGGCGACGCGCTTTGGATTGTCCATCCGCGCCGTGACGCAGAACCGGCGTATGGCGGCGGCCATGGGCATACGGACGCCCTGGGTGGATGCGATGACTTTCGGCCTCGGCTCGGGCATTGCGGGTGTCGCCGGCGTCGCGCTCAGCCAGATCGACAATGTCAGCCCCAATCTCGGCCAGAGCTACATCATCGATTCCTTCCTGGTCGTCGTCTTCGGCGGTGTCGGATCGCTGTGGGGCACGCTGACCGCCGCGATGTCGCTGGGCGTCGTCAACAAGTTCCTCGAACCCTATGCCGGCGCGGTGCTGGCCAAGATCTTCATCCTGGTGCTCGTGATCCTGTTTATCCAGAAACGTCCGCGCGGTCTCTTCGCGCAGAAGGGAAGGGCGGTGGAAGCATGATCGCCAAGCGTCTCTTCGGCGGGCCAGGCGGCCTCGTCTTCGTTGCCGTGCTCCTGTCCATCGCGGTCTATGTGCCGCTGGCCAACATCGTCTTCGGGCCGGATTCCCCGGCCTCGCTGCCGACTACCTGGGTGGTCCTTCTGGGTCGCTGGCTGGCCTTCGCCATGCTTGCGCTGGCGCTGGACCTCGTCTGGGGCTATTGCGGCATCCTGTCGCTCGGCCACGGCGCGTTCTTCGCACTCGGCGGTTACGCCATGGGCATGTACCTGATGCGGCAGATCGGCTCGCGCGGGGTCTATGGCAACCCGGATCTGCCCGACTTCATGGTGTTCCTGAACTGGTCGGAGCTACCCTGGTACTGGTGGGGCATGGGCAATTTCGGATTCGCCATGCTGATGGTGGTGCTGGTGCCGGGCCTGCTCGCCTTCGGCTTCGGCTGGCTGGCCTTCCGCTCGCGCGTTACCGGCGTCTACCTGTCCATCATCACGCAGGCGCTGACATTCGCGCTGATGCTGGCCTTCTTCCGCAACGAAATGGGCTTCGGCGGCAATAACGGCCTGACCGACTTCCGCGATCTCCTCGGCTTCGACCTGCGTTCCCGCGAAACGCGCATTGCGCTGTTTTCCATCACGGCGCTGACGCTGGCCGCCGCCTTCCTGCTGGCGCGCGGCATCGTCACATCCAAACTGGGCATCGTGCTGGTTGCGATCCGTGATGCGGAAAGCCGCACGCGCTTCCTCGGCTACCGGGTGGAGCGGTTCAAACTGTTCGTCTTCACCGTTTCGGCCATGCTGGCCGGGGTGGCCGGCGCGCTCTACGTGCCGCAGACCGGCATCATCAACCCCAGCGAGTTCGCGCCGGCCAATTCCATCGAAGCGGTCATCTGGGTCGCTGTCGGCGGGCGCGGAACCCTTTGGGGCGCGGCGCTGGGCGGCCTCGTCGTCAACGCCGCGAAAAGCTGGCTGACGGGCGTCGCGCCGGGCCTGTGGCTGTTTTTCCTCGGCGGCATGTTCATCGCCGTCACCATCCTGCTGCCGCGCGGCATCGTTGGCACCGCCCAGCACGGCTGGACCGCGCTGTCGGACAGGCGCCGCGCGATGCGGGCGGAAAAAGGCGTGATCGCGGAAAGCGCGGCGGAGTAGGTGGATATGAGCACGCAGATCATCGGCATGCCGAGCCAGCCCGACAAGGGCGGCTCGCTTCTCTACCTCGACAACGTCTCCAAGAGCTTCGACGGCTTCAGGGCCATCAATGCCCTGTCGCTGGTGATCGGCAAGGGTGAGATGCGGGCCATCATCGGTCCCAATGGCGCCGGCAAGACGACGATGATGGACATCATCACCGGCAAGACCCGGCCCGATACGGGCGAAGTCTTTTTTCGAGGCTCGGTCGACCTGACGCGCCACGACGAGGCGGAGATCGCCAATCTCGGCATCGGACGCAAATTCCAGAAGCCGACCGTCTTCGAGAACCTGACCGTCACCGACAATCTCAGCCTGGCCATGGCAGGCACGCGCGGGGTCTTCGGAACCCTGTTCTTCAATGCCTACGCGACCCAGTCCAGGCGCATCGCCGCCATATTGGACGTGACGCGGCTGACGGCAAGGCGCACCGTCATGGCGGCGGACCTCAGCCACGGGCAGAAGCAGTGGCTGGAGATCGGCATGCTGCTGGCGCAGGACCCGGAGCTGCTGCTGATCGACGAGCCGGTGGCCGGCATGACCGACGCCGAAACGGAAGAAACCGCCCGCCTGCTGCGCGAGATCGCCGAGACGCGGTCCGTCGTGGTCGTGGAGCACGACATGCATTTCGTGCGGGAGCTTGGCGTCAAGGTGACGTGCCTGCACGAGGGCCATGTGCTGGCGGAAGGCACGCTCGACGCGGTCTCGGCCGATCCGCGCGTCATCGAAGTCTATCTGGGGCGCTGAGGACATGCTGAAAGTCGACGATATCGACCTGTATTACGGCGCGGCGCAGGCGCTGCGCGGCGTCTCGCTGACGGCGGGACAGGGCCAGATCACCTGTGTCCTGGGGCGCAACGGCGTCGGCAAGACCAGCCTAATGCGCGCCATCGTGGGGCAGCAGGCCATACGGCGGGGCGCCATCGGCTTCGACGGCGCCGACATCGCCGGCGAAGCGCCCTACCGCCGCGCCCGGCGCGGTATCGGCTTCGTGCCGCAGGGGCGCGAGATATTTCCACTGCTGACGGTGCGCGAGAACCTGATGACCGGATATGCGCCGCTGAAACGCGCCGACATGACGATTCCCGACCATGTCTTCGAACTGTTCCCCGTACTGAAGAGTATGCTGGGCCGGCGCGGCGGCGACCTGTCGGGCGGCCAGCAGCAGCAACTGGCCATAGGGCGGGCACTCGTCGCCCGGCCGCGCCTCCTGGTGCTGGACGAGCCGACCGAGGGCATCCAGCCATCCATCATCAAGGACATCGGGCGGGCCATCCGCTTCCTGAAGGAAGAGGCGGGGCTGGCGATATTGCTGGTGGAACAGTATCTGGATTTCTGCCGCGATCTGGCAGACAAGGTCTACATCATGGATCGCGGGCAAATCGTATTCAATGGTGTGGGCGAGGATCTGGACGATCCGTCCGTGCGCAGGCACCTGACCGTCTAGGCGACCATGCGCCGCCGCGTCAGCGCGGTAGGTCCGCGACCATGCCTCCGTCCTTCTCGACGAAGCGGTAGCGCCCTTCAATGGCGGAATAGAAGGCAGGCCCGGTCCGGTCGCCTATGGTGACGATGCGGGTCGTGTCGGACGCGCCCGTTCCGGCCGCGCCGGACGACAAGGCTACCAGGGTCAGCCCTCCGGCGAGGGCGATGAGGGGTTTCATGGTTTCCGTTTCCACCAGTCGGTGATGCGGGGCCTGAATACGCTTGCAATGCAAACTTGTCTTCATATGTGACCGGCCCACGCACCGTTCAATACGCTTATGGTTAACGGAAACGATGGTCATTCGGTTGCGTCAGCGCGCTGGATGGCGCGAATGCGCCACCCTCAGGATCCGTCCGGCTTCGGTGTCGCGCTCGGCCACATGCGGAGCGCAGAGCGGATCTCTTCCAATTGCACGCCGACATGCGGGCGCGGGATGTCGTAGAGGCGGGAAGGGCCCGTCCCGGCCAGAGACTGGAAATCATCCGTGCCGCCATAGGCGCCGCCAATGCCGGTGGCCGCCCCGAAATCCCCCGTGCGGGCGGCATCGTCGACATTCAGGCTGTTGATGCTGGACGAGCCGGCAGAAGCCGCCGGGCTGGGTCCGGCGCCGACGCCGCTGGCCGTTCCGCCCACGGAAACGCCCGCGCCGCCGAGGCTCGGCGTCGAGCCGCCGCCGGCACCCGCTCCGCCGAGGTCCTGCGCCACGGCGGGAAGGCTGAAGCCCAGGGCCGTCACGATTGCTATGGAAAACCTGGATACGGCCATGGCTAAGATCCTTGTGTTGGAAGCGGAACCGTCGACTCAACTTGTGCGAGAGTGACGTGGTTCCGTCCGGTTGCAAAGCCCTATTCCACGATGCGGGCGCGGTCCCTGACACGGGGTGGCTTCAACTGCGGGCGGGTGACGCCGCTGCGGCTGATGACCCCCGGGTCCGACCGCGAGAAGACGCCGGAATTGATGGTGTTGAGATCGGACCGGCCCTCCGTTGCCCGCAATTCCACGGGAGGGGCGGCACGAGGCTGCACGACCTTCGGGCGCAGGTAGCTGTCGTCGTACTCGCGCCCGTAGGCACGCTCCTCCACAGTGTCGCCGAACACCTTGGCGCGCGGAATGTCGACATTGCGCCGGACGCGTGGCGCACCGTCGATCCGCATGCCGGAAACGGAAGAGCCCGGCACCCGGCCAAGGGGACCCGGCTCATAGGGCTGTGCCGCCGTTTCAGCGGCAAGCATCGTCGCAAGGGCGGTCAGCCCCGCAAGAACGAGGCCTGTTCGGGTATCCATGGGAGTCTCCCTTCCCTTGCCTGTGCCGCCCGATCGTCGAGATCGGGCCCGACCATAACCATCTAGGGCGATTGCGAGAAGTTTTGCGGCCGCAGGCCGATCCGCATTGGCGCAAGCACTATTTCCTGTTCGCAATCGGACTTTATCTAAGGTGAGGAGACTATCGCAACGGAGCGCCCGCCATGTACCGCCTCTTTGCCGCCGCCATGCTGCTCGCGCCGGTGGCCGCGTCCGCCGCCCCGGTCGAGCTGAATCTGCCCGGACAGGTCCAGCGGACGAGCGTCGCCTATTCATGTTCCGACGGCGTCGACCGTACCGCGGACTATATCAATGTAGGCGAGAACAGCCTGGCGGTCGTCGACATCGACGGCGCGCCCATCGTGTTCGTCAACGTGATGTCCGGCTCGGGCGCGCGCTACGCTGCGCGCCAGTATGTGTGGTGGGGCAAGGGGGACAGCGTGACGTTGTCCGACGAGATGAAAACCGACGATGCTCCCGTGACATGCACGCAGAAGAAGGCTTGAAACCGGCGTGATCGAAGCTGAAACCATTATTGCCCGCGAGGCCGGGCCAGGTCCCCTAGCCGATACCATAACCCTGGACGAAAGCCAGCGGATGAGACGCCGCATGGCCATGGTTTCGGATGGCGGCATCGCCTTCCTGCTGAACCTCGCACAGGCCGTGACGCTTCGGGCAGGCGATGCCATCGTGCTGGGTGACGGGCGGCTGGTGGAGGTGCGCCCCAAGCCGGAAGAGGTCTATGCCGTGCGCGGTCGCGACACGGCGCACCTTTTGGAACTGGCCTGGCACCTTGGCAACCGCCATCTGCCGACCGCGATTTCCGACGATCGCCTGCTGATCAGGCGCGACGATGCAATTGCCGAGATGGTACGCGGGCTTGGCGGCACGCTGGATGAGGTGGAAGCCGTCTTCGAACCGGCCGCCGGTGCGACGGCGGATGTGAGGTGATGTATGCCGCAGGCATCCGCGCAATGGCCGACGATCGCGGCATGATCGTGCCGGCGGCCATCCATATGGGGCGCGGGAATGGGCTGGACGTCACCCTCGCCATCCTCGAAGATGCGGCTTGTCCGATCCGACCCGCCGCCGCTCAGGAGCGCGCATGACCGCCATCCGTTTCCTGCTCAATGGGGAAGAGCGCCATGCCGAGGGCATCGCGCCCACCACCACGGTGCTCAATCATCTGCGCTACGGGGAGCGCCTGACAGGCACCAAGGAAGGCTGCGCCGAGGGCGACTGCGGGGCGTGCACGATCCTTGTCAGCGAGCCGGACGGCGCGGGCGGCATCCGTCGCCGCGCGATGAACAGTTGCATCCTGTTCATGCCGGCGCTGCACGGAAAGGCGGTCGAGACGGTGGAGCATCTGGCGCGTGACGGGCTGAACCCGCTGCAGGAGGCGATGGTGCGCCACCATGCGAGCCAGTGCGGTTTTTGTACGCCGGGTTTCGTGATGCAGCTACACACCGCATGGCTGAACGGCGCGCTCGGCGACCGGCAGTCGGTGAAGGACGCCGTGTCCGGCAATCTGTGCCGCTGCACCGGTTACGGGCCCATCGTCGATGCGGGCGCGGAGCTGGCAAGCCTGACACCGCCCGATACGGCGCAGGGCGACGCGGCGCTGGCGACCCGGCTGGACGCGCTGCGCGGGCCTGGAGTGCAGGCCTATTGCGCGGCTGGCGGCGTCTGGTACGGACCGCGCGACAGCGACGACCTCGCCGATCTCTATGCAGCCAATCCGGACGCCATCCTGGTGGCCGGCGCAACGGATGTCGGCCTTTGGGTGACCAAGCAGCATCGCCATCTGCCGGTGCTGATCGATGTTTCCAGGGTGTGGGATCTGGCGATGATCGAGGAGGCGGCCGGCCGCGTCTATCTCGGCGCGGCGGTGACGCATGGGCAGGCGCTGGCAACGCTGGCCGACATCCACCCGGCGCTCGGCGCGATGATGCGCCGCTTCGCCGGCTATCAGGTGCGCAGCGCCGGAACGATCGGCGGCAATATCGCCAACGGCTCTCCAATCGGCGACCTGCCGCCCGCCCTGATCGCCCTGGGCGCACGGCTGCACCTGCGCAGGGGCGACGACGCGCGCAGCATCGCTTTGGAGGATTTCTTCATCGATTACGGGCGGCAGGACCGTCAGGAGGGCGAATTCGTCGCCGCCGTGGAAGTGCCGCGCCCGGCGGACGACGAGGATATCGCCGTCTACAAGATTTCCAAGCGGATGGACTCCGACATATCGGCCGTGCTTGCCGCCTTCCTCCTGAAGCGCGGGGCCGATGGCCGCGTCGTGGAGGCGCGGCTTGCCTATGGCGGAATGGCGGGCACGCCGAAGCGGGCGCGTGCGGCGGAGGCCGCGTTGCTGGGCCGGCCTTTCGATGCGGCGGCGGTCGCCGGCGCGCGGCTTGCCCTGGCCGAGGATTTTTCGCCGCTCACCGACATGCGGGCCAGCGCGGCCTACCGTCTGGAGGTGGCCGGAGCCTGCCTCGAACGATTCCGGCTCGAACTCGAAGGCGCGCCGACGCGCCTGTCGGAGCTGACATGATGGACGAGACCCGCATCCAGGACAGGGGCGAGGCCGGCACCGTGCCGCCGGAGGCCTTGCACGAGAAACCGCCCGAGCCGCGCGCGCATCTCAAGGGCGGCGTCGGACAGGCGATCCCGCACGATAGCGGGCCCCTGCATGTCAGCGGGGCGGCGCGCTACACCGACGACGACCCGGAACTGCCCGGCACGCTGCAGGTGCACATCGCCATGTCGGGGCGCGCCCATGCGCGCATCGCCGCGATGGACCTGTCGGCGGTGCGCTCGCATGCCGGCGTGGCCGTCGTGCTGGCGGCGGCGGATGTGCCCGGCAGGAACGACTATTCCCCCGTCTTCGGCGACGATCCGATCTTTGCGGAAGGGTATGTCTTCTATGTCGGCCAGCCGCTGTTCGCGGTGGCGGCGAGGGATCTGGCCACCGCACGCGCGGCGGCCGCGCTGGCAATCGTGGACTACGAGAATCTGCCGGCGGCCAACACCATCGACGAGGCCATCGCGCTCGCCGATGCCGAGGGAGAAGACCTTCTGCCCCCGCATGAGATGCTGCTCGGCGACGTGGCCGCCGCCATGGCTGCCGCGCCGCGCCGGGTGGAAGGGCAGGTCGAGACCGGCGGTCAGGATCATTTCTACCTGGAGGGGCAGGTGGCCTATGCCCTGCCCCAGGAAAACGGCGACATCGTCGTGCGGTCGTCGACGCAGCACCCTTCGGAAGTGCAGCACAATGTGGCCAAGGCGCTGGGCCTGGCGGACCATGCCGTGACGGTGGACGTGCGCCGCATGGGTGGAGGCTTCGGGGGCAAGGAAAGCCAGCCGGCGCTGATGGCCAGCGTTGCGGCGCTTGTGGCGGCGCGCACGGGCCGGCCCGCCAAATGCCGTCTCGACCGCGACGACGACATGGAGATGACCGGCAAGCGACACGAGATGCGCACGGTCTACGCCGTGGGCTTCGACGAGGCCGGCCGGGTGCTGGCCGCCGACTTCGCCCATGCCGTGCGATGCGGCTATTCCCGCGATCTTTCCGCGGCCATCGCCGACCGCGCGATGTTTCATGCGGACAACGCCTATTGGCTGCCGGCCGCGCGCATCCACTCGCGCAGGTTGAAGACGCATACCGTCTCCAATACCGCCTTCCGCGGATTTGGCGGGCCGCAGGGCATGGTGGCCATCGAACGCGCCATGGATCGCATCGCCTTCGAGCTGGGCGTCGATCCACTCGATGTGCGGCGGCGCAATTTCTACCCGGCGGGTGGCGATGCGGTGACGCCCTACCACATGCCCGTCACGGACAGCATCATCGGCGAGATCGTCGACGAGCTGGAGAAAACATCGGATTATCGCGCGCGGCGCGCCGCCGTCCGCGCGTTCAACGCCGACAGCCCCGTGTTGAAGAAGGGCATTGCGCTGACGCCGGTCAAATTCGGCATCTCGTTCACGACCTCGCATCTGAACCAGGCCGGCGCGCTGGTGCATGTCTACAAGGATGGATCGGTGCAGCTGAACCATGGCGGCACCGAGATGGGGCAGGGCCTGTTCACCAAGGTCGCGCAGGTGGTCGCCGAGGAATTCCAGATCGACGTGGAGCGCATCCGCATCACCGGCACCAGCACGGGCAAGGTGCCGAACACATCGGCTACGGCGGCCTCCTCGGGCACGGACCTGAACGGCATGGCGGCGCAGGCCGCGGCCCGCACCATCCGCGACCGGCTGGTCGCCTATGCGGTGTCGCGCTACGCGGTTTCCGCCGGGCAGGTGGCGTTCCTGCCGGGTCGCGTGCGCATCGGCGACAAGGAATTGCGCTTCGAGGATCTGGTCGGGGAGGCCTATCTTGCGCGGGTTTCCCTGTCTGCCACCGGGTTCTACGCCACGCCCGGCATCCACTACGACCGGGAGAGCGCCAGCGGCGTGCCCTTCTATTACTTCGTCTATGGGGCGGCCGTTTCCGAGGTCGCCATCGATACGCTGACGGGCGAGAACCGGTTGCTGCGCGCCGATATCATCCACGATGTCGGCACGTCGCTCAATCCTGCCATCGACCTCGGGCAGGTGGAGGGCGGTTTCATCCAGGGTATGGGATGGCTGACGACCGAGGAGTTGTGGTGGGATGCGAAGGGCCGCCTGCGCACGCATGCGCCCTCGACCTACAAGATCCCCACCGCCAACGACCGCCCCGACGACCTGCGCATCCGACTGTGGGACAAGGGGCGCAATCCGGCCGCCACCATCTACCGCTCCAAGGCCGTCGGCGAGCCGCCCTTCATGCTGGCCCTATCGGTCTTTTCGGCCCTGTCCGATGCCGTGCTGGCCGCCGGTGACTACCGGACGTTTCCGGCGCTCGACGCGCCGGCGACGCCGGAACGCGTCCTGGCCGCCGTCAACGCGGTGCGCGCCCGATGAAGCTGTCGGTCGCCCTGGCGGATCGGCTCGCGGCGGGGGAGCCTGCCGTATTGGTTCGTATCCTGGCCGCGCACGGCTCCACCCCGCGCGAGGCGGGTGCGGCGATGATGGTGACGCCGGACGGCTCCAAGGGCACGATCGGCGGCGGCGCGCTGGAAATGGAGGCCATCCGCAAGGCCCGGTCGATGATCGCCTCCGGCACGGCGGATGGCTTCATGGACGTGCCGCTCGGCCCCGCCATCGGGCAGTGCTGCGGTGGACGGGTCGAGCTTTCGCTCGAACGCCTGGATGCGGGGGTGCTGGACGGCGTCCGCCGGGCGGAGGCGGCGGCAAGCGGCAGCGCCATACCGGTTCTTGTCTTCGGTGCCGGCCATACCGGCCGCGCCATCGCCCTCGCGCTGCAGCCGCTGCCCTTCCACGTCACCGTGGTCGACACCCGGCCGCAGCTTCTGGCCGAACTGCCCTCCGACATCGATTCGCGCGCGATGCCGCTGCCGGAGCAGGCAGTGGCCGCGGCGCCCGCGCAGGCCGCCTTCCTTGTGGTCACGCATGACCATGCCCTGGATTTCCATATTGCCGCGTCGGCGCTGGCGCGCGCGGATGCCGCCTATGTCGGCATGATCGGCTCCGCCACCAAGCGGGTCCGGTTCAACCGGCATCTGGAGGAAGCGGGGCTGGGCGGTCAGGCGATGCGCCTGCATCTTCCGATCGGCGGTCGCCAGGTGCGCGACAAGCGCCCCGAAGTCATTGCCGCCATGGTTGCATCCGAGCTTCTCGTTCACTTCATGGGTACAGACGTGGAAAACCCGATGCACAGGCTTTGCACATGCCCATAGGCCGTGCATAAAACAAACATTCCAGCCTTCGCGCGGGATGTCGATCGATAACGGGAGTACCATGCCGCCACGGCTCGAGCTCAGCCATGTGACGAAGCGCTATCCAGGTGTGGTGGCCAACAGCGACGTCTCCTTCGCCGTCGAGCCGGGGCGCATCCATGCGCTGCTGGGCGAAAACGGCGCCGGCAAGTCGACCCTGGTGAAGATCATCTACGGCGTCCAGAAGGCCGACGAAGGCAGCGTATCCATCGACGGCACGATGGTGGACATCGCCTCCCCACGGGAAGCGCGGGCCCATGGCATCGGCATGGTGTTCCAGCACTTCTGCCTGTTCGAGGCGATGACCGTGCTGGAAAACATCGCCCTCGGCATGGACGAGCCGCCGCCCCGCCGCGAACTGGAGGGACGGATCGCCGAAGTGATGCTGGCCTATGGGCTGGAACTCGATCCGCATCGCGACGTCCACACCTTGTCCGTCGGCGAGCGCCAGCGCATCGAGATCGTCCGGGCGCTGCTGGGGCGGCCGCGCATCCTCATCATGGACGAGCCGACCTCCGTGCTGACGCCGCAGGAGGTGGAGGTGCTGTTCTCCACGCTGCGCAAGCTGCGCCAGGAGGGTTGCTCCATCCTCTACATCTCACACAAGCTCGACGAGATCCGCACCCTGTGCGACAGCGCCACCATCCTGCGCGGCGGCAAGGTGGTCGCCACCTGCGACCCTGCCCGGGAAACGGCGCGCTCCATGGCCGAGATGATGATCGGCGCGACGCTCTCCGACGTCTCCCGGCACGGCGGCACGACCGATGGGCCGGTGAAACTGCTGGTCGAGCGCCTGGGCCTGCCGGGCGAGCCGCCATTCGGCACCACGCTTGCCGATATCTCCTTTGCCGTGCGGGCCGGCGAGGTGCTGGGCATTGCAGGCGTTGCGGGCAATGGCCAGAACGAGCTGGTCGCCGCCCTCGCGGGTGAATCGCGCGACGGGCTGACGGGGCGTGTCACCCTGAACGGCGTCGATATCACGGCGCGGGGCGTGTCGGGCCGGCGCGCCGCGGGCCTTGCCACGGTGCCGGAAGAGCGCAACGGCCATGCAGCGGTGCCGGCCATGAGCCTTGCCGAAAACGCCATCCTGTCCGCGCGCCAGCGCCGGGGACTGGCATCCGGCGGGCTCTTGAAGCTCGGCAAGGCGTCCGCCTATGCCGCCGAGATCATCCGCGCCTTCTCCGTGCGGGCGACGGGGCCACAGGCCGCCGCGGCCAGCCTTTCGGGCGGAAACCTGCAGAAATACATCATGGGACGCGAAATCATGCAGGAGCCGGCCGTGCTGGTGGTCGCCCAGCCGACATGGGGTGTCGATGCCGGGGCGGCAGGCTTCATCCGGCAATCCATGCTGGACCTCGCGGCGCGCGGGTCCGCCGTCGTCGTCGTCAGCCAGGACCTGGACGAGCTTCTGGACATCTGCGACCGGATCGCGGTCATCAACGGCGGCCGCCTGTCGGAGCCGCATCCAGTGGGTGCCATCACGCTGGACGAGATCGGCCTTCTCATGGGCGGCGTCCATGGCGACGGCGCAGGCGAGACACACGCCGTGGAAGGCTCCGGGACGGAGGCGGGCCCCCATGCGTAACGCCGGCCCTTTCCTGCGCTTCCAGCCCCGGCTGCAGCCCTCGCGCACCATGCTCTATCTGTCCCCGGCGCTGGCCGTGGTGGCGACGTTGCTTGTCGGTGCGCTGCTGTTCACCCTGCTCGGCTATGACGGGGTGGGGGCCGTACGCGAAATCTTCGTGACGCCGCTGTTCAACCCCTATCGCTGGCAGGATCTCCTGGTGAAGGCGGCACCGCTGGCGCTTATCGCCCTGGGGTTGTCCATCGGCTTCCGCGCCAATGTCTGGAATATCGGGGCCGAAGGGCAGTATGTCGTCGGCGGGCTCGCCGGCACCGGCATCGCCCTCCTGACGCTCGACATGGACGGACCCTGGATTTTGCCGGCCATGGTCGTGGCAGGCATTGCCGGGGGCGCGCTCTATGCCGCCATCCCGGCCTTTCTGCGAGTGCGGCTCGGCGTCAGCGAAATCCTGTCCAGCCTCATGCTCAACTATACCGCCATCCAGCTACTGTACTATCTGATGCGCGGCCCCTGGAAGGATCCGATGGGGTTCAACTTCCCGCAGACGGCCATGTTCTCTTCCGTCCAGACGCTGCCGATCGTGGTTCCTGGCACGCTGATCCATCTCGGCATTCCGCTGGCGCTGGTCGCCGCGCTGACGGTCTGGTTCGTCATGGCGCGCACCATCGCAGGCTTCGAGGTGCGTGTGGCCGGCCTGGCGCCCAATGCCGCGCGCTATGGCGGCTTCCGCGAAGGGCGCATCGTCTGGTTGTGCCTTCTGGCCGGCGGCAGTTTCGCGGGGTTGGCCGGCATATTCGAGGCGTCAGGACCGTTCGGGCAGATGGTGCCCTCGTTTCCCACCGGCTACGGCTTCACCGCGATCATCGTCGCCTTCCTCGGCCGGCTTCACCCGCTTGGCATCATCGTCTCCGCGCTGGTGCTGGCTCTGACCTATGTGGGGGGTGAAAGCGCCCAGACGGGTATCGGCCTTCCGGCCGCTGCCATCGGCGTGTTCCAGGCGATGCTGCTGTTCTTCCTGCTGGCGTCGGATATCTTCGTGCGCTACCGGCTGGCCTTCGGCCGCGAGGGGGCAAAGGCATGACGCCCGAATTCGCCGTCGCCATCTTCGTCGCCGTCGTCGCCGCCGCGACCCCGATCCTGATCGCCGCGCTCGGCGAGCTGGTGGTCGAGCGGTCCGGCGTGCTGAACCTCGGCGTCGAGGGCATGATGCTCATCGGCGCCGTGACCGCCTTCATCGTGTCCGTCAGCACCGGGGTTCCGGCGCTCGGCGCGCTGGCCGCGATGGCCGCCGCTGCCGCATCCTCGCTGATCTTCGGCTATCTCACGCTGACGCTGGCTGCAAACCAGGTCGCCACGGGCCTCGCCCTGACCATTTTCGGCACCGGGGTCTCGGCGCTCGTGGGGGCCAACTATGTCGGCATGACGACGCCGGCCTTCGGCAGCATCTTCCCGGTTGCCATGGCGCAGGACCCGATCTGGCGGGTCGTCTTCGGCTATTCGCCGCTGGTCTATGCCTCGCTGCTGCTGACCCTGGCCGTCTGGTGGTTCCTCAAATACAGCCGCGCGGGGCTGATCCTGCGGGCCGTCGGCGAGTCCGATACCTCGGCCCATTCCATCGGCTATCCCGTCCTGAAGGTGCGCTATCTCGCGGTGCTTTTCGGCGGGGCGATGGCCGGTCTTGGCGGCTCCTTCTTCTCGCTGGTGCTGACGCCCATGTGGGCCGAGCGGCTGACCTCAGGGCGCGGCTGGATCGCCATCGCCCTGGTCGTCTTCGCGTCATGGCGGCCCGGCCGGCTGCTGCTGGGCGCATACCTGTTCGGCGCGGTCATCACGCTGGAGCTGCAGGCCAAGGCCGCCGGATGGTCGGGGCTTGCGCCGGAGTTCCTGACCAGCCTTCCCTACATCGCGACGATCGTCGTGCTGGCTTTGATCTCGGCGCGCAAGGCAAGCGCCAGGAATACCGCGCCGGCTTGCCTGGGCAAGCCGTTCCGCCCCACTGCCTGACTGATTAGAACCGACAGAGGAGTACAGTCCATGTTCGCCACCACCCGCCGCAAGCTCATGCTGGGCGCCGCCGCGCTCCTGTCCTTCGCCGTGGCCGGCACGGCCTCGGCCCAGCCGCACGACGGCCCCGTCAAGGCTGCCTTCGTCTATGTCGGCCCGGTGGGCGATTTCGGCTATTCCTTCGCGCACGACCAGGGACGAAAGTTCCTGGAGGAGAGGCTCGGCGACAAGGTCGAGACGACCTATGTCGAAAACGTCGCGGAAGGGCCCGACGCCGAGCGCGTCATCCGCCAGCTTGCGCAGGATGGCAACGACATCATCTTCGCCACCTCGTTCGGCTTCATGAACCCGACGCTGAAGGTGGCCAAGCAGTTTCCGGACGTGAAGTTCGAACATGCGACCGGCTACCAGACCGCCGAGAACATGGCCGCCTACAATGCCAAGTTCTACGAGGGCCGCGCCGTATTGGGCACCATCGCCGGCATGATGTCGAAATCCGGCAAGGCGGGCTATGTCGCCTCGTTCCCGATCCCCGAAGTGGTCATGGGCATCAACGCCTTCACGCAGGCAGCCCGCAAGGTGAACCCGGATTTCGAGACGCAGGTCGTGTGGGTGAACTCCTGGTACGACCCGGCCAAGGAGTCGCAGGCCGCCAGCGCGCTGCTGGACCAGGGCGCCGACGTCATCACCCAGCATACCGATTCCCCCGGGCCCCTGCAGGAAGCCGAGAAGCGCGGCGCCATCGCCTTCGGTCAGGCGTGGGACATGCAGAGCTTTGCGCCGAATGCCCACATGACGGCCATCGTGGACCAGTGGGGGCCCTATTACGTGCAGCGCGTGCAGGCGGTGCTGGACGGCACCTGGGAGACGCAGAACGTGTGGCTGGGCATGAAGGAGGGCGAGGTCGTGATGTCGCCCTTCAACGACAAGATGCCCGACGACGTGAAGGCCGCCGCCCAGAAGATCGTGGATGGCACGATCGACGGCAGCTACCATGTCTTCGCCGGCCCCATCAACGACCAGAGCGGTGCCGAAAAGGTGCCGGCGGGCCAGACCGTTTCGGACGAGGATCTCCTCAAGATGGACTGGTACGTCGAGGGCGTGCGTAACTGAGCCTAACGAACGATACCGGCGCGGCCCTTGTCGCCGCGCCGGCATACACGACAGGAGCCATCGGCATGAACCACGAGATCGCGGCCGAAGGCATAACCGCGCTCCGCGCCCGGATATTCACCTTCGGTGCCGACGCGGGGCAGCCGATCCACCATGCCGATGGCCTCGTCGTCATGCGTGGCGGGCTGATCGAGCGGGTGGGCGACTATGCCGATATTGCGCCGCTGCTGCCCCCCGGCACCCGGATAACGGACCACCGGCCCAATATCGTGATGGCCGGTTTCATCGATCCGCATCTGCATATGCCGCAGACGCAGGTGATCGCCTCTTACGGAACCGAACTTCTGGACTGGCTGTCGAAATACACCTTCCCGGAAGAGAGCCGTTATCACGACCGCGCCGTCTGCGACGCGGCCTCGCGCTTTCTTCTGGATACGCTGCTGCGCAATGGCACGACGACGGCCGCCGCCTATTGCACCTCGCATCCGCAATCGGTCGAAAGCCTGTTCGAGGAGGCTGCCCGGCGTAACATGCGCATCACCGCCGGCAAGGTGATGATGGACCGCAACGCCCCGGAAACGCTGACGGACACGCCCGAGCGCGCCTATGAGGAGTCGCGGGCGCTCATCCAGCGTTTCGACGGTGTCGGCCGCCTGTCCTATGCCATCACCCCCCGCTTCGCGCCGACCTCGACGGAGGCTCAATTGGAAGTTGCTGGCGCGCTGGCGGCCGAAAACCCCGGCATGGCCATCCAGACGCATCTGTCGGAAAACCATGCGGAGATCGCCTTCGTCGCGGAGCTGTTCCCGTGGGCGCGGGACTATCTGGACGTCTATGAGCGTTTCGGGTTGGTGCGGCGCGGCGCCCTGTTCGGCCATTGCATCCATCTGACGGAGCGTGAGCGCACATCCATGGCCGAGCGGCAGGGCAGTGCGATCTTCTGCCCGACTTCTAATCTCTTTCTGGGGTCCGGCCTGTTCGACAGGCAGGGCCTGCAGGCCGCGGGCGTCATCACCGGCATTGCAACGGATATCGGCGGCGGCACCTCCTACTCGATGCTGGTAACGGCGGCCGAGGGCTACAAGGTGCTGGCGCTGCGGGGCGAGCGGATGACGGCCGTCGAGGCCTTCTACTGGATGTCCGCGGGCAATGCCGAGGCGATGAACCTTGGCGACAGGATCGGCCGGATTGCGGAAGGGATGGAGGCCGACCTCGTCGTCCTGGACCCGTATGCCACGCCGGAGATGCGACACAGGATGCAGCGCGCCGACAGCCTCCACGACGAGCTGTTCGCGCTCCTGATGATGGGCGACGACCGGGCCATAGCGGCAACTTATGTCGGCGGTCACCCGGCCTATCTGCGCAGCGGGAAGGGGTTGCCGGCAAGGCAGGACGGCGAAACCCATTCGGGCGATCCCCGGGAGGGTGCGGCGCAGGCTCAGCAATAGCTGCCTCAAAATTTGTGCGAAGTTTCTGGACATCGAATAAAAAACATTTTCTAATCGAGAAAAGACGGTCTCGGGAGGAAAAGTTGAAGCTCGTCACTTATCAATCCGTACGCGGGCCGGTTGTCGGCGTCGTGGTGGACGGCCAGGTCCATTCCGTAGTGGACCTCGTTCCGGGCTCTCCCGATACGATGATCGGCGTGATCGGCGGCGGCGCCGTGCTGCTGTCGGACATCCGTGCGGCTCTGGCGGCCGCCACCACGCCCGGCCTGCCGCTTTCGCAGACGGAACTGCTCGAACCGGTGCCGGGCCATGGGAAGTTCCTCTGCATGGGGCTCAATTATCTGGAGCACATCCGCGAGGGCGGGCGCGACCGCCCGGTGCCGGAGTTCCCGACGCTGTTCCTGCGCACGCGCACCAGCCTGTTGCCGCCGGGCGGCGCGATCGTCGCGCCACAAGCCTCGGAGCGGCTCGACTACGAGGCGGAGCTCGTCGTGGTGATCGGCAAGCGCGTGCGGAACGTGGATGAGGCGACGGCGCTCGAGGCCGTCTTCGGATACACGGCCTTCAACGATGGTTCGCTGCGCGATTTCCAGAAGCATACGACGCAATGGACGGCCGGCAAGAACTTCGATGCGACGGGCCCTTACGGCCCCGCCATCGTCACGGCGGACGAACTGCCCTCGGGGGGCGCGGGCCTCTGGATTCGTTCGCGCCTCAACGGTGCGATCATGCAGGACGGCAATACCGACGACATGATCTTTTCCGTGGCCCGGATCATCGCCTATGCCTCGCAGGCGATGACGCTGGAGCCGGGAGACCTGATTGCCACCGGCACGCCCTCGGGTGTCGGACAGGCGCGTACACCGCCGGTCTTCATGAAGCCGGGGGATGTCGTCGAGATCGAGATCGAGGGTATCCCCGCGCTCCGAAACCCGGTGGTAGCCGCGGCCTGACCGGCGTCAGGCCGCCGGCATGCGGCCGAAATAGCGCTCGATGACGGCGAATGTCGTCATGTAGTGTTGCGTCAGCCGGGCAACGGCCAGTTCCGTATCGCCGGCCATCGCCGCATCGGCGATGGCTCGATGCTCGTCCAGCGAGTCGCGCCGCTTGAAGTTGGTGGAAGCGATGTGCCGGTATCGATCGGCCCGCTCCCGAAGTTCCCGGCAATAGGCCAGCATGATCTGCGAACCGCAGGCGGAAAGGAGGGCGTCGTGAAACGCGTTGTGCCGGGGGCCCCATTCAGGGTTGGCGGTCTTTTCGTCGGCGCTCCAATGCTGGGTGCGCGACAGCCAGTGCAGGGCCACGACCACGCGCTCTTCCCACGCCTCGTCGCGACGGCGGATCGCCTCGCCCAGGGCGCAGCCCTCCATCAGGCAACGCGCGCGGACCACGTCGCGCCAATCCTCCAGCGAGATCGGCGCCACGGAGAAGCCGCGCTGGTCTTCCTGGGTGACGAGGCCCTCGGAGGTCAGGCGGTTCAGCGCCTCCCGCAGGGGGTTGATCGTCGCGCCATAGGCCTTGCACAGACCGTCGATCCGCAATTTGCGCCCCGGTGCCAGCACGCCGCTCAGTATATCGCGCCGGATGGCGGCGAAGGCCGTGCTGGCCGCCGTCGACCTGGCGGGGGGAGCGTGTTCCGGAATGGTCGTTTCGAGCATGAGGATGTCGCAGGCCGGATGTCGTCGATAGAAGCGACATTATAATGCATTATTTTTCTAGGGAGGATAAAAAATGTAAAAACACAGGAAGATCCTGGTCTCGCTTGTCGCAGCGGTGCTGGTGGCAGCCACCGGGGCGCGGGCGGAGGACATCATCATCGCGACCCCCAACCCAAGCTACGTGCCGCTGCTGCCGATCACGGTGGCGCTGGGCGAGGGCTATTTCGAGGATGAAGGGCTCAACGTCCGCGTGGAGGCGCTGAACGGTTCGGGCGCGGTCCTGCAATCGCTGGCATCGGGCCAGGCGCAGATCGGCAATCCGGGCGCCGGCCCATTCCTGTCGGCACGGGCGCGCAATCTGGATGTGACGTTTCTCTACCGCCTCAATCCCAACAGCTCCTATGGCCTGGTCGTGCCCGAGGCGTCCGATGCCGATACGCCGGAGAAGCTCAGGGGCAAAGTCATCGGCATCGGCACGGCGGACGGCGCGGAGGCCGCCTTTACACGCTCGATCTTCAACGATTCCGGCATGACGGAAGGCGCCGACTACTCCTTCCTGGTGGTGGGCGATGGCGGACTGGCCATCGCGGCATTCTCGCGCGGCGATATCGACGCCTATGCGGCGGCGACCGGCGATGCCGCCATCCTGAACAGTCGCGGCATCCCGGTACGGAACATCACCCCCGACCGGTTCCGCAAGTTCTTCGGCAACGGGCTTGCGGCGATGACCGCCTATATCGAGGAGAACCCCGATGTGGTGGAGCGGTTCGGGCGGGCCGTCGTGAAGGGAGCCCGCTTCGCCGAGAAGCCGGAAAACATCGATGCGGTGGTGGATCACATCGCCACGATCAATCCGCAGGAGGCCGAGGACCGCGACTTCGTCAAGGCGCTGGTTGAGCAGATCATCGTCCGTCAGGCGCCTTTCGAACCGGCAAAGGGGTTCGGCTACCAGGACCACGAAGCCTGGGTTGCATGGCAGGACAGCCTCGGCCAGTCGGGCGACCTCGAGAAGCCCGTCGCCGACCTGAATGCCGTCTACACGAACAAGTTCGTGGAGCGCTGGAACGCCGTCGACTGAGAAATGTCATCCGCCCGGGTCTTTTTCGCCCGGGCGGAACTGGATATGTCCTGAAGGATTCCTATCCCTTTAGTGCACCGCACGGGGCAGGGGACCGACGACATGGATGCCAAATCGTCTAAAGAGAAGTCGCGCAGCCCGAAGCGGGCGGACATGCCGCCGGCTCCGGATGGGCTGCGCATGCTCGCGCGCAACCGCGTGGCGATCGAAGGCGTGACGCCGCTTGTCGATGGCGGCCGCTTTGCCATCAAGCGGCTCGAGGGCGAGCCGCTGCGAATCGAGGCCGACGTTTTCTGCGACGGGCACGAGAAAATCGGCGCCGCCATTCTGACGCGGCCGGCCGGCGAGGCCGGCTGGACGGAGACTCCCCTGGTCTTCGTCGAAAACGACCGCTGGGCCGGCGAAGTCGTGTTCGACCGGCCGGGGCCCTGGCGCTTTACCATCATCGGCTGGCGCGATGCCTTCGGTACCTGGGCCAGCGATACGAGAAAGAAGCGCGATGCCGGGCAGGTCATCGCGCTGGAGTTGAAGGAGGGGCGCGCCCTTCTGGACCGCGCCGTTGCCGGCAAGCGTGGCACCAAGGCCGAATGGGCGGCGTTGGCCGCGCTGATCTCGCGGTTCGACGCACTGCCGGAAGCCGATAGCGAAGCCCGCTACGCGCTGTTGGAGGAAGACGAGACCGTGGCCTTGCTGGGCCGGACGGGCCCGCGTGACGAGTTGTCGACCTTCGAGGTCGAGGTGCCTGTCTGGGTCGACCGCGAGCGGGCCGGCTTTTCCGCCTGGTACGAGTTGATGCCGCGCTCGCAGAGCGGCGACGTGAACCGGCATGGCACGTTCGACGATGTCGTGAAGCGGCTTCCGGACATCCAGGAAATGGGCTTCGACGTCCTCTACTTCCCACCCATCCACCCGATCGGCAAGACCAACCGCAAGGGGCGCAACAACGCCTTGAACGCCGCCCCGGGCGAGCCGGGTTCGCCTTACGCCATCGGCTCGGAAGAAGGCGGTCATCGCGATATCCACCCGGAACTCGGCACCTTCGACGATTTCGCGCGCCTGATCGACGAGGCCAGGGCGCACGGGCTGGAAATCGCGCTGGACTTCGCCATCCAGTGCTCGCCCGACCATCCCTGGATCAAGCAGCATCCGGACTGGTTCGACTGGCGGCCCGACGGTACGATCAAATATGCCGAGAACCCGCCCAAGAAATACCAGGACATCGTCAATGTGGACTTCTACCGCGAGGGGGCCATCCCGTCGCTGTGGTACGAATTGCGCAACACGGTGCTGTTCTGGCTGGACAAGGGCGTGCGCATCTTCCGCGTGGACAATCCGCACACCAAGCCCTTTCCCTTCTGGGAATGGCTGATCGCGGAAGTGCGCGCGGCCGACCCCGGGGTGATCTTCCTGGCGGAAGCCTTCACCCGGCCCAAGCTGATGAAACGGCTTGCCAAGGTCGGCTATAACCAGTCCTACTCGTACTTCACGTGGCGGAACGAAAAGTGGGAGCTGGAGGAGTACCTGACCGAGCTGACGCAGGAGGAGTGCGCCGAATACATGCGGCCGAACTTCTTCGTCAACACGCCGGACATCAACCCGCTCTACCTGCAGACAAGCGGGCGCGCCGGCTTCCGCATCCGGCTGGCGCTGGCCGCGTCCCTGGCTGGCAACTACGGTGTCTATTCGGGCTTCGAGCTGTGCGAGTACGAGCCGGTACCGGGCAAGGAAGAATATCTGAACTCGGAAAAATACGAGATCCGGGCCTTCGACTGGCATGCGCCCGGCAACATCCGCGACGATATCGCCTTCTTCAACCGGTTGCGGGCCGAAGAGCCGGCGATGAAGGACTTCCGCAACCTCGCCTTCTATAATTTCTACAACGAGAACATCCTTTATTACGGCAAGCGGACGCAGGACAGGTCGTCCTTCCTGCTGTTCATCGTCAGTCTCGACCCGCACAACCCGCAGGGTGGCCATTTCGAGGTGCCGCTGTGGGAGTTCGGCCTGCCGGACAACGGGTCCTTGAAGGTGGAAGATCTGACGGACGGGCGGCAGTTCGTCTGGCAGGGCAAGGTGCAGCATTGGTGGATCGCCCCATCTCAGCGCCCCTATGCCGTATTGCGTATTTCAGCCTGAGGCCAAGGAACCGCCCCACCATGTGGGGCTTTTCCTCTGACGACGATTTGGGGAGCCAAGATGAACGAGCATGTGTCCGTATTGCCGGCCGTTGAAACCGCCGCGCCGAACCCGGAAGCGAACGACTGGTACAAGGACGCGATCATCTACCAGCTCCACGTCAAGACCTACGTGGATTCCAACGGCGACGGCATCGGCGATTTCGAGGGCCTGATCTCGCGCCTCGACTACATCAAGGAACTGGGTGTCACCTGCATCTGGCTGTTGCCCTTCTACCCCTCGCCGCTGCGCGACGATGGCTACGACATCGCCGACTATCGCGCCGTCAACCCTAGCTACGGCACGATGGATGATTTCGAGCGGCTGGTGGATGAGGCGCACAAGCGCGGCCTTCGCATCATCACCGAGCTCGTTATCAACCACACGTCCGACCAGCACCCGTGGTTCCAGGCCGCGCGCAGCGCGCCGGCCGGCAGCCCGGAGCGCGACTTCTATGTCTGGGCCGATGACGACAAGGGCTATGACCTGACACGCATCATCTTCCTGGATACGGAGACCTCGAACTGGACCTGGGACCCGGTGGCCGGCCAGTATTTCTGGCACCGCTTCTACTCGCACCAGCCGGACCTCAACTTCGACAATCCCAGGGTGCTGGAGGAAGTGCTGTCCGTCATGCGCTTCTGGCTGGACAAGGGGGTCGACGGGCTGCGCCTCGATGCCATCCCGTACCTGGTGGAGCGCGAGGGCACCAATAACGAGAACCTGCCGGAGACGCACGACGTCCTGAAGAAGATCCGCGCGGAGCTGGACAGGGTCTATCCGGACCGGATGCTGCTGGCCGAGGCCAACCAGTGGCCGGAAGACACGCGCCCGTATTTCGGCGACGGCGACGAGTGCCACATGGCTTTCCATTTTCCGCTGATGCCGCGCATGTACATGGCGCTGGCCCAGGAAGACCGGCACCCGATCACCGATATCCTGCGCCAGACGCCGGATATCCCGGCCAATTGCCAATGGGCCATCTTCCTGCGCAACCATGACGAGCTGACGCTCGAAATGGTGACGGAAGAGGAGCGCGACTACCTCTGGGCCACCTACGCCTCGGACAAGCGCGCGCGCATCAACCTCGGCATTCGCCGGCGGCTGGCGCCCCTGATGGGCAACGACCGCCGCAAGGTGGAGCTGTTGAACGCGCTCCTGATGTCGATGCCCGGCACGCCGACCGTCTATTACGGCGACGAGATCGGCATGGGCGACAATTACTACCTCGGCGACCGCGATGGTGTGCGTACTCCCATGCAATGGTCTCCCGATCGCAATGGCGGCTTCAGCAGGGCCGATCCGCAGCGTCTGTACCTGCCGCTGATCCAGGACCCGGTCTACGGGTATCAGGCTGTCAACGTCGAGGCACAGTCGGCCAACCCGGCCAGCATGCTGTCGTGGATGCGCCGCCTGATCCAGGTGCGCGCGACGCGGGAGGCATTCGGCCGCGGCGAGATCGTGTTCCTCTATCCGTCCAACCGCAAGATCCTCGCCTATGTTCGCCAAAGCGGGGAAGATCGCATCCTGTGCGTCGCCAACCTGTCCAGCCAGGCGCAGGCGGTGGAACTGGACCTGTCGGCCTATGCCGGCTCGATCCCGGTGGAGATGCTGGGGCTTTCGGCCTTTCCTCCCATCGGCGAGGCGCCTTACGTCCTGTCGCTGCCCAGCTACGGCTTTTTCTGGTTTGCGCTCGGCGCCCCCGATCAGGTGCGGGCCGCCGGCGACATCCTGCCGGCCCCGGAATTCACGACGCTGGTCATCACCGGCGACCTCAAGGACACCATTCCGGGCCGCAACCGACGCGAGTTGGAAAGCGTCCTGCCCGGCTTCATCGGGCGGCAACGCTGGTACTCGGGCAAGGCGGACGCGCCGAAGAGCGTGCGGTACGAGATCATGGGGGCGCCGGAGCCAACCAACCGCAAGCACATCCTGGCGGAAGCCATCGTGACGTCCAGGAGCGGCGAAACCCAGACCTACTTCCTGCCGCTGGCCGCCCGCTGGGGAGAAGCGAACCCCGGCCGCGACGCCAACAACCTGCCATACACGCTGGCGCTCATCCGGCAGGGGCCGCAGATGGGTTCGGTCATCGATGCCGGGCGTGATCCGCAATTCTGCATCGACCTGACGAAGATCCTGGCGGCCGGCAAGTCGCTGACGCTCGGAGACTGGACAATCGAGGTCGAGGCGTCCGCGGCGCGCACGGAGGCGCTGGAGAAGGCCCAGTCCATCGAGGCCGACGCCGTCATGCCGCTCTCGGGAGAGCAATCCAACACCTCCATCGCCATCGGCACGGCGGCGATCCTGAAGATCTATCGCCTGCTGCGCGATGGGATCCAGCCGGAACTGGAGGTGACGCGCTTCCTGACGGAGAAGACCGGCTTCACCGCCGCGCCGGCGCTGTTGGCCAGCGCCGAGGTGGTGCGCCCGGACGGCACCCGCGCGGCCATCGCGGCGCTCTTTGAGCGGATCGAGAACCAGGGCGACGCGTGGAGCCGCATCACCGAAAGCCTGTCGCGCCATTTGCGGGATACGGCCTATGGCGTCGAGGGGGTGAGCGAGGCGGACGAGGAGGGGACCGGCGAGGCCATGTTTGCCCTGCAGTTCGACCCGGGCGAGGCCATCGGCCGGCGTACCGGCGAAATGCATGCAGCCCTGCAGACGCGCACCGGCGACGCTGCCTTCGACCCGGAAGAGATGACGCCGGAGTGGCTGGGCGCCGCCGCCCGCAAGGCGGCCGACGAGGCCGATGCCGTGCTGGACAAGCTGGCGGAGTTGCGTGCCCGGGGCGCCGATGGCCTGGAAGAGGAAGTCGATCAACTGCTGGCGGCGCGGTCCGCGGTTCGCCAGTGGTTCGAAGCCATCGCCGGCGGGGAGGCCAGGGGCGTGCTCACGCGCATCCATGGCGATTTCCATCTGGGACAGGTCCTCGTCGCCCGCAACGATGTCGTCATACTGGACTTCGAGGGAGAGCCGGGCAGGCCGCTGGAAGAGCGGCGGGCCAAATCCTCGCCGCTGCGCGACGTCGCCGGCATGCTGCGCTCCTACGACTACGCAGCCTTCGCCGCGCGCGACCGCACCGGCCCGACGGACGATGCCACCAGCGAACGCATCCGCGACACGGCCGAAAACTGGCGCGACCAGGTCAGCGCCGATTTCCTGGCGGCATGGTCGCAGGCCAGCGGGATCGATCTGGACGATGCGGGCAACCGCGCGCTCCTGGATATGTTCCTGGCCCAGAAGGCATTTTACGAACTGAATTACGAATTGTCGTCGCGGCCGGCATGGCTGTCCATTCCGCTGCGCGGCATCGTCACCCTTCTCAAAGAGAGGCAGGTCATCTGAATGGCAAAGGCACAATCGAAGGCAGCCGTCGCTCCGTCACTGGAGCATCGGCTGGACGAGGGCGCCGTGTCCGCCTTGGAGAACGGCTCCCATGGCGACCTCTTCTCCATCCTGGGTGCACATGGCGGCGGCGCGATGCGCGTCATGCGCTGTTTCCGCCCGGGCGCGGAGGCCGCAAGTGTCGTTGACCGTGACGGCTCCGTCGTCGCCGAACTGGAGCCCCAGGGCGCTTCCGGTCTTTTCACCGGGACCATTCCCGGCACTTTGGAAGACTACCGCTTTCGCTTTCGCCATGGCTCGGTGGAATGGGAAGAGGTGGATCCATATCGCTTCGGCCTCATCCTCAGCGACCTCGATGCCTATCTTCTGGCCGAGGGGCGCCACTACCGGCTGTACGAAAAGCTCGGCGCGCACCCGACGCATATGGATGGTGTCGCCGGAACGCGTTTCGCCGTCTGGGCGCCGAACGCGCGCCGGGTCTCGGTGGTCGGCAACTTCAACGCCTGGGACGGGCGCCGGCATGTGATGCGCCACCGCTACGAGACCGGCATCTTCGAGATGTTCATCCCTGGCATTGCGCCGGGCGAGATATACAAGTTCGAGGTCGTCGGCCCGCACGGCGAGGTGCTGCCCCTGAAGGCGGATCCGGTGGGCTTCCTGCAGGAGTCCGCGCCATCGACGGCCTCCGTCGTTGCCGGCCTCGTCGAGCATGAGTGGGCCGACGGCGATTTCAGGGCCAAGGATCAGGGTTGGCAGGGCCGCGACAAGCCCGTCACCATCTATGAGGTGCATCTGGGCTCATGGCGCCGTGGAGAGGACAACAGCTTCCTCGACTACGACGCGCTGGCGCGCGAGCTGGTGCCCTACGTGCAGGAGATGGGCTTTACCCATGTCGAGTTCCTGCCGGTGTCGGAGCACCCGTTCTACGGGTCCTGGGGCTATCAGCCCATCGGCCTTTATGCGCCGACCGCGCGCTACGGCGACCCTGCCGGCTTCGCGCGGCTGGTGGATGCCCTGCACAAGGCCGATATCGGCGTGCTTCTGGACTGGGTGCCCGGCCATTTCCCGACCGACGTACACGGGCTTGGCCGATTCGACGGCACGCCCCTCTACGAGCATCCCGATCCGCGCCGCGGGTTCCACAAGGATTGGAACACGCTGATCTACGATTACGGACGGACGGAGGTGAAGAACTTCCTCGTCGCCAACGGGCTCTACTGGCTGGACCGCTTCCATGTGGACGGCCTGCGCGTCGATGCCGTCGCCTCGATGCTGTATCTGGACTACTCGCGCAACCATGGCGAGTGGGAGCCCAATATCCATGGCGGCCGCGAGAACCTGGAGGCCATGGCCTTCCTGAAGGAAACCAACGAGCGCGTGGGAGAGTATTTCCCCGCGACGGCGACCCATGCGGAAGAGTCCACCGCCTTTCCGAACGTGTCGCGGCCGACTTATGAAGGCGGGCTCGGTTTCCATTTCAAATGGAACATGGGCTGGATGCACGACACGCTGGATTACATGGAGAGGGATCCGATCCACCGGCGTTACCATCAGCACCAGATGACGTTCGGCCTTGTCTACGCCTACTCGGAGAACTTCATCCTGCCGCTCAGCCACGACGAGGTCGTTTACGGCAAGGGCTCGCTTCTCGGCAAGATGCCGGGCGACCAGTGGCAGAAATTCGCGAACCTTCGCGCCTATTTCGGATTCATGTGGACGCATCCCGGCAAGAAGCTTCTGTTCATGGGCGGCGAGTTCGGGCAGTCGGCCGAATGGAACCACGACCAGTCGCTGGACTGGCATCTGCTGCAATATCGCGAGCATGCCGGCGTCCAGCGCCTCGTCCGGGACCTGAACACATTGTATCGGGGCGTGCCGGCGCTCTACGAGATGGACTGCGACCCGGCCGGCTTCGAATGGGTGGACACGTCCAACGAGGCGGACAGCATCATCACCTTCCTGCGCAAGGACAAGCATGGCGGGCCGGTGCTGGTGGTCTGCAACTTCACACCGAAACCGCATCATGGCTATCGCGTCGGCGTACCCAGGGACGGCTTCTGGCGCGAGGCGATGAACACCGACGCGGATATCTATGGCGGGTCCAATGTCGGCAATATGGGCGGCAGGCAGGCCGACGCGTTCGGCGTCAACGGCCGGCCCTTCTCGCTCGAATTGTCCATCCCGCCACTGGCGACGATGGTCTTCGTTCCGGAGGAGTGAGCCGCCCGCTGCCGATGCGGACGGCTTGCTGCAGCTTACCGGTCGGCCGGCAGCGCTTCGCGGCGACCCAGCCGGCCGCCGCGGCGCTGGATCGCTCCGATCGCCAGTTGCTGCGAAATAGGCTTGGACAGGACCGGCAGGACGCGGGCTTCCCAAATGCCGCGTTCTTCCGCCGACAGGTGGCCCTGGCCCTTATCGGCGACGATGGAGGCAACGCGCGCATCTTCGGAGCGGGGCTTCAACAGGCCCGCATCGAGGGCTTCGACGATGAGGTTCCGCAATTCCGGATCCACCGCGCGATTGTGTATGGCTGACATTTCGACTGTTTCCCCACCTGATGCGAGCGGAACTTAAGCGCGGAAAATGAGATGTCCATGACACAATCACGGATTTCTCATGATGCTTCGTCAGACCCGGACAAGCTCCGCTGCACGAGGGCGATCCAGTAGGACGCGCCATAGGCGATGGCCTCGTCGGCAAAATCGTAGGCGGCATTATGCAGGCCGGCGCTCGGCCCGTTGCCGATGAAGATGAACGCACCCGGCCGCTCTTCCAGCATGTAGGAAAAGTCCTCCGCCGCCATCAGCGGCGGACAGGATAGGTCGACGGCGTCGTGCCCGGCAACCGACGCAGCAGCCTTGGCGGCCTCTGCCACCTCGGCCGCGTGATTGCGCGTCACGGGATAGTTGCGGCGATAGGTCAGCGTCACGGACAGGCCATGGACGGTCGCGATGCCTTCGGCGATCGCACCCATGCGCGCCTCGACATGGTCGCGCGTCTGCGCCGAGAGGCTGCGCACCGTGCCCGATACCCGTGCCGTGTCGGGGATGACATTGTGGGCGAAGCCGGAATGGAACTCCGTCACCGACACGACCAGGCTGTCCAGCGGATCGGCATTGCGCGAGACGATCTGCTGCAGGGCGCTCACCAGCGCCGTGCCGGCCAGGATGGGGTCCGCCGTCTTCTGCGGGATCGCCGCATGGCCGCCCCGGCCCGTGATGGCGAAGGCGAATTCGTCGGTGGCGGCCATGATGGGCCCATCCCGCATGGCGAAGCGCCCCACGGCCAGCCCCGGCAGATTGTGCATTCCGTAAACGCGGCCGATGGGGAACCGCGTAAACAGGCCATCCTCGATCATCGCTTTCGCGCCGGCGCCGCCTTCCTCGGCCGGCTGGAAGATCAGCGCGACGCTGCCGTTGAAATCGCGCGTCCGGGCCAGCGCCCGGGCCGCGCCGAGCAGCATCGCCATGTGTCCGTCATGGCCGCAGGCATGCATCGAACCAGGGCGTGCCGACGCGTAGGCAACGCCGCTGGCCTCGTCGATCGGCAGCGCGTCCATGTCGGCGCGCAGGCCGATCATCGGGCCGCCAGGGCCGGATCGCCCGTGCACGATGCCGACGACGCCTGTCCGCCCGATGCCCGTCTCCACGACGTCGCAGCCGAATTCGACGAGTTTTCCGGCAATGAAGGCGGCCGTATCGACCGTGTCGTACAGGAGCTCCGGAATGGTATGGAGGTGCCGGCGCCAGGCGGTGATTTCCGGGCTCTCGTCGGCGATGCGGTTGTGAATCGGCATGGAGTTCGCGGTCCGATTTCGTTATTTCCGGGGCAAAGGCTACAATCTTCGCCTCACCCATGCCACGTGACGGGCGCAAGGGTTAAGCCTGGCTCAAGGTTCGCGCATGGCGGGCCGACGACGCAAGCTTGATGAAAGGGTTCGATCGAATGGCTGGGGCAGGCGGACGACGAGTTTGCGCGGCTTTGGCGCTGCTGATGGCGCTGTCCGTGTTTCCCGCACAGGCCGGGCCGTCCATCGCCGTCGACGTGGCAACGGGAAAGGTGCTGTCGCAGGACAATGCCAGCCAGCGCTGGTATCCGGCCTCGACCACCAAGCTGATGACCGCCTATCTGGTGCTGCGCGAGGTGCAGGCCGGCCGTGCCTCGCTGGATACGCCCATCGTGATCACGCGCCTCGCCGCTGCGCAGGCGCCCAGCAAGATGGGGTATCCCGCCGGTTCCGTCATCCGGCTGGACAAGGCGTTGCGGATGCTGCTCGTCAAATCGGCCAACGACGTCGCCGTCGCGCTGGCCGAGTCCATCGGAGGTTCTCACGAGGGCTTCGTGGCCCGCATGAATGCCGAGGCGGCGCGCCTGGGCATGCGCGATACCCACTTCATCAACCCCAACGGCCTGCCCGGACCGGGCCAGTATTCCAGCGCCAAGGACCTTGCCATCCTGGCGGTGGCCATCCGCCACGAATTTCCGGCCTTTACCGATTACTTCTCCACCGAGGCCATCCGAGCCGGCGACGCGACCATGGTCAACGGCAACGGACTGCTGGGCCGCCTGCGCGGCGCGGACGGGATGAAGACGGGCTATATCTGCGCATCGGGCTTCAACCTCGTGTCCAGCGCCACGCGCGATGGGCGCACGATCGTCGCCGTCGTCCTCGGGGCGCAGGGACCGATCTCCCGCGAGCGGGAATCCGCCCGCCTCCTGGAAGACGGGTTCAAGGTCGATCCCGCAAAGGCCGAATTTACGGTGACGCAACTGCCATCCTCGAGCGGGCCGCCCTTCGACGTGTCCGACACGGTCTGCTCGCCCGAGGCGCGCACCGCGCGCGCCAACGAGCGCAAGCTGGAGGACGAGCGGGAACAGCCCTTCGGCTCGCCCTTCCTGACGGCGCTGGACCGCGACCCGGTCGTCTACCCGGTCGAACTCGGCGGTGCGGCAGGGGGCCACGGCGCGGCGCCAGGCGTGTCCGTCATCGCCGGCTACGGCATCCCGGTGCCGACATGGCGGCCGGAGCCGCCCCAGCTCGTCGAGACGGGCGATGCCGCCACCGATGCCGGGCGCGCCGCGCGCGTTCTGTCATCGCCGCCTGAAAACCGGGAAGCATCGCAATGAACCTTCCTTTGCGCGTAACGGTGTTGACGGGGTTTCTCGGCGCCGGCAAGACCACGCTTCTCAACGCACTGCTGAAGCATCCCGACATGGCGCGCAGCGCCGTGATCGTGAACGAGTTCGGAGAGGCGGGCCTGGATCATCTGCTGGTCGAGACCGCCAGTGAGGAGGTCGTCGAGCTTTCCAATGGCTGCATCTGCTGCTCCGTACGCGGCGAGCTGGTGGACCGCCTGGCCGATATCGTGGACCGCCTGCAGACCGGCCGCCTGCCGCCGATCGAGCGCGTTTTGATCGAAACCACCGGAATGGCTGACCCGACGCCGGTCCTTACCTCCATGATGGGGCATCCGGTGCTGGCGCAGGCTTATGCGCTGGACGGGGTCGTGACGCTGGTCGACGCCCATGCCGGCCTTGCCGGCATCGGCGGCCGGGTCGAGGCCGAACGGCAGGTTGCCGTGGCGGACCGGATCGTGCTGACCAAGACCGATCTGTCGGAGCCGGGCGCCGACCTTCTGGCGTGGATCGCGCGGCTGAACCCGCGCGCGCGGCTTCTGGATGCCGCCAGGGGCGAGGCCGCGCCCGCCGCGCTCATGGAGGCCGGCGTGATCAACTCCCACACGCGGGAAGCGCAGCTGGCCGCGTGGCTGGGCGATGGCGGCTGCGACTGCGGTGATCCGGAACACCACGATCATCATCACCACGATCATCACCATCACGACCATCATCATCACGATCATGCGGGGCACCGGCACGGTACGGTGAACACCGTATCGATACTGTCGGACGCCCCTTTGCCCATCGGTCAGATGGAGGAATTCATAAACCTCGTCCTGTCGATGCACGGCGACAGGCTGCTGCGCATGAAGGCCATGCTGCTGACGCGGGAAAACCCGACCCGTCCGCTGGTCGTGCATGCGGTGCGCCGGTTTCTGCATCCGCCGGTCTTCCTGCGCGAATGGCCGGCGTCCATCCGCCCGCACAGCCGCTTCGTGCTGATCGGCGAGCGGCTGGACGAGGGCAAGCTGCGCGACCTGTTTGCCGCATTCGCCGGCGGCCTGCGCAGCGACGCGCCCGACAGGGCCGCTTTGATGGACAATCCCCTCGCTATCCGCGGCGGATGACGAATCGCCAGCCGCCGCCGGACAGCGGCGTGGCCGACACAAGGGCGTGCCCCCCCTGGTTGCAGAGGTGCGTCATATCCAGCGGGGCCAGCGGGTCGTCCGCGAGGATGCTCAGGCGGCTGCCCGCCGGCAGGGCGGCCAGCGCCTTTTCCGTGCGCAAGGCCGGCAGCGGACATTTGAGGCCCATGAGGTCCAGTTCCTGCATGCAGCCGTTTCCCTGCCCATGAATTTATCCAAGACGCGCACTATCTTGGGGTGAAAGGCGGATGCAAGCCGCAAGATAGCGAAAGGCTCGAAACTGGAATGAGTGAGACGATCCTCGATCCGCAGGTCATCGTGGATTTCTGGCGCGAGGCCGGGCCGGAAAAATGGTTCGAGAAGGACGAAGCCTTCGACGAGACGATCAGGCAGCGCTTCGGCGATCTGTACGAACGTGCGGCGCTCGGCGATCTGGATTCCTGGGCGGATGAGCCGAATGGCGCGCTGGCGCTGATCCTCCTGCTGGACCAGTTTCCGCGCAACATGTTTCGCGGCAGCCCACGCATGTACGCGACAGATGCGAAGGCGGCGGAAATTGCCCGGGCCTCCCTGGATGCCGGCGATGCCGAACACCTGCCCGACGACGTGAACCAGTTTCTGGTCCTTCCGCTGATGCATTCGGAATCCAGGGCCGATCACGATGCCTGCGTAGCCTGGATGGACCGCATCGGCACCGACGAGAACCGCAAGTTCGCGCGGCATCACCGCGAAATCATCGAGCAGTTCGGGCGTTTTCCCCATCGCAACGCCATACTTGGGCGGGAAACCACTGCGGAAGAACGCAAATTCATTGCGGATGGTGGCTTCACCGGGTGAGCGGGCGGCCTTGCGAACGAGACCGGCGCCGTGTCGAAATCGATCAAACACGAAAACGCCCTGGGAGCCATTCGCCATGTCCGAAACACTGATCGCCGCGACCTCGGAGTTTTCCACGCTGTTTCCTGCCGGGGCGGCTCTGGAGCGCGTCGCGACAGGGTTCGTCTGGGCCGAGGGCGGCGTCTGGGTTCCCGGAGCGAACGAGTTGCGCTTCTCCGACATCCCGAACAACCGGATCATGGCCTGGTCGCCGGAGACGGGGCTTCGGACCTTCCGCCAGCCTTCCCAGCGCACCAACGGGCATACGCTGGACCTTTCCGGGGCGATGGTGAGCTGCGAGCATGGCGGACGCTGCGTCAGCCGCACGACGGCGGATGGAACCTATGAGGTGCTTGCCACCCATTGGCAGGGCAAGCGGCTGAATTCTCCCAACGACGTCGTGGTCAAGAGCGATGGCAGCATCTGGTTCACCGACCCGCCCTACGGCATCATCTCGGACCACGAAGGCATCCGCGCCGACAGCGCCATCGGGTTGAACCAGGTCTACCGGCTGGACCCTCTGTCCGGAGCGGTGGAAGCGGTCAGCGATGCCTTCGACAGGCCCAATGGGCTGGCCTTCTCGCCGGATGAGAGCGTTCTCTATGTCGCGGATTCGGGCCGGGCCCGTGGACACGGCTTCGGCTTCGACGACAGCCGACCGCATGACGTGCGCGCCATGGAGGTGGTGGACGGTCGCAGGCTCGGCGCCTCGCGCCGGGTGGCCGAGGTCGACGTGGTTCCCGATGGGCTGCGGGTGGACCGCGAAGGAACCCTGTGGGTGTCCGCCGCCGACGGGGTCCACTGCTTCACGCCCGAAGGCCTGCACCTTGGCCATATCGCCGTGCCGGAAACCGTCGCAAATCTCTGCTTCGGCGGGCCGGATGGGCGGCGGCTCTTCATCAGCGCCAGCAGCTCGATCTACGCAATCGATACGACGCGGCAGGATGCCGCCGCGGCCGCGCGGAAGGTTTATGGCTGAGCGCGGCTGCGTTGCGCTCAAGCGCTGTCGCGTGCTGAGCCGGCAGATTCAAGCCGTCATCAACCTCCCGACACCTCCCGCGCCATCAGCACCTCGGTCAGGAACGCGCCGCCCAGCCCGGCCCCTTCGGGCGAGATCGTATGGCCGAGCCTCGGCAGGATGCGCAGGGCCGTATCCACGCCGGCAGCGCGCAGGCGCGGCGCGGCGACCTCGCTTTCTTCCGGCGGCACCGCCGTATCGGCGGAACCATGGATCAACAGCACGCGGGACGCCGTGCGAGGCCGCAACGGATCGCGCGTCGCCAGCCGGCCTGAATAACCGAGCACTGCGGCAACCGGCCATCGCCCGCTGGCAAAGGCGTCGAGCGCCATGATCGTGCCCTGCGAGAATCCCACGAAGACGACCCTGTCCAGGCGGTCGGCCATGCCGTGCCAGTCGAGTATGCCCTGCACGACCCGGTCGAAGGCCGGCCGCGCCGCCGCGACCCTGTCCGGCCGGTTGTCGGGCGTTATACCGGTCAGGCTGAACCATTGGTGCAGCAGGCCCCCGCCATCGAAGGGAAAGGGCGCGTCGGGCGCGGAGAAATCCGTGTCGGGGAGGCTGCGCCCCCAGACGCGGCCCAGCGGGGACAGGTCCGCGCCACGGGCCCCGACCCCATGGAACAGGATGACGAGATTACGATACGTCGCCATCTGCGAGCCTCACCACGACACGCCCGCGAACCTTGCCGGCAAGGATTTCCTCGGCAATGCGCGGCACCTCTGAAAGGCCGACCGTCTGTGTCATCGAAGCGAGCTTGTCCCTGTCGAGGCTTTCGTCCAGCAACGCCCAGGCGGCCTCGCGGCGGGCGTGCGTCTCGGTAACGGAGTTGACGCCGATCAGGGCGTCGCCCCGCAGGATGTAGGGCATGACAGTGCCGGGCAGGTCGGCGCCACCGGCCAGCCCGCAGGCGGCGACGGCGCTATCGCGCCGCAACTCGGCCAGGACGCTGACCAGAGTGGTGGAGCCGACACTGTCGACCGCGCCGCTCCACCGTTCCTTTCGCAGCGGCGGCCCGGCTGCCGACAACTCCTCCCGCGAGACGAAGGACGACGCGCCGAGTGCGGCAAGATAGTCGTGCGTCCCGGGCCGCCCCGTCGACGCCGCGACGGTGTGGCCGCGCGCCGCCAGCAGGGCCACGGCAACCGAGCCGACGCCCCCGGCGGCCCCTGTGACGAGCACGGGCAGTCCCTCGCGTCCGAGAGTACCCCAATCCTCCAGCCGGTTGACGCAGAGCGCCGCCGTGTACCCGGCGGTGCCGATGGCCATGGCTTCGTCCAGGCCGAACCCGTCCGGAACGCGGGTCAGCCATTCCGGCTTGAGCCGCTGGAAGCGCGTGTAGCCGCCCCACTCCGTCTCCGAAAGGCCCCAGCCGTTCACCAGGACCCGGTCTCCCGGCTGCCAGTGCGGATCGCGGGACTCGACGACGGTTCCGGCGAGGTCTATGCCGGCCACCATGGGCAGGCGGCGCGCGATCCGCCCCTTGCCGGTGACGGCGAGCCCGTCCTTGTAGTTCACGGTGGAATAGGCGACCTCCACTGTCACGTCGTGATCCGGCAGGTCGGCCAGCGTCAGCGTGCGGAAGGCGGCTTTCTGGCCTCCTTCGGCTTCGTCGATCACCAGTGCCTCGAAGCCCGTGTCGCTCATGCGTTCTTCTCCTGTCGCCCGAGTGCGTAGAATTCGGCATTGGGCCGCATGGAGAAGGCATTAGCGAGGCGGTTCGACATGCCGAAGAAGGCCGCGATGGCGGCGATGTCCCAGCCGTCCTCTTCGGGGAAGCCATGTTCGGCCAGCCGCTCGTAATCGTCCTCGTCCACCGTTTCGGCAGCCAGCGCCACCTGCATCGCAAAGTCCAGCATCGCCATCTGGCGCGGGGTGATGTCGGCCTTGCGATAGTTGACGGCCACCTGATCGGCGATCAGCGGGTTCCGCGCCCGGACGCGCAGAATGGCGCCGTGGGCGATCACGCAGTACTGGCACTGGTTGGCGGCGCTGGTGGCCACCACGATCATCTCGCGCTCGGCAGGCGTCAACCCGCCCGGTTTTTCCATCAGCGCGTCGTGATAGGCGAAGAAGGCACGAAACTCGGCCGGCCGCGCGGCCAGGACCAGAAAGACGTTCGGCACGAAGCCGGCCTTTTCCTGCACCGTCCTGATTCGCTCCCGGATGTCCGGGGGCAAGGTGTCGAGTTCCGGCGGCGTGAAGCGGCTGATCTTCCGGTCCTGCATGCGGTTTCCTCCCTCATGTCGTGTCGTTCGAAGCCGGATTGCCCGATCGCCCGCGCTCGACCTATGCTCGCCCGACGTCATCGACCCGGGGAGGAGACTGGAAGATGCGGGATGATGCAATGGGGGAGGGAGCGCCCGTCCGCGTCCGGCGCGACGGTGGCGTCGCATACCTGATCCTGGATCGGCCGGCGCAGCTGAATGCGCTTTCGCAAGAGCTTCTGCTCAGGCTGCGCGAAGAGCTTGGGCGGCTGGCGGAAGATGAGGGCCTGCGCGCCGTCGTCGTGTCCGGCAACGGCCGCGCCTTCTGCGCCGGCCACGATTTGAAGGAGATGCTGGCTGCGGACGACATTCGCGCTCATCGCGCGCTGTTCCATCTGTGCAGTCAGGTCATGCAGGCCATCGTGGACCTGCCGGTGCCGGTGATCGCCAAGGTGCACGGTATCGCCACCGCAGCCGGTTGCCAGCTCGTCGCCACCTGCGACCTCGCCATTGCCGGGCAGAGCGCACGTTTCGCCACATCGGGCATCAATACCGGGTTGTTCTGCTCTACCCCTGCCGTGGCCCTGTCACGCAACGTCGCCGCCAAGCGCGCCTTCGAGATGCTGGTGACGGGCGCGTTCATCGATGCCGAGAAGGCCGCCGACTGGGGCCTCATCAACGCCGCCGTGCCGGATGACGCGCTGGACGCCGCGGTGAACGGGCTTCTGGCTTCCATCCTGGCCAAGAGCCCGGCCGCCATCCGCCACGGCAAGGCGCTGTTTCACCGCCAGCGGGGCCTTCCCCTGGCGGACGCCTATGGGCAAGCCAGCGAAGTGATGGCCTGCAACATGATGGAAGCCGATGCCCGCGAAGGCATTTCCGCCTTCGTCGAAAAGCGCCAGCCGATCTGGCAGTCATGAAAGAGGATCGCATGGATACCGTCAGCGGCAACATCTACCGGCAGGGCCTCGATCGGCGTCCGGCCAACTTCACACAGCTTTCGCCTGTCAGCTTCATCACCCGCACCGCGGATGTGTACCCGGACCGCGACGCGGTCATCTACGGGGAGCGGCGCGACAGTTGGGCCACCACCTATGCACGGTCGCGGCAACTGGCGGGCGCCCTGGCCGCACGGGGCATCGGACCCGGCGATACCGTATCGCTGATGCTGCCCAACGTCCCGGCGATGGTGGAGGCGCATTTCGGCGTGCCCTTCACCGGCGCCGTCATCAATGCCCTCAACATTCGTCTCGACGCGCCCACCATCGCATTCATGCTGGACCACAGCGAAGCGAAGGTGGTCCTGACCGATCCGGAATTTGCGCCCGTCATAGCACAGGCGCTCGCCGTCATGAAGGGTGCGCGCCCTCTGGTGATCGACGTGCCGGACCCGGTGGCCGGCGTGACCGGGCCGGCCATCGGCGACATGGAGTACGACGCCTTCCTGGCCACGGGGGATCCAGACTTCGTTCCTCGCCTGCCGGAGGACGAATGGGACGCCATCGCCCTCGGCTACACGTCGGGTACGACCGGCGACCCGAAGGGCGTCGTGACGCATCATCGCGGCGCGTATCTCAACGCGGTCAGCAACGTCCTGGTGTGGAGCATGCCGCAGCACCCCGTCTACCTCTGGACGCTGCCGCTGTTCCATTGCAACGGGTGGTGCTTCCCCTGGGTCATCGCAGCCGTCGCGGGCACCAATGTCTGCCTGCGCCGCGTCGATACCGCCCGCATCTTCGAGGCCATCCGCAGCCATGGCGTGACGCATTACTGCGGCGCGCCCATCGTGCATGCCATGATGGCCGACGCGCCGGCCGAACAGCGCGCCGGGATCACGCACCGCGTGTTCGGGATGGTCGCGGGCGCGCCGCCACCACCCAGCGTCTTCAAGCGCATCGAGGCCATCGGGATCGACCTTCTTCATGTCTACGGCCTGACGGAAACCTACGGTCCCGCCGTCGTCTGTGCCCCGCAGCCTTCATGGGAAGCGCTGGATGTGGATGCGCGTGTCGGCCTGAAGGCGCGGCAGGGCGTACGCTACACGCTGGAAGAGGCGGTCGAGGTGTTGAACCCGGATACGATGGAGCCCGTGGCGCGCGATGGCGAGACCGTGGGCGAGATCATGTTTCGCGGCAACGCAGTGATGAAGGGCTACCTGAAGAACGAGGCGGCGACGGAAAAGGCGCTCGCCGGTGGCTGGTTCCACTCGGGCGATCTCGCGGTCGTCTATCCGGATGGCTACATCCGCATCAAGGACCGGTCCAAGGATGTCATCATCTCGGGCGGCGAGAACATCTCCTCCATCGAGGTGGAGGACGTGCTGCATGCCCACCCGGACGTGCAGGCGGCGGCGGTGGTGGCCATGCCCGACGAGAAATGGGGCGAAGTGCCGGCCGCCTTCGTGGAACTGCGGTCCGGCGCACGGCTGGAGGAGGCGGAGCTGATCGCCTTCGCGCGGGAGCGGCTGGCCGGGTTCAAGACGCCCAAGAAGGTGATCTTCTCGGAGCTTCCGCGCACGTCGACCGGCAAGATCCAGAAATTCGCCCTGCGTGCGATGCTCAACGCGTAAGCCGGGAGACGACGTCGGCCAGCCATGCATCCCTGAGGCCGAGCGCGGCGATCTCCCGGTGCGCCGAGAGGACATAGTCGATATTGGCGCCCGATTGGCCGTGCGACCGGGCAACGATATGGGCTGCCGCTTCCGGCGTCAGCCGCCCGGCATACTGGGCGTGGCCCCTGTCGGCGACATAGGTGACGGCATGGATGCTCCGCCCGTCGGCGAGGCGGATGGCCTGCACGGTTTCGCGATAGACGTTGGTCACCAGTTCCCGCCCGCGCAGATAGGCGATGGTCTCGTCGCGACGGTCGGCGGCCACGCGAAAGGCCATGCCGACGCAGGAGCCGCCCTTGTCCAGGCCGAAGACAAGGCCGGGCCTTTCGGGTGTGCCGCGATGGACATGACTGAGGATGCAGAGCGCCCGGTGGTAGCCCGACAGGCGGGCCTTGGCCCGTTCCTCGAAGGCGAAGCCTGGCCGCCAGATCAACGAGCCATAGCCAAAAACCCATAAATCGGTCATGTCCAAACGCCAAGTTGCAGCGAACGCCGGTCGAAAGGAAAGCCTTATGAACAAACCGCGCCAAAGAAGAAAGAGCGGGGCGATGCGCGCCATGGTGGGCGTCGTGGTGGTGGCGTTGCTTCTTGCCGGGGCTCTCACCGGCGCATGGTTCTATCTTGCGGGCCAGCTCGACCGGAAGATCGTCGAGGTGGTGGACCGCGCGGCCGGCGGCGGCACGACGATCGTATGCGACGGGCGGCGCGTCTTCGGCTATCCGTTCCGCATGGGCCTGGCTTGCGATGGCGTCGCGGTGCAGGCGCCGGCCAGCGGCGTCGACGCGTCTGCCGGGGCGTTCCGCGCGGTGGCTCAGATCTACGACCCGAACCTGATTGTCTCGGAGTTGACCGGCCCGGTGCGCATCGCCGCCCCGAACGTGCCGGCCGTGGAGCTGGCCTATGCGCTGGCGCAATCCTCGACCCATCTGTCGGATGGGCGGCTGCAGCGCTTTTCGCTGGCTGTGGACCAACCGGTCCTGACACTGGGCGGTGGCGGGCAGCCGCTCGCCAATTCCGCCCGGTTGGAGGTGCATGCGCGGCAGAACGGCGATGACCTCGACCTGGCCCTCAGCGATGCCGGCGTCATCGTGACGCCGCCGGGCCTTGGCCCTCTGCCGCCCTTTGATTTCGGGCTGGACATGGCGGTGACGGGCGGCGCGGAGTGGCTGCGCGGAGTGCTGCCGGGCGGGCGCCTGGAAACGGCCTTGCGCGGGCGCTCCGGCCAGTTGCGCGCGATCCGCGTCAATCTGGACGGCGGCGGCGCCGCCGAGATCGCCGGGCCTTTCAGCTTTTCGCCGGAAGGATTGCTGAGCGGCGACTTTCATATCGCGCTGGAAGATCCCCGGGCCATCGCCGATCTCGTGGGGCGGATCGCGCCGGCGGCCGGTGGCGTTGCCAACGCTATTGCCGGCGGCATCGGCTTTGCCGGACGCCAGGAAAACGGCCGCTCGGTAATCGACGTGCAGGTTCGAAACGGGCGGGCCCAGTTGGGCTTCATTCCGCTCGGCGAAATCCCGCCCCTTTAAGGGCGGGATCGCAGACCGCAGGGGGATGCCGGGGCTTATTGCTGCCCCGCGTCTTCCAGTTCGAAGACGATGCGCACGCGGGCGGTGGTGGTGTTCTCGCCAGCTTCCACGGGCACGCTCGAATCTTCGGCGGCCATGCGCATGGCGGCTCCCATGGGCATCGGCATGGGCGGACGCCCGCCATAGCTTTCATCGCTGATGGCGATGATGTCGCCGAGGCCGAGCTCGGCGGCCTGCGCCATGACTTCGGCCGTGGCGCGCGCCTTGGCGATCGCGTCGCGGCGGGCCGCATCGGCAAGCGGGGCAGGGTCGTCGAGCGTGAAATTGATGTCTCCACCCTGGTTCACGCCCAGCGAGATGGCCTTGTCGAGCACCTCGCCGACCTTGGCGATGTCGCGCACGCGCACGGACAGGGAGTTGCGGACCTCATAGCCGACGATCTTCGGTGGATTGGCCGGCTGCCCGTCCTGACGATTGTCGTACTGGTACTGCGGGTTGACGGAAAAACCGACGGTCTGCAGGTCGCGGCCCTCGATGCCAAGTTCCCGCATGGCGGCGGTGACGGCGGACACGGCCTCGTTGGCCTGCCGTGTGGCGTCGGCGGCGGTCTCCGCGTTGCGCAGCACCGTCAGCGTCGTCGTCGCGATATCGGGAGCGGCGCTGGCGCGGCCTTCGCCGACGATGGTGAGGGTGCGTGTCTCGCTGTCGGGCGCCTGCGCGGAGGCGGCCATCGGGACGGCTGCCAGCAGCACGGCGAGCGGCAATGCCAGGGTCTTCGAAAACATCTGCGAGTATACCTCCGGTTCATTCGATTCGGCGAATGTGCCAGACAATTGAGGCGTGAACCGGCCGTGGGAAGGGGCCGGGAATTTCGCGTGGCCGTCGCTTGTGGTTGACCGGCCTTTCGGCTAGAGCCTTGGCGCGTAGGGTCCGTAGCTCAATGGTTAGAGCCGGCGGCTCATAACCGCTTGGTTGGGGGTTCGAGTCCCTCCGGACCTACCACGCACAGTTTGTACAGCCCGAAGACGTCAGCCAAACGCCATCGTCAAGCTCGTTCAATCCGGGCCTCCGACCTTGCGGCGTCGTTCGTCAGGTGAGGTCGGCGACCAGATCGGAGGCCACCCACAGCACGGTGGCGTTTCCCGGCCCCTCCGATACCAGCACATGCGCCATGGCTGAATCGAAATAACAGCTATCGCCGACGTCGAGCGTGAGCGGCTCGTACAGTTCGGTCAGGATGCGCACCCTGCCGGACAGGACATAGACGAACTCTTCGCCGGCATGGCGTACGTAATCCCGCGAGGAGATGCTCTCTCCCATGCCGATGGTGGCGACGATGGGGTGGAACCGCTTGTTGGACACATCGGCCGACAGCATCTCGTAATCGTAATGCTGCGCCTCGATGCGCGCGCCGCCGCCGGCACGCGTGACGGAGCGCCGGCCAGATCGCATGCTCGTCGCCTCGTCGACGAAGAGCGTCTCCATCTCGGCCCCGAGGCCGAGGGCGAGACGCAGGATGATGTCGTAGGTCGGCGACATCCGCGCATTCTCCACCTTGGAAATGGTGGATGCGGCCACGCCGCAGCGCGCCGCAAGATCCCTGACGGTCAGCCCGCGATCCTTGCGCAGGCTTTTGATCCGCTGGCCGAAGCGATCGATTCGCGTCTGCACGAGTTGCGCCGATACGACGGGCCGGGGCGGTTCGAACGTATGTGTCACCGATGATGCCTTTCGATGCCTGCGGCCGGACGCACCCCTCGTCGAGGAGGGTCCGGGCACGACGACAACCCGCTTTTTGCACAGGATTTCCAGCTTTTTGCCGAAAGTTGGGGCAGCGCCCCGGATTGACCTGCACAATCCTGCTGTGTTCATTATAGGAAACAAGATCATTATCGGACACAGGCTTCGGCTTGTCGACAGGCTGGAGGGGCCATGACGGAACTATCATTGTCCTACGACGCGTTGACAGCGGCGCTTCGGGATATTTTTGTTGCCTACGGCTGCTCGCGCACCGTAGCGGACGCCCTGGCCGCCAATTGCGCGTCGGCGACGCGTGACGGCAGCGAGAGCCATGGCCTTTTCCGTATGGCTGGATACGTCTCGACACTGCGCAGCGGCTGGGTGGATGGGCGTGCCGAGCCGGTGGTGGAGGATGTCGCTCCCGGCTTCGTCAGGGTGGATGCCCGCAACGGATTCACGCTTCCGGCCCATGCGGCTGCGCGGCCTTTGCTCGAAGAGAAGGCGCGGCAGAACGGCATCGCGATCCTCGCCATCCGCGATTCGCACCATCTCGGCGCGCTGTACCTGGATATAGAACCTTACGCGCAGGCGGGCTTCGTCGCCCTTTCCGTCATCAACTCGATGGCGGTCGTGGTGCATCCCGGCGGAACGAGGCCCGTCTACGGCACGAACCCGGTCGCCTTCGCCGCCCCGCGCGCGGAGGGCGCTCCGCTGGTGTTCGACATGGCGACATCCACCATGGCGCATGGCGACGTGCGCGTCGCCGCGCGGGAAGGGCGGTCCGTGCCGGAGGGTGTCGGCGTCGATGCCAGGGGCGATCCGACCACCGATCCCGCCGCCATCCTGGAGGGCGGCGCCCTGCTGGCCTTCGGTGGCCACAAGGGCACCGCCATCGCCCTGATGGTGGAACTTCTGTGCGCCGCGCTGGTCGGTGGGCAATTCTCGTTCGAGGTGGACTGGAGCGCCTATCCCGGCGCACAGACGCCGCGCACCGGCCAGACCGTCATCCTGATCGATCCCGCCCGGGCATCGGCGCCGCTGGCGCCTTTCGCCGACCGCGTCGAGCTGCTTCTGCAGACCATTCTCGCGTCCGGCGACGTCCGGCTGCCGGGCGAAAAGCGGCTCGCCCGCCGCCGCGCGGCCGAAGCCGGCATCGTCGTGGACGCCGCGCAATGGCAATCCATTCTAGACCTGAAGGACAAGACATCCGCATGACGACAGACACAATGGCCGCGCCCAGCGCGGCGCATCGGCGCAAGGCACTGGTTGCCAGCCTGATCGGAAGCTCGATCGAGTGGTTCGACTATTTCCTCTATGGCACGGCGGCGGCACTGGTGTTCAACCGGCTGTTCTTTCCCAGCGCCGACCCGGCCATCGCGCTGCTCCTGTCCTATCTGTCCTTCTCTCTCACTTTCTTCATCCGCCCGTTCGGCGGCATCATCTTCGCCCATATCGGCGACCGGATCGGCCGCAAGAAAACGCTGGTCATAACCCTTTCGCTTATGGGGGCGGCAACGGTCGGCATCGGCCTGCTGCCCACCTACGAGACCATTGGGATCTGGGCTCCGATCATCCTGATCCTGCTGCGCGTGGTGCAGGGGCTCGGCATCGGCGGCGAGTGGGGCGGCGCGCTGCTGCTGGCGTACGAGTATGCCCCCAATAACCGCAAGGGCTTCTTCGGATCGGTGCCGCAGACCGGCGTCACCATCGGCATGCTGCTCGCCACCCTGTCCATCACGGCGATGCTGCTGATCCTCCCAGAGGACGCTTTCCTGTCCTGGGGATGGCGCATTCCGTTCCTGTTATCGGCGAGCCTCGTCTTCCTGGGCCTGTGGATCCGCTCCGGCATCGACGAGACACCCGACTTCAAGAAGACGCAGGCGGAAGGCAGGGTCGTGCGCATGCCCGTGGTGGAGACGCTGCAGACGCAGTGGCGCGAGGTGCTGATCGCCGCCGGGTTGAAGGTCGCGGAGACCGCACCCTTCTATATCTTCACCACTTTCATCGTCAGCTATGCCGTGACCAATGTGGGCTATGCGCGCGAAAGCATCCTGACGGCGGTGATGATCGGGGCGGCGATCTCGACCGTGATGATCCCGCTGATGGGCCTTCTGTCCGATTATGTCGGGCGCAAGATCGTCTACACCCTGGGCTGCGCGGCCATGGGGCTGTTCGTGTTTCCCTATTTCATGATGGTGAACACCAACGACATCGTGCTCCTGACGGTCGCCACCGTCATCATCTTCGGCTTCATCTGGTCGCCGGTGACGGCGGTCCTGGGCACACTGTTCTCGGAAATCTTCCCGAGCCGGGTGCGCTATACCGGCGTTACGCTCGGCTACCAGATTGGCGCGGCGCTGGCCGGCGGCACCGCGCCGCTGATCGCCACGTGGCTGCTGACGCGTTTCGACAACGACTGGCGCACCGTTGCGGCCTACGTGCTTGCCACGGTCGTGCTGTCGCTGACGGCGGCGTTCATGATCCGCAAGCGGCCGGTGAACATAGGCGGTTGAGCTGGCGGGCAAGCCCGGGCTGGTCGAGGCTTGTGCCTCGCCAGCCGATGTGCCCGTCCGGCCGCACCAGCCAGAAGCGTGCGCTGTGCCCGTAGGCGCCGACGAAGCCATCCGCTGCGTCCGCCAGGAGCACGATGCCGGGCAAGTCCGGCCAGGGCGCGGCATCGCCCGTATTTATGACGACGATGCCGAGTTGCCCCGCGCGACGCTTCGGCTGCCGTTCGAGCCACGCCTGCACCTCCCCGGCGTCGGCCGCCGCCACCAGCGTCGGCCGGCCGCTGCGCAGCGTATCGAACAGGCGGAGCGGAAAGCCGAAGCCACGTCGCAGCAGACCGTTGACGTCCGGCGCGCGATCCCCCGCGGCGGGTTCGTCCGGGCCGGCCACCGGCGCGTCCTCGTCCACGAAGGCCGTGCCCCTGTAGGAAATCCTGATCTGCGTGTCGGCGTAAGGGTCGGGCTTGCCGTGCTCCCGCCCATAGCCGAGGCTCGCCTGCCGGGTCCGTTCGAGGACTGCGGCGCCGACAGGGCGCCGCTCGGCCTCATAGCTGTCGAGCAGGCCGGCATCGACGCCCTGACGCAACACGGCCGCCAGCTTCCAACCCAGGTTCCATGCATCCTGTATGCCGGTATTCATGCCCTGGCCGCCCGTGGGCGGGTGGATATGCGCGGCATCGCCTGCCAGGAAGACGCGCCCGACGCGGTAGCTGTCCGCAAGCCTGAGGCTGATCCGGAAGAGGGAAGACCACCTAAGATCCGATAGCGGGGGTTTTCCCGGCAGAAGGTCGTCCGCGATGGCTTGCAGATCGGGCAGCGTCGGGCCGGGCATATCCGCCTGTATGCCGTGGTCCGTTCCGCCCGGCGGGACGATCGTCGATGGTGCGGGCATGGAGACGCGGTAGCGCCCCGGCTCCGGCAGGGGAATCGCAATAAACATGTCGGGTGGCCCGTCCTCATGCAGGCGCAGCGCGCGAAGGGCCATCCCGTAGGGCAGGTCCCACGCGATATGCACGTCGCCCAGCATGAAGGGCCAGGGGAAGGCATCGCCGGTAAAGCCGACGCCGACCTGATGTCGCACGGTGCTGTGCGCCCCGTCGCAACCGATGACATAGGCAAAGCGCGCTTCTTCCACGCCGGCCTTGCCCGACAGGGTCACTGCCACGCCGCCCGCGTCCTGCGACAGCGCAGTCAGCGCCATGCCGCGCTCAGGCATCACGCCATGAAGCATCAACCGTCGCGTCAATATGGCTTCCGTTTCATACTGCGGAATTCCCAGTTCCGCGTAGGGGATGGGCAGTTCGGGCCTGACCGCATCCTGCGCCGGGCCACCGGCGATCACCGAACGCATACCGCGCAGCCAGAGGCCGGACCCGATCATCGCGTCGGAGAGGTCCATCGCTTCCCACACTTCGAGGGTGCGGGGCGTTACGCCGATGGCGCGGCAATAGGGCAAGGGTTCGGCAAGCCGGTCGACGATCCGGCACGGCACGCCGCGACGCGTAAGGTCCAGCGCCATCGTCAGCCCGACGGGGCCTGCGCCTACGACGAGAACATCCCGTGCCATGTTCAACCTCCCGAATGGCGCGACCGGGGATAGAGTATGCTGAACCCGGGTGCGTTGGCACCCATCACGAAAGCCCGTGATCGTTACCTGCGAAGGCCTTGGGCGTCCCGGGTGGCATAGATGTCGCCAGACTGCGCATCGTCGGCGAGGTCGAGGATTTGCTGCCGCATGGACGCCGCGTCGCACCAACTGGTCGTGACCCAGCGGTTGCTTTCTCCGACCACGCGGTTGAACCGGTAGGGGGCAAGGGACGCAAGCCTGTCGATGGCGCCCAACGCCACCTCACGCATCGGCGGGACGTATTCGAAGGCGACTGTCTGGATCGGATGGCTCAACCCGGCCAGGATCGCCGCCTCCGCCCCCTCGACGTCGATCTTGCAGAAGGCAGGCATGCCATGGCGCGCAATCAGCATGTCGAGCGTCTCGATGTCGACAGGCTGCCGCCCGTCCCAGCGCACCTTGCGGAAGCCCGGCGCGCGGGAGGCGCCGTCGATGAAGTCGGCCGATATCGTGGACACCGTCGGATGCCGTGACGAAACATGCAATATCGCTTGCCCCGGCTCTGCACCGAGGGCACAGCGCTCGAGCGCAACCAGCCGCCCGCCCATGCTGCGTTGCAGGAAATCGGCGTAGGGCCGCTGGGGCTCCACTGCGACCACCCGGGCTCCGAGCCGCACCATGGCGATGCTGCGGTTGCCGACATGCGCGCCGATGTCGAAAACAAGGTCGCCGGGGCGGACGAAGCCGGCAAGGAAATGCCGGAGTGCGCGATCCTTCCAGGGACGGGCGCGATATATGGCCAGCGAGCGTGCCAGTCCCAACAGTGCGGAAAGCCGTGCCAGATCGCTTCTCCTCTTGCCGGATGCCCGGTTGCCGTAAAATAGGGCGCCAAGCCGCTTTGCCTTCCGTCACGGCTGCCCAATCTTAACCTGCCTGACAGGAAGGCGACTGTCGCCGATGAACATGGACGTGGGACGCATGGCGCGGGCACTGTGGCTGGAAAGCGAAGGAACGGCGCGGCTGCGGCAGGAGCCGACGCCGCATGCCGGACCAGGCGACGTCGTGGTGCGTGCAGCCTATTCCGGCATAAGCCGCGGTACGGAACGGCTGGTGTTCGACGGTCGGGTTCCGCCCGGTTCGTGGCAGGACATGCGCGGGCCGCATATGCAGGGCGGCTTCGGCTTTCCGCTCAAATACGGCTATGCCGTCGTCGGCGACATCGTCGCCGGCCAGCCGGACAGGGTGGGTGAAACCGTCTTCTGCCTGCATCCCCACCAGGATGTCTTCAGCATCCCGGCGACGGACGCCGTGCCGGTGCCCGCAAGCGTGCCGCACCGCCGCGCTGTTCTGGCCGCCAACATGGAAACGGCGCTCAACATCGTATGGGACGCCAATATCCTGCCGGGAGACCGGGTAGCCGTCTTCGGGGCGGGGGTGGTCGGCTGCCTCGTCGCCTATCTGGCGGCGCGCATTCCGGCAACAAAGGTCGTCATCATCGATCGGCAGGCCTGCCGCGCCGAAACTGCCGAGGCCCTCGGCGTCGCATTCGCCGGCTCTTCCACGGGGCAGAGCGACTGCGACGTGGTGGTCAACGTGACCGGTTCCAGTGAAGCCTTGTGCGAGGCGATCGAGATTGCCGGCATCGAGGCGCGGATCGTGGAGGCAAGCTGGTACGGCAGCCGGCCGGCAGAGTTGCACCTGGGTGGCGCCTTCCACTCCCGGCGGCTGACGATTGCGAGTTCGCAGGTTGGGGCCGTCTCTCCGTCGCGCGCCCCGCGCTGGGCGTCGAGGCGGCGGCTGGAGACCGCGCTGGCCCTGCTCGCGGATGAACGGCTCGACTGTCTCATCGTTGGTGAAAGCGCATTCGACAGCCTCGATGCAGATTATGCCGGCATCCTCGCCGACCCATCCACCCTGTGCCATTGCGTCCGCTACTGAGGGAGCTTTCATGTACGCCGTCGAAGTCCGTGACCATATCATGATCGCCCATAGCCTTCCCCGGCCGGTCTTCGGCCCGGCGCAGGCGATGCATGGGGCGACCTTCGTCGTCGACGCGGCCTTTTTCACGGACGATCTGGACGAGGACGGGCTTGCGGTCGATATCGGCCGCGCCACCCAACTGCTTGCCAGCGTCCTGAAGCCCTTGAACTATGCCAACCTCGACGCGTCGCCGGCCTTTGCCGGCAAGGTGTCGACCACGGAGGCCATCGCCAGGCACATATTCGATGCGCTTGCCGGGGCGATATCGGCCGGCGGTCTGGGCGGCGCGGGCGCGCCGGTGCGCAAACTGCGGATCACCCTGCATGAATCGCATGTCGCACGGGCCTGGTACGAGGCCGCCCTGTGAGCGGAGACTTTGCGGCGGACTGGCTGACCCTGCGCGAGCCCGCCGATCTCGAAGCGCGCGACGCAAGCCTTTTGGGTCGCCTCGGATCCCTTTGCGGCGAACTGTCGATCAACGAGGCGGTCGATCTCGGTTGTGGAACGGGTTCGACCTGGCGCGCGATGCCGCCCGCTTTGGCCGATGGCCTTCGCTGGACGCTGGTCGACCGCGACACGCGCCTGTTGGACGAGGCGCGTCATCGCCTTGGCGACAGGCCGAATGTCCGGTTTCGTGCGATGGATCTCGGCGAAGTCCAGGCGATCCCGTTGCCAGTGCGTGGACTGGTGACGGCCTCGGCGCTTTTCGATCTGTGTTCCGCCGCCTGGATCGACACTTTCGTGGCCCGGATCGTCGAAAGCCATGGCGTTCTTTATGTCGCGCTGACGCATGACGGCGAGGTTTCGTTTGCGCCGTCTCATGCGGGCGACCGCGACATAGGCCGCGCCTTCGATGCGCATCAGAGAACCGACAAGGGGCTGGGCGTCGCGCTGGGGCCGGATGCCGCCGCCCATCTTGCCACCCGTCTGCGCGCTGCGGGGATGCATGTCCTGGAGGCGCGCTCCGACTGGGTCCTGACGGTGCGGGACGCCAGCCTGCAGCGCGCCTATATCGGCGGCTATGCGGCCGCCCTCGGCGATGACCCGTCCGTGCACGGCATCCTGGACTCCTGGCTGTCGCATCGCTTTTCGGCAATCGATGCCGGCGCGGCGTCCTGCGTCGTCGGCCATCGCGACGTCCTGTCCTGGCCGCGCGGTCGAGGGCGCAGCGTCGCTCGGCCGTCGAGAAGGCCGATGTCCCGCTTTATCTCGTCCGGCAGGTCATCTTCCTGAACAATGCGTGGTCCATCGAGCAGCCGCCGTATAAGTGTATTCGATATGCGACGAAGCAGGGAGGTAAGCATGAGGCGATCCTGTCCGTTTGTGTCGAATGGACAGTGAGCCCCTTTGCATGCGATGACCAATCGAAGTTCTTGCCTCCGGCATAAGGTATTTCGATAGGATGTCGCCGCTTCCGCCGCTGTCCGCCCTGCGCGCCTTCGAGGCGGTCGCACGCAATCTCAGCTTCAGCCGCGCCGCCGAGGAGCTCGGGATGAGCCAGGCCGCCATCAGCTATCAGATCAAGGTTCTGGAAGACCGGGTAGGCAAGCTGTTTCACCGCCGTCACCGCCATATCGAGCTTACGGAGACCGGCCGCCTGCTGGCGCCGGGCGTCCGGCAGGCATTCCAGCAATTGTCGCAAGCCTTCGCCCATGCCCTTTCGGATCGAACCGAAGTGCTCTCCATGACGGTGGTGCCGACCTTCGCGTCGCAATGGCTGGCGCAACAGATCGGCACCTTCCAGATGGCTCATCCGGATATCGCCGTGCGGATCGAGGCGGGAACCGCGCTCGAGGATCTGTCCTCGGGCCGCTTCGACATGGCGATCCGGTCGGGTCCGGGCGGCTGGCCCGGCATCCGCGCGACGCGGCTGCTGCCGGTGGAGTTTACGCCGATGGTATCGTCTGCGGCGCTCGACCGCTTCGGACCGCTTTCGAGCCCGGGGGATCTGGCCGACTTTCCATTGCTCGACCCCGGCGACCCCTGGTGGGGCCAGTGGTTCGACGAGGTCGGCGTTCGCCGCGCGCCTCCAACGGGCAGGGTCTCGACGATGGGCGCCCAGCATCTGGAGGCGATGGCCGCGATGGCGGGCCATGGGGCGGCAATCCTGTCGCCTTTCTTCTACCGGGCGGAGCAGGCCGATGGCCGCCTGATCGCCCCCTTCGACCATGTGGCGCGCAATGGGCACTTCTACTGGCTTTGCGCGCCGCCCGGTCCCGTGCCGCGCAAGCTGCGCCTGTTCACAGAATGGCTGCTGCCGGCGCTTGGCGTGGACGCCTGAGTGTCCGTCAGACGGCGGTAAAGCCGCCGTCGACGGGCAGGCAGATACCGTTCAGCATCGCAGCGGCGGGGCCGAGCAGAAAGGCGATCGCCTCCGCCACTTCCACCGGCTCCACGAAGCGCCCCATCGGAATGCGCTGGAGCATCGGCCGCGCCTTGTCGGCGTCGCTCCATGCCTTCACCGCCATCGGGGTCAGCGTCACGACCGGGTTGACCGCATTGGCGCGAATGCCGTGCGGCCCGTATTCCAGCGCCATCACGCGCGTCGCCGCGTCGAGCGCGCCCTTGGAGGCGCAGTAGACGAGGTGGTCGCGGATGCCGACGGTGGAGGCGATGCTGGATACGTTGACGATGCTGCCGCCGCCGCCCCGCTCGATCGCCTGTCGTGCGAAGTCGCGCGACAAGGCCATGGGCGCGCGCACGTTGACGGCCATGATCTCCTCGAAGGTCTGCCGGCTGAACTCCGACGCCGGCTCAAGGGTCGTCGTGCCGGCACAGTTGACCACATCCTCCACACGGCCGGCGCGGGCGATGAGGCCGTCGACGGCGTCCGCGTCGGCAAGATCGGCCTCGACCGTCTCGCAGCCTGTTTCCGCGGCAAGGCTTTCGAGGTCGGCGCGTGTGCGCGCCACCGCGATGACGCGCGCCCCCTTGCCCGCCAGCAGACACACTGTCGCCCGTCCGATGCCCTTTCCCGCGCCGGTCACGAGTATGCGCCTGCCCGTCAGCTCGCTCATGGTCCCTCCCGACCGGTGAAATTTTGTATTTTGATTTTTACAAAATCTCTTCACAACCGCAAGTTTGTATCTTAACCTTTGGTTCAGATCGCCTGGGAGCGCGATCTTACCGGGAGGAAATCATGAGACAGTTCCTGTTGGCCTGCGCCAGCGTGGCGGCGCTTGCCTGCGCAGCTCCGCAAGCCATGGCGCAAGGAGAAGGCTGGAGCCTGGAGAAGGCGGCGGAGCCCTACAAGGGGTCCGAAATCAGCGTCATTTTCCTGGATCGGCCGGGCTACCGCGCGATCATAGACCTGTTGCCCCAGTTCGAGGAGGCGACGGGCATCAAGGTCAATTACGAGATCGTGCCCTACGAGAACACGCGCGAGCGCCAGGTTCTCAATTTCACGTCGATGGGAGACCTGACCATCGCCCTGGTCGATCTGGTCTGGATCGGCGAGTTCGCCGAGAATGGCTGGATCGTCCCGGTGGAGGATTTCACCTCCGATCCCGAGATCACCGATCCGAAGCTGAACCTGCAAGGGTTCTTCCCCCTCCTGCTCGATGCGTTCGGCACCTGGGACGGCACGGTCTACGGACTTCCCTTCGACAATTATTCCGGCCTCTTGTTCTATAATCGCTGCATGCTCGAGGAGGCCGGTTTCGATGGGCCGCCCGACAGCTGGGCGCAGTTGAAGGACGAGTATGGCCCGAAGCTGACCAATGACGGCAAGTTCGCCTTCGCGCTGCAGTCGCGCCGTGGCGAGACGCAGTCCGCCGACAGCTTCATGCGGGTTCTCTGGCCTTTCGGGGGCTCGCTCCTGAACGACGAGTTCCGCTCGAACCTGATGAGCGAGGGCAGCCAGGCAGGCCTGAATTTCCGGCAGGAGCTGATGCAGTACATGCCGCAGGGCATCGTCAGCTACGATCATAACGAAGCCGTCAACGCACTGGCGCAGGGCCAGGTCGCGATGATCACCGAGTGGTCGTCCTTCTACTCCACGCTTGCCGACCCCGCCACGTCGACGCTCGGCGACTGCCTTGCCGTCGCGCCGGAGCCGGAAGGTCCGGCCGGCCGCCTGCCGGCGCTGGGCGGCTTCTCGCTTGCCGTCGCCTCGCAGGCGCCGGAAGAGCTCCAGAAGGCATCCTGGCTGTTCATCCAGTGGGCGACATCGGAAGACATCGCCCAGGCTTACGTGGATGCAGGCGGCGTCTCCGGCCGCACGGCGGTCTATGAAAACCCGGAAGTTCGGGAAAAGTACCAGTTCGTCGAGCCGATGGTGGCGTCATGGCAGAAAGGCGTGCCGGAATTCCGTCCGCGCTTCCCCGCCTGGCCGGCCATTTCGGAGATCGTCGCCGAATGGGGCACCAAGATCATGCTGGGCGAGGTGACCGTGGAGAACGGCGCCAAGGAAATCGGCCAGCGGATGGAGCAGGTGCTGGAGCAGGAAGGCTATTACGGCGGCGACAAGGCGCTGCTGCAATAGTGCCGCCGAGGATCGGCCCCTACCGGGCCGCGCTGGAGGAGATCGGCGCCGCTCTGGACGCACTGGACGAAGGCGGTTTCGCCGCCTTCGTCCAGGCCATCGCCTCGGCGCGCCGCATCGCCCTTTACGGCGTCGGCCGCGAGGGGTTGGCGATCAAGGGCTTCGCCATGCGCCTGTTCCATCTGGGGCTCGACGTGTCCATGGTGGGCGACATGACGACACCGCCCATCGGGCCGGGCGACCTCCTGGTCGTTTCGGCCGGGCCCGGCGGCTTTTCGACCGTTAACGGGCTGATGGGCGTGGCGAGGGCGGCGGGTGCGCGCATCGCCCTCGTCACCGCCAATCCCGGCGGCAGCGCCGCGCGGCTTGCCGACACCGTGCTGGTGGTGCCGGCACAGACGATGGCAAACGATGTCGGCGGCCACTCCGTGCTGCCGATGGGCTCGCTCTTCGAGGGGGCCGAATTCATCCTTTTCGAGATGGCCGTCATGGCCCTGGCCGAGCGTCTGCATATCGATGCCGGCGCAATGCGCGCACGACACACGAACTTGGAATAGGGCAGGCGGATGACCAGCGACACGCGAACACCGAACAGGGGCTACGGGCGCTTCACGCCGTTCTGGTTTCTGGCGCCGTCGATCTTCGTGCTGCTGGCGGTCGGCATCTATCCGCTGCTCTTCGCGCTCGTCACATCGTTCCGACGATACAATATCACCCGCCCACGCGACGGGTTTCCCTTTATCGGGTTCGACAATTACATCGCCGTCTTCAACGACTCCAGTTTCTGGAACGCGCTCCTGCTGACGCTGCGCTTCTATGTGACGGCGCTGCCGGTGCAGATCGCGCTCGGCCTGTTCGTGGCGCTGCTGCTGCACCGGCCGGGGCTCGGCTTCCTGCGCGCCTTCGCCCGTGTGTCGCTGGTCGTGCCGCTGGCGACCACCTATGCGGTCGTCGGCCTCGTCGGGCGCCTCATCTTCAACGGCAATTTCGGCGTCGCCAACCAGATCATCGGGTGGGCCGGTGTGCCGGGCTTCGACTGGCTGGGCTCTCCGGCAGGTGCCTTCGCCGCCATCGTCATGATGGACATCTGGCAGTGGACGCCCTTCTGCGCGCTCATCTTCCTGGCCGGGCTGTCGATGGTGCCGGTGGAGATCGAAGAGGCGGCACGCCTGGAGACACGGTCGAAGCTTGCTTTGCTGCGCCATGTACAACTGCCCTATCTTCTGCCCGGGCTCACGGCCATCCTGATCCTGCGCTCGGCCGACGTGCTGAAGCTGTTCGACATGGTCTTCGTGATGACGCGCGGCGGTCCCGGCTCGGCCACCGACCTCGTCTCCGTCTATATCCAGAGGGTGGGCTTCCGCGTCTTCGACATGGGGATGGCGTCGGCCCAGGCGATCATCCTGCTCATCTTCACCATCATCATCAGCCGCCTTTACATCCGCCTCTTCTACCGGGAGATCGAATGATGACCTCGCCGCTTTCGCGCGCCCTGCACGCGCTCGGCCTTCTGGCCGTCATCATCTTCACGCTGTTTCCCTTCTACTGGATGGTCTCCTCCAGCCTGAAGCAGCAATCGGACCTCCTGGCCTCGCCGCCATTGTGGATATTCAACCCGACGCTCGACCATTATCGCGCCGTCCTGGCCGACCCGCGTGTCCTGTCGTCCATCGGCGACTCGCTCATCGTCGCCAGCGTCACGACCGCCATCGCGGTGCTTCTGGGCACGCCGGCGGCCTATGCCCTGGCGCGGTTCGACTTTCGCGGCAAATCCGATCTCTGGTTCTGGTTCATCTCCAACCGCATGGTGTCTCCCATCGTGCTGGCGCTGCCGGTCTACCTTCTGGCAAACCAGCTTCGGCTGCTCGACAGCTATGCCGTGCTGGTGCTGATCTACCTGACCTTCAACCTGCCGATCGTCGTCTGGATCTGCACGGACCAGTTCCGCTCCATTCCCGGCGAGCTGGAGCAGGCCGCGCGGCTGGATGGCGCCAGCCAGTTCACCATCTTCCGCCGCATCTACGTGCCGCTCGGCGTGCCGGGCATCGCCGTCTCGGCGATCTTCAGCTTCATCTTCTCGTGGAACGAGCTGATGTACGCGCTGGTGCTGACGCGGCGCAACGTGCAGACCGCGCCCGTCATCGCAACCAGCTTCATGTCGGGCTACGAGCTGCCCTGGGGCAAGATCATGGCCACGGGCACGCTGATCGTCCTGCCGGTCACCGTCTTCGCCATCCTCGTCTCGCGCCACATGATCCGCGGCCTGACCATGGGCGCCACCAAATGAGCGTCGTAGAAAGCGGCTTTGCTCCCGACGGGTCGTTGCCGGAGGGCGGCGAACTGACGGCGCGCGCCATCTGGTACTATTATGTCGGCGGCATGACCCAGCAGCAGGTGGCCGAAAAACTCGGCCTGACCCGGCTTCGCGTCAACCGGATCATCGGGCAGGCGCGAGCCGACGGGCTCGTCCGTTTCGACATCCGCATGCCCATTGCCGGCTGCATCGCGCTGGCGGAGGCGCTGGCGGAACGGTTCGGCCTTGCCGAAGCCGTCGTCGTGCCGGCGCTGGGCTCGGTCGAGGAAACCCAGCGCGCGGTAGGCGAGGCGGCCGGAACGCTGCTGGATGCGATGCTGGAGCCGGGAATCGACCTCGGACTCGGCTGGGGCCGCACGCTGTGGGCGGGCGTGCGCAACCTGACCGCCCGCAGGCTGGCCGACGCCGACGTGGTGACGCTGATGGGCAGCCTGACGCGGGGCTCGGGCATCAACACGATCGGCGTGGCCACCGCCGTCGCCACTCGCATCGCCGCCGAATGCCATTATCTGGCGGCCCCCATCTACTGCCCGACGACCGACATCCGCGCCGCGCTGCTGTCGCATCCGGGGCTGGAAGAGGTGCTGGCACGCGCGGCGGCGGTGGACATCGCCATGGTTTCGGTGGGCGATCTTTCGTCCCGCTCCATCCTCGCCTCCACCAGCATCGTGGCGCACGAACTGGAGAGCCTGCGGCAGGCGGGCGCGGTAGGCGACGTGCTCGGCACCTTCCTCGATGTCGACGGCCGTCCGGTGGATCATTCGCTGCGCCAGCGCGTCGTCGGGCTGTCGCCCGACACCTTCGCCGCCATCCCCGTGCGCATCCTGGCGTCGGGGGGGCTGCACAAGGTTCCCATCGTCCGGGCCACCCTTCTGGGGCCCACCGTCACCCATCTCGTTACCGACGAAGCCGTCGCCCGACGCCTTTTGGCCGGAGACGACATCGAACATGCAGAGGCTTGAACCCATGTCCTTCCTTGCCCTCGACACCGTCACGAAAACCTATGGCGACCACGAGGTCATCAAGGGCGTCAGCTTCTCGGCGCAGAAAGGCGAGTTCGTCGTCTTCGTCGGTCCGTCCGGCTGCGGCAAGTCCACCTTGCTGCGGATGATCGCCGGGCTGGAGGAGATCACCGGCGGCGACGTTTCCATCGACGGGCGCGTGGTCACCGATGTCGAGCCCGCCTTGCGCCAGGTCGCGATGGTGTTCCAGAGCTATGCGCTCTATCCGCACATGACCGTCTTCGACAACATGGCCTTCGGCCTGACCATGGTGAAGACGCCGAAGGACGAAATCCGGCGCAAGGTGGACGAGGCGGCACGCATCCTGCAGATCGAACCGCTGCTGCAGCGCAAGCCGCGCCAGCTTTCCGGGGGACAGCGGCAGCGCGTGGCCATCGGCCGCGCCATCGTACGCGATCCCAAGCTGTTCCTGTTCGACGAGCCGCTGTCCAACCTCGACGCCGAGCTGCGCACCCAGATGCGGGTGGAGATCGCCCGCCTGCATCGGGCGCTCGGCGTCACCATGGTCTATGTCACGCACGACCAGATCGAGGCGATGACGCTGGCCGACCGCATCGTGGTGCTGCGGGCCGGCAAGGTCGAGCAGGTCGGCACGCCCACCGAACTCTACGACCGGCCGGCCAACCTGTTCGTTGCCGGCTTCATCGGCTCGCCGCGCATGAACTTCCTGACGGTGGACGTGGTGGAGGCGGGGCAGAGTGCGATAACGCTGGCGCATCCGGCGTTTTCCGGAGGCCGGATGCGGCTGGCGCGGTCCGCCGGCGGCCTTGCGACGGGCGGGCGCGCTATCGTGGGTCTTCGGCCCGAGCATCTTCACATGGGCGGTGCACCGGCGCTGTCGCTCATCGTCGATTTTTCGGAGAATCTCGGCGGGGCGACGCAGATCTATGCGCGGCCGCCGGGCGGCGACATGATCACCGCCGTCGCACCCGGCCGGCCGGGGCTGGAGCCGGGCGCAACGGTCGATCTTTCCGTCGACCCCGCCCATGTCTACCTGTTTACGGAGGACGGCCTCGCGCTCTAGCGCGCGGCCGATTGCGGCAGGACGTTCTGGTAGCCGTAGGCATTCTGCCGCGTCGCCACCGGGAACGGGTCCGGCGGGTTGTCGTAGACCGGCGCGAGGTGCAGCAGCGGCAGGATCCGCTCGAAGATGCGGCCGCCGGCCGGCACGGCATTCCAGCCCGAGGTGCGGAAGCCGTAGGTCTCCTTCGATCCCTTCGGCTCGTCCAGGATCACGAGCATCAGGTATTTCGGATTGTTGGCCGGCAGTACACCCATGAAGGAGGTCATCACGCGCGACTTGTCATAGCGTCCGTTGACGACCTTTTCGGCCGTGCCCGTCTTGCCGCCGATGAAATAGCCGGGCACGTTCGCGCGCTTGGCGGAGCCCATCACGGCGTTCAGCCGCATCAGGTAGCGCAAGGTCTCGCTCGTTTCCGGGGCCACGACATTGTCGGCGATCATGCGGTCGGCGACGGGCGTATCCTTGATGAATGTGGGGCGGATCAGGTGACCGCCATTGACGAGCCCGGCCACGCCCGTCGCCGCCTGCAGGGGCGTAACGGCAAGGCCATGGCCGAAGGCGATGGTGGCGGTGTTCACTTCGGTCCACCGCTTCGGCACGATGGGGGCCGCGCTTTCCGGCAGCTCCGTGGTCAGCCGGGTCGTCTCGCCCATCTTGGCCAGGAAGGCCTTGTGCTTCTCCACGCCGACCGCCAGCGCCATCTTGCCGAAGGCGATGTTGGACGACACCAGGAACGCTTCCGGAAGGTTCAGCGGCCGGTACTCGCCGCGATAGTCGCGGATGGCGAAGCGCCCGAAGCTCAGCGGCTTGGATGCGTCGATGACCGAGCGGAGGTTGAACTGCCCGCTATCGATCGCCATCGCGGTGGTGAGGGCCTTGAAGGTGGAGCCCATCTCGTAGACGCCGACATTGATGCGGTTGATATTTTCCTTCTTCAAGGCCTGTGTCGGATCGTTGGGATCGAAGTCGGGCAGGGACACCAGCGACAGGACCTCGCCATTGGTGACGTCCATCAGCAGCCCGGCCCCGCCGACGGCCTCGTATTTCTCGATCTCCTTCGCCAACTGGTCGGTAAAGGCGTGCTGGACATACAGATCGATGGATAGCTGGACCGGGTCGAGGTCGGCGCGCTCATAGCGCATGCCGGTGGTGCGCAACACGCCGAGGCCGGACGTGTCGATCCATTTCTCGATGCCGGCGATGCCGACATTGTCCACGTTGACCGCCCCGAGCACCTGCGCCGCCGCCGGCCCGTTCGGATAGAGGCGCTTGACCTCCTCGCGGAAGCCGATGCCCGGAATGCCGAGGTTCAGGATTTCCTGTTGCTTGGCGGGGCTGATCGACCGCTTGATCCAGGTGAAGCCGGATTTGCCGCTGAGCCGCTGATAAAGCGACCTGGCATTCAGGTCCGGCATCGCCGTCAGAAGCTTTTCCACCGCCTCGTCGGCGTCCACGATGCGGCGCGGCTCGGCGTAGACGGAGAAGGTGGCAAGGTCGCGCGCCAGGATGTTGCCGTTGCGGTCGAGGATGTCCGGCCGTGCCGTGGAGGGGGCGGCGATGCCGTAATTGGGCACCGCTGGCTCGCTGTAGGCGAAATCCACGAGCCGCGCGACGATGGCGACATGCGCGGCGAGGAAGATGCCGAGCACGAGGTTGACGCGGACACGGCTCTTGCCGGATTCCATCCTGTTCTGGGGCATTGGCGGCTCACGCTCTGTCGAAGGCCCGAAGGCCCGTCCATCCATCCATGATGGCAGTCGCCGCGTTGAGAACTGGTTAACCTTGATTGATGCCCGGCATGAAAGTTTCGTGCACAGAGCTACGGGGTGTTGCGGCGCGCCAGCTTTTCTTCCCAGCGCAGCGCGCTGCGCACGATGCCGGGCAGGTCGTCGTGACGGGGTGTCCAGTCGAACAGCGCGCGGGCCCGGCTGCCGTCCGCCACGATGGCGGAGGCATCGCCCGGCCGCCGCCCGGCCGTCTCCACCGGAAAATCGTGCCCCACCACCTCCCGAACGGTGTCGAGCACCTCCAGCACCGAATAGCCGCGTCCGTAGCCGCAATTGGCCACGGTGCTGGCGCCGCCACTGCGCAGATAGTCCAGCGCGCCGGCATGCGCCCCGACGAGGTCGGTGACATGGATATAGTCGCGGACGCAGGTGCCGTCCCGCGTGGGGTAGTCCGTGCCATAGACCTTCATGCCGTCGCGCTTGCCGAGCGCCGTCTCGCAGGCAACCTTGATGAGGTGCGTGGCGCCGCGCGTCGACTGGCCGGTACGGCCATCCGGATCGGCCCCCGCCACGTTGAAATAGCGCAGGATGGCATAGCGCATCGCGTGGGCTGCGCCGACGTCCTCCAACATGCGCTCGGTCATCAGCTTGGAGGCGCCATAAGGCGATTCGGGTGTCGTCGGCGCGGCCTCCGTCACCGGTACGGCCTCGGGCGATCCGTAGACGGCGGCCGTGGACGAGAAGATGAAATTGTCGACGCCGCCGGCCACCGCCGCGGCGATGAGGCTGCGGCTGCGCACGGTGTTGTTGAGGTAATATTCCAGCGGGTCGGCGACCGAGTCCGGCACCACGACGGAGCCGGCGAAATGGATGATCGAATCGACATTGCGTTCGGCGATGAGGCGCTCGACCATGGGCTGGTCGCCGATATCGCCCACGACCAGTTCCGCGCCGGGCGCGACGGCCCAGTCGAAGCCGGTGGACAGCCGGTCCAGCACGACCACCGTCTCTCCCCGGTCGAGGAGTTCATAGACCATGTGGCTGCCGATATAGCCTGCGCCGCCGGTTACCAGAATCGTCATGTAGCCTGCCTTCTTTCGGTTTCGCCGTCAGCCGCGCGTCTGCCGCAACGCCTCTCCCAGCACCATGGCCGCGCTGACGGCAAGGTTCAAGGAGCGCGCGCCCGCAACCATCGGAATGGTCAGGCGGACATCGGCCGCGTCGTGCACATGGGCGGGAACCCCGGCGCTTTCACGGCCGAACAGCAGAATATCCCGCGCGTCGTAGGAAAAGTCGGTGTAAGCGCGCTCTGCCCTGGTGGTCAGAAGGACGATGCGCCGCCCCGCCTCGCGCCGGGCCCTGTCGAAGGCCGGGTACTCGACATGGCGGCGCAGCGTCGCCAATTCCAGGTAATCCATGCCGGCGCGCCGCAGATTGCGGTCGGACAGGTCGAAACCCGCGGGCTCGATGATTTCGACGGGCACGCCCATGCAGGCGCCCAGCCGCAGGATGGTGCCGGCATTGCCTGCGATGTCCGGCTGGTAGAGAGCGATGGAAACTGTCATGTCGGATTGATAGACGATGGCGCGCCATGACAGAAGACGAGGGATTCCAGGCCATGTACCGGAAGTTCGAACGGCTGGTGAATCCCTTCCCGGATAGCGGCGGCCGCCGGCCGCCGGCATCCCTCATGGCCTTCGTCTGGTATTATGTGCGGCCTCTCTGGCCGCTTTTCCTTGCCGTCGCGGCGCTGACCGCCGCGGTGGCGGTGCTGGAAGTGATGTTGTTCTCGTTCGTTGGCTCGATCGTCGACTGGCTCACCTCCACCCCGCGTGAGACCTTCCTGGCGGAACAGGGCTGGACGCTGGCCGGCATGGCCGCCGTCATCCTGGTGCTGCTGCCGGCACTGGTGCTGCTGGAGTGCCTGTTCACCTTCCAGGGCATCTTCGCCAATTTCCCGATGCGCTTCCGCTGGACGGTGCACAACTGGCTGCTCGACCAGTCCCTCGGCTTCTTCCACGACGAATTCGCGGGCCGCGTCGCCACCAAGCTCATGCAGACGGCGCTGGCGGTGCGCGAAACCGTGATGAAGAGCATCGAGGTGCTGCTGTATGTCACGGTGTACTTCACCGGCGTCGTGGTGCTGATCGCCGCCGCGGACTGGCGCCTGACCCTTCCCTTCATCGGCTGGCTGGTCCTGTATGTCGCGATGCTGCGCTATTTCATCCCGCGGCTGATGGTCGTTGCCGAAAACCAGGCCGACGCTCGCGCGCTGATGACCGGGCGTATCGTCGACGCCTATTCCAACATCGGTACCGTCAAGCTGTTCGCCCATACGCGGCGCGAGGCCGACCATGCACGCGACTCGATGCGCGGCTTTCTCGGCACCGTCTACGGGCAGGCACGGCTGATCACGGCCTTCTATGTCTGCCTCTACCTTCTCAACTCGCTGCTGCTCTTCTCGGTCGCCGCGGTGGGAATCGGCCTGTGGCTCGGCGAGCTTCTGACGGTCGGCGCCATCGCCGTCGCCACCGGGCTGGTGCTGCGGCTCAACGGCATGTCCCAATGGATCATGTGGGAGGTGTCCAGCCTGTTCGAGAACATCGGGACCATTCGCGACGGCATATCCACATTCACCCTGCCGGTCGCGCTGGAAGACAGGCGCGATGCAACCGAACTGCGCGTGACGGCGGGGGAGGTCGTGTTCGACAAGGTCTCCTTCTCCTATGCGGCGGCCCTGCCGCACCGGCCGGCCGGCCCGGTGGTGGAGGACTTCTCGCTCACCATCCGTCCCGGCGAGAAGATCGGGCTGGTCGGGCGCTCCGGCGCCGGCAAGTCCACGCTGCTCAACCTTCTCCTGCGCTTCTACGATGTATCCTCCGGCCGAATCAGCATCGACGGGCAGGACATCGCCGGCGTCACCCAGGCATCGCTGCGGCGTCAGATCGGCATGGTCACGCAGGATACCTCGCTGCTCCATCGTACGATCCGCGACAATGTCCTGTACGGCCGCCCGGACGCCGACGAGGAAGATCTGCTGCGCGCCATCCGGCGCGCCGAGGCCGAGGGCTTCATTGCAAGCCTTTCGGACAGGGAGGGCCGCAACGGCCTCGATGCCGAGGTGGGAGAGCGGGGCGTCAAGCTGTCGGGCGGGCAGCGGCAGCGGATCGCGATCGCCCGCGTCATGCTGAAGGATGCGCCCATCCTGCTTCTCGACGAGGCGACCTCGGCGCTCGACTCGGAGGTCGAGGCCGCCATCGCCGAGAACCTGTACCGGCTGATGGAAGGCAAGACCGTCATTGCCATCGCCCATCGCCTGTCCACCATCGCCGCGCTTGACCGCCTGGTGGTGATGGACAAGGGACGGATCGTGGAGCAGGGCACCCACGCCCAGCTGCTGGCCGCGGACGGCATCTACGCGCAGTTGTGGCACCGCCAGGTGGGCGGATTCCTGGAATGTACCGACGCGCCGCAGCCCGAGGATAATGCCGCCTATATGCAGCCATAGTCTGGACAAGTTCCAAGTGGCCGCTTAAGAAAACCCGCCGGTCCACGGACCTTCGGCCAGGCGGATTCACGCATCTGGGCGAATCGTTTTCCTGCCGGCCGACAGTGCCGGTTCGCGCCGGCAAGCCTGAGGGAGCATGATTGGCCGTGAGCGTTGACCACACATCGGAACCCACCCGCCGGGATTTCCTCTACATCGCGACGGGTGCCGCAGGCGCCGTAGGCGCGGCAGCGCTGGCCTGGCCATTCATCGACCAGATGAACCCCGATGCCGCCACGCTGGCGCTGGCCCAGATCGACGTCGATGTCAGCCAGATCGCCGAAGGCCAGTCGATCACCGCGAAATGGCGGGGTCGCCCCGTCTTCGTGCGCCAGCGCACGCCGGCCGAGATCGAGGAAGCCAAGCAGGTTCCGCTCGCAGATCTGAAGGATCCTCTGGCACGCAACGCGAATCTTTCTGCCGATGCGCCCGCCACCGACGCCAACCGCGCCGTTCCGGAGCGGGAGCAGTGGCTGGTCATGATCGGCGTGTGCACGCATCTCGGCTGCATCCCGCTTGGCCAGGCAGGCGATTACGATGGCTGGTACTGCCCGTGCCACGGCTCGCACTACGACACGGCCGGGCGTATCCGCCAGGGCCCGGCACCGGAGAACATGCATATTCCGGTCTATGAATTCACCAATGACACGACTATCCGTATCGGTTGACGAGGGGGAAACGCTGCAATCATGAGTGGTCACTCGTCCTATGTCCCATCCACCGGTCTTACCCGGTGGATCGACTCCCGTCTTCCGCTTCCGCGCCTCGTCTATGATTCGTTCATCGCCTATCCGACGCCGCGCAACCTGAACTACGCCTACACGTTCGGCGGTATTCTTTCCCTGTTCCTGGCGGCGCAGATCGTCACCGGCATCGTGCTGGCGATGCACTACGCCGCTTCGGTGGACGTCGCCTTCAATTCGGTCGAGCACATCATGCGCGACGTGAACTGGGGCTGGCTGCTACGCTACATGCACGCCAACGGCGCTTCCTTCTTCTTCATCGCCGTCTACCTGCATATCTTCCGCGGCCTCTATTACGGGTCGTACAAGGCGCCGCGCGAGATCCTCTGGATTCTCGGCGTCATCATCTTCCTTCTCATGATGGCTACCGCCTTCATGGGTTACGTGCTTCCGTGGGGGCAGATGTCCTTCTGGGGCGCCACCGTCATCACCGGCTTCTTCACCGCCTTCCCGGTCATCGGAGAGCCGATCCAGACGCTGCTGCTCGGCGGTTTCGCCGTGGACAACCCGACGCTCAACCGCTTCTTCGCGCTGCATTACCTGCTGCCCTTCATGATCGCGGGCGTCGTCGTGCTGCACGTCTGGGCGCTGCACGTCGCAGGCCAGACCAACCCCACCGGCGTCGAGGTCAAGACCCCGAAGGACACGGTTCCCTTCACCCCCTACGCGACCATCAAGGACGCGTTCGGCATGGTCTTCTTCCTGATCTTCTTCGCTTATTTCGTCTTCTATCTGCCCAACTATCTGGGCCATCCGGACAATTACATCCCGGCCAACTCGCTGCAGACGCCGGCACACATCGTGCCCGAATGGTACTTCCTGCCCTTCTACGCGATGCTGCGGGCCATCACCTTCAACATCGGCCCGATCGATTCCAAGCTGGGCGGCGTGCTGGTGATGTTCGGCTCGATCATCGTGCTGTTTTTCCTGCCCTGGCTCGACACGTCCAAGGTGAAGTCGACGGCCTATCGCCCGGTCTACAAGGTCTTCTTCTGGATCTTCGCGGTCAACGCCGTCTTCCTCGGGTGGCTCGGTTCGCGTCCGGCCGAGGGCATCTATCCGCTGCTGTCGCTGATCGGCACGATCTACTACTTCGGCCACTTCCTGATCGTCCTGCCCGTTCTGGGCCTGGTCGAGACTCCGAAGAAGCTGCCGGCGTCGATTACGGAGGCCGTGCTGGCCAAGCACGCCGCCCGTCATGGTGGTGCCGAAGCGGTGGCCAAAGGCTGATGAAGCGCACGAAGGAACTTGCAATGAAAAGGCTTCTATCAGCACTCCTTGCGGCGGCATTTCTTGCTGCGCCCCTGCCTGCCTTCGCCCAGACCGCGGAGCCTGCCCCGGCGGCAGAGGCTCCCGCCCCGGGCGAGGCGCCCGCCGCTTCCACCGGCGTCAACACGGTCTCCGGCGAGCAGGAGGGCGAAGCCCATGCCGCCGAGGCGGAAGAGCACGCGTCTCCGCACTATCCGCTCAAGAAACCCGAGCACATGGAGTGGAGCTTTGCCGGCCCGTTCGGCAAGTGGGATCTGGGCCAGTTGCAACGCGGCATGCAGGTGTATCGCGAGGTCTGCTCCTCGTGCCACTCGCTGAACCTCGTCGCCTTCCGCAACCTGGAAGCCCTCGGCTACAGCGATGCGCAGGTTCGCGCCCTCGCTGCCGAATATCAGATCCAGGACGGCCCGGACGCCAATGGCGAAATGTTCGAGCGGCCCGGGATTCCGAGCGATCATTTCCCGGCACCGTTCCCCAACCCGGAAGCGGCTGCCGCGTCCAACGGCGGAGCGCATCCGCCAGACTTCTCGCTCATCGCCAAGGCACGGGCTGTCGAGCGCGGCTTCCCCACCTTCGTGTTCGATATCTTCACCCAGTATGCCGAAGGCGGCCCGGATTACATCCACGCGCTGCTGACCGGCTACGGAGAAGAGCCGCCTGCTGGCCTCGAACTGCAGCCGGGCACGCATTACAACCCCTATTTCATCGCCTCTTCGGCGCTGGCCATGGCGCAACCGATCAGCGATGGGCAGGTCACCTACGGCGACGGATCCCCCGAGACCGTCGATCAGTATTCGCGCGATATCGCGGCCTTCCTGATGTGGGCGGCAGAGCCGCATTTGGTGGAGCGCAAGTCGCTGGGCTTCGTGGTGATGATCTTCCTCATCGGCTTCGCCGGCATGCTCTATGCCGTGAAGCGCCGGGTCTGGTCCAAGATCCCACACTGACAGCGTTTCACAGCTGGCAAACGTTCAGGGGCCTTTCGGGGCCCCTGTTTCGTTTCCGGCCGCGGGATGCAGGTCTTCTGCCGATATTGTCGGGCCATGCGGATGTGCCCGGCGCCATGCGCTTGGCGGCATGCCCATGACGCGCAGAAATTCGCGGTTGAAGTTGGATTTCGTCATGAAGCCGGAATCGAGCATGATCGCGGTGACGCTATCGCCCGTTCCGCGCAGCAACCGGCTCGCATGGCGCACCCGATGCTCATTCACATACTGCGATACGCTGATGCCGTGGCTGCGGTTTATGGCAATGGAGACTTGGCGAGACGGTAGCCCGAGCCTTCGGGAAATCCTGGCAAGGTTAAGGTCCAGATCCATGTAAAGCTCGGTATCGCGCATGAGCGCTTCGACACGCCCGGCAATGAGCGTTTCGCTGCCGTTGGGGACGGGCGGCGGGGTTGGCCTGCTTTCGGGCGAAGCGACCTCGTCAGGGGCGCTGTCGCGCGCCACCGTGGCCGCCACGCCAAGGGTTACGAGCGCCAGCACATTTCCGGCTGCAACGATGGCGGGTGCGTGAGCGCCTCCGGACCAGTCCAGGTCCAGACCGATAACGACATCCGAGGCGGCCGACCCAAGCAGCGCCAGCCCCGTCACGTACACGGCGCGGTAGGAGTGCAGCACCCCGTCGAGACGCGAGGTGACGAGCCTATCCGGCCCCGATCATGCATCCCATAGAAGCGCAACCCCATAAGCGACGAACAGGGCGACGATCACGAGACCGACCGGTGCCGGCCAGAAAACAACCAGCCCGGCCACGGCAACCGCCGGCGTCAGATGCAGGGCTATCGTCCGTGGCCGGGGGTGGAAGCGATCGCTGCACAGGGAGCGGAAGGAAAGCCAGGCCAAAGGCGCGATAGCTGATGCCATGATGGCCATGGCGGGCAGTACGGCGAGGATTCCGTAGCCCCACCGAAGACCGATCAGAACGGACTGGATGGCGTAGGCAATGATCAGAACGGTGAAGAGCGAGCCGTGAAACGGCTCGCCGTCCGCATCGCGTCCGACATACTCCCTGGCGAGCAGGATCACGATCAGGAAGGCAACGAAGAAGGGCAGGGGAACGAGAAACATGGCCGGTCAGACTCCGTGATCCGAGACAGGATCAGGTCCCCGATGACCTGGATCACGATCAGGATCGACCTTTATCACGATCCGGGACGCGCGATCGCGCACCATTCTGCTTCTGGGGGTATCGAAACCGCATCGGAAGCCAATCATGCAATCGAAATCCATTCTGGCGCTGGCGATCCTTTTTCTTGCCTGTGCCCCGGCAAAGGCGGCCGACGCCGCTGCAAACCTCGACCTTTCCGGCGTCACGCAGGTACAGGTGAGCGGCGATGCAAGCGTCATCCGGCTGACGGCGTCGCCCGGGCAGGAGCATCGGGTCACGGCATCGGCGGTTCGAACGGGATGGTTCGGGCGTTGGTGGCTGTCGAGCTGGTTCTACGAAGACTGCCGGTCGCAGACGCGGATGTGGCTCGACGGCGATAAATTGATGCTCGATGCCGGGTCAGCCTGGTCGTTCGGTCCGGGCGAATGCCGGGTCGAGTTTACCGCAGGCCTTCCGTCGGATGTGCCGGTGACGATCGATCAGCAGGCCTCCGACATCCACCTGTCCGGCGCGTTCGCTGCGGTGCGCCTCGCGGGCCAGGCAGCGGATCTGAGCTTTTCAGGCACCGCATCTTCCGTGGAGTTGCGCACGCGCGCCCTGAGGGCAAATCTTGTGTTCAAGTCTTCGGCCGAGCCCTCAACGACGCTCGTGGACAGCGATGCGCTGGATTTGAGCGTTCGGTACACCGATGCCACCAGCATCCATTACCAGGTCAAGGCTTCCGCCGCTCTGGTCGACAGCAGTCGCCCGGACGTACCGGATGCCTCCACCAGATTGCTGGTCAACGCCGACTATGTCCGCGCCACCATCCGCTAGGCGGTGCGCAGGAAAACGCTTGCGTCGAAACCAAGGGCGGCTTTGCCGTCCTGGGTCTCGGCATCGACGCGGCTGTCGATGACGGCCCATCCGTGCCGGCGTTGCGACAGGCGCTTGGCCGTCGCCGTCGTGCGATAGGTAATCCGGTCGCCGGCATAGACGGGCCGCAGCCACTTGATGTTGCGGACACCGGGCGAGGGGCCCCATTGGGGCTCGTCAAGCCCTTCGGCGGCGCGCCGAGCCGCGGTGGCCGCCATGAACGCCACGTTGAGCTTCATGAAGACGGCCGTCGTATGCCATCCGGACGCGCAAAGGCCGCCGAACAGGCTGGCTTTCGCGGCCTCCGCATCGAGGTGGAATGGCTGCGGATCGAAGGCGCGTGCAAAGCGCACGATCTCTTCCGCCGTGAAGAGGTGCGTGCCGATCTCTACCGGTTCGCCGATGACGATATCGTCGAAGAAGCTCATGCGGCCTCGCGCCTTAGCAGCATCACGCTGTACTCGCTCTCGACCACCCGCTCGCCAGCCTGGTTCTGCAACCATGTCCGCAGCTTCAGGAAACCGATACGGGGGCGGGACGCGGAACCGCGCGCGCCCAGCACCTCGGTTTCCCCCGTCAGGCTGTCACCGGGGCGCACCGGCGCCAGCCAGTTGACGAAGTCGACGCCCGGCGACCCCTGCGAGGACGAGGAATGGATGAAGGCATCGCACATCATCCGCATCATCATGCCGCAGACATGCCAGCCCGATGCCGACAGGCCGCCCAGAAGGCTGCCGGCGGCCGCATCCTCGTCAAGATGCATCGGCTGCGGGTCGTACTCCTGCGCGAAGGCGACGATCTCCTCGCGCGTCACCGGATAGGGGCCCATGGGCAGGCGTGTCCCGACCGGGAAATCCTCGAACATCTGCAAGGCCGGTTCCTCCCGAAGCGCGTCAGACGTTGAACTTGAACATCATGATATCGCCATCCTGGACGACGTATTCCTTACCTTCGTCCCGTGCCTTGCCGGCTTCCTTTGCGGCGGATTCTCCGCCTAGCCGTACGAAATCGTCATAGGCGATGGTTTGGGCGCGGATGAAGCCCTTCTCGAAGTCGGTGTGGATGACGCCGGCCGCCTGCGGCGCCTTGTAACCCCGCAGGATGGTCCAGGCGCGCGTCTCCTTCGGCCCGACCGTGAAATAGGTAATGAGATCCAGCAGGTCGTAGCCGGCGCGGATCAGCCGGTCCAGCCCGGGCTCCGTCAGGCCCATGGCCTCGAGATAGTCGCCGACCTCGTCATCGGGCAATTGGGCGATCTCGGCCTCGATGGCGGCGGAAATGACGACGCTGCGCGCTCCCTGCTTTTCCGCCATGGCCGCGACGGCGGCCGAATAGGCATTGCCGGTTGCGGCATCCTCTTCGGCCACGTTGCAGACATACAGGACGGGCTTGGAGGTCAGAAGGTTCAGGTTGCGCAGCTGGCTTCGCTCGTCCGCGTCGAAGCCGGCGATCAGCGTGCGCGCAGGCTCGCCGGTCTGAAGCTTGGCCAGGACCGCTTCCATCACCGGCAACTGGGCAATGGACTCCTTGTCCTTGCCAGCGGCGCGCTTGCGCGTGTTGACGATGCGCCGCTCGATGCTTTCGAGATCCGACAGCATCAGTTCGGTCTCGACGGTCTCGGCGTCTGCAACCGGATCGATCCGGCCTTCGACATGGGTGATGTCGTCGTTCTCGAAACAGCGAAGCACGTGCGCGATGGCGTCGACTTCGCGGATATTGGCAAGGAACTGATTGCCGAGCCCCTCACCCTTGGATGCGCCCCGCACGAGGCCGGCAATATCCACGAACGTGATCCGCGTCGGAATGATCTGCGCGGACTTGCCGATGCGGGAGATTTCCGCAAGACGCGAATCCGGTACGCCGACATCGCCCGTATTCGGCTCGATGGTGCAGAACGGGTAATTCGCGGCTTGCGCGGCGGCCGTCTTGGTGAGCGCGTTGAAGAGGGTGGACTTGCCGACATTCGGCAGACCGACGATACCGCAGCGAAAACCCATGATGCACTTTCATCCGATGGCCCCGCCGAGCGGCCGGGTAGGGGCCCTGACTGTTCAATCCTTGCCGAAAATCCGCTTCAGCATGTCGGCCATCGGGCCGCTCGTCGGAATGCGCTGCGGGGCCGCGCCCCGCGCCTGCCGGATATGGCTGGCACTTTTCTGCTTCGCCTTCGGCTCGGCCACCGCGCCCGCCGACGGCTTGTCCGTCGGCTTCGCGCCGCCGCCGGACAGCCGGTTCATGAAGCCTGCATCGTCGCCGGAGGCAAGAAGATCCGCATTGCGCGCGACGTTTTCCAGAAGAGGACGCAGCCATTCCTGGTCGGCCATGGCGAAGTCGCCGAGCACGTAGGGCGAAACGAGTTCCCTGGCGCCCGGATGGCCGATGCCCAGGCGCACGCGCCGGTACTCACGGCCGAGATGGGCGTCGATGCTCCGCAATCCGTTGTGGCCACCATGGCCGCCACCCGTCTTGACCCGTACCTTTCCGGGCGGCAGGTCGAGCTCGTCGTGCAGCACGATGATGGATGCGGGTTCTATCTTGTAGAAGCCGGCAGCAGCGGCGACACTTTCGCCCGAGGCGTTCATGAAGGTCTGCGGCTTGAGCAGCAGCACCTTCTCGGCACCGATGCGACCCTCGGAGATTTCGCCCTTGAACTTCTGCGACCAGGGCGAGAAGGACGGGTCGCAATGGATTTCATCCACCGCCATGAAGCCGATATTGTGTCGGTTTCCGGCATAGCGGGGGCCGGGATTTCCCAGACCTGCGATCAGCAGCATGAAGCCCGGCCCCCTCGATGGTCGATCCTGCGGCCCGGAAGGGCCGATGGATCAGTCTTCCTTGGCGTCGTCTTCGGACGTGGACTCTGCAGCCTCGGCGGCTTCATCGTCTTCCGCGACTTCGACCTTCGGCGCCACGATGGAGGCGACCACGAAGTCGCTGTCGTCGACCAGTGTCACGCCCTTCGGCAGCTTGAGCTGCGAAGCGTGGACGGAATCGCCGATCTCCATGCCCGTCAGGTCGACGGTGAAGGCATCCGGAATGCCTTCGGCGGGGGCATGCACGTTGATGTCATGCTCGGCGATGTTGAGAACGCCGTTCTTCGCCTTGATGCCAGGCGCTTCGTCTTCGTTCTCGAAGTGAACCGGCACGCGTACGGTAACGATCGACTTGGCGGAAACGCGCAGGAAGTCGACATGGACCAGCGTGTCCTTGACGACGTCGAGCTGGTAGTCCTTCGGCAGGACGCGGATCTTCTTGCCGTCGACTTCGATGGTGGCGACCGTGGTCAGGAAGCCGCCCGAATGAAGGCGCAGGAAGGTTTCCTTGTAATCGATGGCGATCGGCAGGGGCTCCTGCTTGTCGCCGTAGATGACCGCTGGCACTTTGCCGTTGCGACGGAGATTTCTGGCGGCCCCCTTGCCGACCTTCTCGCGCGCCTCGGCCTTGACCGTGTAGCTCTCGCTCATGGGTAAGTCCTTGCTTTAAATTCGGAGAAGCCGTTCCGGTGCACCATGCACGCAACGACGAAAAGCGCCATATGGCCAACGGCCAGCCTTGCGGCTGCGCCGCGACCCATGGTCGCTTCACTCCGCGCTGCCTCCAAGGGTGTCTGCGCGGATGGAGGTGCCTATAGACCAGCCCTCGCCATAATTCAAGAAGCGGGAGCGGCAGCCGGGGGAGGCTGTCTGCCGACACGTGCGCGTGATAGCGTCCCGGCTGCAATTCCTGCGGAGGCGATGATGGCGGAACTTATCCTGTACACAAACCCGATGTCGCGCGGGCGGATCGCGCGCTGGATGCTGGAGGAGGTGGGCGTTCCGTACGAGACGCAGGTTCTCGCCTACGGGCCGGACGGCATGAAAGGCCCTGCCTATCGCGCCATCAATCCGATGGGCAAGGTGCCCGCAATCCGCCACGACGGCGTCGTCGTGACCGAGGCGGCGGCGATCTGCGCCTATCTTGCCGACGCCTTTCCCCAGGCCGGGTTGGCGCCGGCGCATGACTCGAAGGAGAGGGGGCCATATTACCGTTGGCTCTTCTTCGCGGCGGGGCCGTTGGAGCAGGCCGTCGTCAACAAGGCTTGCGGGTTCCAGCCAACCTCCGAGCAGGGCCGCATGGTCGGCTATGGCAGTTATGGCGAGACGCTGGACGCCCTGGAAGCTGCCGTCGCCGCCGCCGACTACATCGCAGGCGACAGGTTCAGCGCGGCGGACCTTTATGTCGGCGCTCACCTCGGATGGGGCCTTGCCTTCGGCACGATCGAAAAGCGTCCGGCCTTCGAGGCTTATGCCAGGCGCATGAGTAATCGCCCCGCCTGCAAGCGAGCGGCCGCGATCGACGATGCGCTGATGCCAAAGAAGGAGTGACCTTGCCCGGCTTTGCCGCTCAGTCGAACAGGCTGGAGACGGACTGTTCGGTAGCCGTCCGTGCGATGGCTTCGCCGAGCAGGTTGGCGGTCGTTACGACGCGGATGTTGCGCGCCTCGCGGATCGCCGAATTGGGCTGGATGGAATCGGTGATCACCAGCTCTTCCAGATTGGAGTTGACGATGCGCGGTACCGCCCCGCCCGACAGGACGCCGTGGGTGATGTAGGCCCGAACGCTTTTTGCACCATGGGCCATCAGGGCGTCCGCCGCGTTGCACAGGGTGCCGCCGGAATCGATGATGTCGTCGATGAGGATGCAGTGCCGTCCATCGACATCGCCGATGATGTTCATGACTTCGGATTCCCCCGGCTTTTCGCGGCGCTTGTCCACGATGGCCAGCAAAGCGTCGAGGCGCTTGGCCAGCGAGCGGGCGCGGACCACGCCCCCGACATCGGGCGAAACGACCATGACGTTGTCGAGGTCGAGATGCTCCTTGATGTCGCGGGCCATCAGCGGCACGGCGAAGAGGTTGTCGGTAGGGATATCGAAGAAGCCCTGGATCTGCCCGGCATGCAGGTCCAGCGTCATCACGCGGTCGGCGCCGGCCTCGGTGATGAGGTTGGCGACGAGCTTGGCGGAGATCGGGGTGCGGCCACCGGCTTTACGGTCCTGCCGCGCATAGCCGAAATAGGGGAGGACGGCGGTGATGCGGCGAGCCGAGGCCCGGCGCATGGCGTCGATCATGATGAGAAGTTCCATCAGGTGATCGTTGGCCGGGTATGAGGTCGACTGGATGATGAAGACATCCTCGCCGCGCACGTTCTCCTGAATTTCGACGAAGATCTCCTGGTCGGCGAAGCGCCGCACGGTTGCCTTGCCGAGGGGCAGTTCGAGGTAGCGCGCAATGGCCTCGGCAAGGACCCGGTTCGAATTGCCGACGAAGAGTTTCATGCGGTTTCCGCTCGCGACCGATCAAAAGGGACAAACGGGCCTTGCCGTCCGATGCCGTGGCTCTAAGCGGCTTTGCGAGTCGTTTCAAGGATTTCCGTCACCCGACCACCGTCACGCATATGATACCGCCGGTTACCTCGTCAGCATGTATTCATCTAAAGTTGAAATTTTAAACAATGTACATATTGAAGCCAGACACATGTTTCTGTTAGGCAGCGTATCAACGCTTCCTCCTCCCCTCGCCCCCAAAAACGCATTGAGCAATGAATGCATTAAAAGTAGATCCGATCATTATAATAATAATTATTTCCAAGGCAACTCCCTTATTTTTCATTGTTCTTAACATTATCTTTAAAAAACCAAAACTGCTTTTAATATCAATAATTTCGGAGTTTATACTTGGCTTTTACATGGGGTTCTACTTGTACTTTGGCGCGTATCCTAGAGATTTGTTAGAAAGAATTGCAAGAATATACGACCATGGCGGACTACTGGAAATAGCAAAAGTCACATTCTTTATGCCGATGCCGCAGACTAGCTGGGCATCTGCAGTAATTTTGATTCCGATGGTATTAAGTAAAAAGTAAAATTTATGGCTATATTGCGTATACATTAATAAATATTCATATTCTTGCCTTGTGTCTATTCTTGTTGGCGTTATCGTTGTGAGATTGTAAATGTTAGGAATAGAGATCAATGAAGTGCTGACAATATCAATTGTGGAGCAGGGAGCGTATTGGATTAATAACGTTTCCACAACTCTGGCGTTGCCAGTGGGTTGGAGGCAATAGATAAGCGGGCAAAGAAGGCTCGTATCACGACGATTACGATATCCAATCGCACGCGCCTCCTAGGTCAGATGGACCGGATACTGTTTCTGACGGCTGGGGAGGTTCGCGCCTATGGCGCTCCCGCCGAGGCCGACTATATCCTCACGCCGTTTGCGGATGCGGCGTTCCGCGAGGAATAGGCCATCACTACAATACCTGCCTCGGTCACCCCACGACCGTCATTTCCAGCGGCAGCCGGGAGAGCGGCTCTGGCGCGCCGGTTGTCGTGAGGTAGGTGCGGCCGAGGCACATGGCGGTGCCGGAATCGGAATCCATGATGATCATATGGGCGAAAAGCGTCATGTCCGGCTGGATCGCCTCCGGATTGCCGGCATAGAACATCTGCGGGTCCATCCAGGACGGCGCGAAGCGCGCGCCCAGCGAGTAGCCGCAGGCCGTCAGGCGGTGGCGGACCAGATTATGCTCTTCCATAACGCGCGCATGGGCGTCGAAGACGTCGCCAAAGGTCTGGCCCGGCCGCATCACCTCCTCCACTGCCAGCAGCGCCTCGTGCGCCGCGGCGAAGAGTTCCTCGTGCCGCATCAGTGGGCTGCCGAGGATCAGCGTGCGCATCAAGGCCGAATGGTACTGTGATTTGACCCCGGCCCATTCGAGCGTCAGCTGGTCTTGCGCGGAAAGCTTGCGGCGCCCCGCCTTGTAGCGACACAGAAGCGCATCCGGGCCCGACCCGATGATGAACGGGTTGGCCGGGTAGTCTCCGCCCTGCCGCAGGATATCGCCCTGCAGCACGGCAAGAAGCTCGCCTTCGTCGGCTCCCTCCTTCACGAGCGGCAGCATGGCCTCGTAGGCATCGTCGGCAAGCCGCGCCGCCTCGCGGACATGGACGATCTCGGCCGGACTCTTGATCAGGCGCAACGCCGGCACGAGGTCGGACGCGTCGCGCAAGGTAGCAAAGGAGCCGAGCTTTTCCTGGACCAGCCGCCCATTGGCGGCGGTCAGCCCGTGCGTCGCCCATTCGACGCCGATCTTCGCACCCAGAAGACCCATCTCGTCGCACAGGTCGCGCAGGTCGATGGATGGATCGGCCCCGGCGCGGTCGCGCCAGAGGACGATATCCTTGATGATGGACGTCGCCTGGGCCTGACGCAGGTCTGCCGAGCGGGTGAGCAGCTTCATCTCACCATCGGCCTTCACGATGAGGCACTGGAAGAAGCAGAACCCGAACGTGTCGTACCCCGTCAGCCAATACATCGAATCCTGGGCGAACAGCAGCATGGCGTCGAGCTTCTGCTCGGCCATCTCCACCATCAGCCGGTTCAGCCGCGCGGCATACTCGTCGGGCGCGAAATGAAGCATGGGGGTTTTCCTCAGAAGCTGTCGTTCAGCATGATGGCCGACAATTGACGCCCGTAATCCGGCTCGCCCCGATGGGTCGTGCGGCGGAACGAGTAAAAGGCGGCAGGCTCGCCATAGGTGCAACGGCCAACGAAATGGCCTTCTACCCCAGCGTGCTCCAGTGTCGCAAGAATGAAGCCCGGCAAGTCGAACTGGCGCTTCTCCGAGGTCGCTCCGGGCGCGAAGAAGCGCGCGAAGGCAGGATCGGCCGCGACGAACTCCGCCTCCATGGCGGCTCCTACCTCGTAGTTGAGGGGCGTGATGCAGGGGCCGAGAACCGCGACAATGTCGCCGCGTGCGGCGCCAAGCCCTTCCATGGCCGCGACGGTGGATTCCAGCACGCCGCCCAGGGCGCCGCGCCAGCCGGCATGGGCCGCGCCCACCGCGCGCCCCTGCCTGTCGGCGAAGAGAACCGGGCCGCAATCGGCCGTGACCACGCCGATGGCGAGGCCCGGCTTCGCCGTGACCACGCCGTCCGCCCTGGGGCGCGTGCCCGGGAAGGGCGCGTCGATCACCGCGACATCGGGCGAATGGACCTGCCAGGGCGTGGCCGGCCCTTCGCCGGCCGCGCCGAGCCAGCGCATGGCGGCGCGGCGATTGGCGGCGACATGGGCCGGATCGTCGTCGGAGCCGATGCCGACGTTCAACCCCTCATAGATGCCGCGCGAAACGCCGCCGCGGCGGGTAAAGAAGGCGTGGCGCACATGGGCCAGCGCATCCAGCGGCGCACCTGCGACGACATCGTCCGGCGTCAGCGTGGGATCTGCTTCGAGACTCGCTTCGATCATGGCGCGGATGGTGGTTGAGCGGCAGGCGCAAGTCAATCGAAGGGCGGCAGGGGCAACGCGGTGGAGCCGGCGGCGACGACCTTGAAAAGGTCTCCCATCTCGCCGGGGCCGGTGCCGGCCAGCCGGTGGGCCTGAGACGCGATCTCGGCCCGCCCTGCCGCGTCGCGCGTGGCGCCGAGCGCGCCGGCACGTTCGGCAAGGCCAAGTGCCAGCAGAAATTGCCCCTGCGTCACGATGGGCGAAACGGCGACACCCGCATGGCGCATGGTTTCCGCAAGGTCGGCGAAATCGACATGCGACGTGATGTCATGCAGCCCCGGCTCTGCGAGCGGGTCGGCGAAGGCGTGGCTGCGCATGGCCTGAAGCGTATCTCCATAGCCACTCTGCGCATGGCCGTAGTCGAAACAGAGAAACGCCCCGCCGCGCTGCACCAGCATGGACGCCAGGCGGGCGGCAAGGCGCCTTCGGGCCGGCGACACTTCCAGGATATCGCCGGCGCGTGGCGGTGGCAGGCGCGCGGGCACTCCGATCGGGCCCGCCGGCCCCTCCACGAAGCGAAAGCCGCCGCCGGGCGCGGTGGCCACCAGCCGCTCTTGCAGACCCGTGCCGTCATGAACGAACTGGCGGATCGCGATGGCGTCGAACAATTCGTTGGCCACCGCCAGCAACGGCATGGCGGGCAGTCGGTCGATGCTGCGGTGACGGCGCAGCGGCAGGTCGAAGCCGGACAGCCTCTCGTGCTGGATGCCGGCCAACCGGTCACTGACTTCGATCAGGTGCACACGGGCCGCCCGCGAAAAGCCGGTGTCGAGCTGCCGGACGGTGCGCAGGATGTCGGCCATCAAGGTCCCGCGCCCCGGACCGATTTCGACAAGGGCGAAGGGGGAGGGGCTTCCCAGGGCGCGCCAGGCGGCCACGAGCCATGCGCCGACAAGCTCGCCGAACATCTGGCTGACATCGGGTGCCGTGATGAAATCGCCCTCCGCACCGAAGGGCCGGCGGCTCGTGTAGTAACCGTCCACGGGATCGAAGAGGGCGGCGTTCCAGAATTCGGCGAGCGTCAGCGGGCCTCGTGCCGCGATGCGCCTGGCCAGGCGCTCCGCGAGCGGCTCCGTCATGGCCTTGCATCTGCGGCCGGCGCCGTGGCGATCGCCCAAAGGCCAATCAGCACCATCGGCAGCGACAGCACCATGCCCATGGTGAGCCAGCCGGTGCCGAGAAGGTAGCCGAGTTGCGGATCCGGCAGACGGAAGAATTCGACGAAGATGCGCGCCAGGCCGTACAGCAGCACGAAGGCCCCGCTGACGAGGCGCGGCCGGCCCAGAGCGTGGAAATGGTGGGTCATGATGCGCAGGACGATGAAGATGAGCACGCCTTCGAGAAGCGCCTCGTAGAGCTGGCTCGGGTGGCGGGGCTCCGGCCCGGCATGCGGAAAGACCATGGCCCAGGAAACGCTGGTCGGCGCACCCCACAATTCGCCGTTGATGAAATTGGCGATCCGTCCGAAGAACAGGCCGAAGGGCACCGACGCCGCGACCACATCGATCAGGCTGAATATCGGCACGCTGTGCCTGCGGGCGAAAATGATCATGGCTATGGTGACGCCGATCAGCCCGCCATGGAACGACATGCCCCCTTCCCAGATGCGCAGGGCCGATATCGGGTCGGCGGCGATGCGGGCGAAATCGTAGAAGAGAATATGGCCGATGCGACCGCCGGCCACGATGCCGATCGTGATCCAGACGATGAAGTCGTCGATATCCTCGCGGGTCAACGGCGAGCGACCACCCGGCCACAGGCGGGGGTTGGACACCAGCGCCCTGCCGTAGAGCCAGCCGCACAGGATGCCCGCCACATAGGCGAGACCGTACCAGCGCAGGGCGATGGGGCCGACCTGCAGAAATACGGGGTCGATCTGCGGATAGGTCAGCACGCTGAGAAAGGGCATCGCGTTCATGGCAGGTCCGTCGCATGGGTCTTGGCGGGCAGGTGTGTCGTGCCGGCGCGCCCCGGTCAAGCGCGCATTGCCCGCCGCCATTGCCAACGGGCCCGCCATCACCTACCTCAGACTTCCGGCTTAGATGGAGACAGCGACGATGACGAACAGCGGCCCGAACCGAATCTTCGACGAGTTCGCCAAGGTGTTCACCGATACGGCCGGTGCCGCACAGGGCGTGCGCCGCGAAGTGGAAACCATCGTGCGGACGCAGGTGGAGCGTCTTCTGAACCAGCTGGAGATCGTCCAGCGCGAAGAGTTCGAGGCCGCGCGCGACATGGCCGTGCGGGCGCGCACGGAAAACGAGGAGTTGAAGCGCCGGATCGCCGCGCTGGAGGCGCGCCTAGACGCCGGCGCGGCGCCCGCCGTGCCCGGCGAAGGGCCGCCAAGCCCGGCCGCGCCTACGCTTTAACCGGCGATCTACAGGTTTTCCACAGCCAGCCCGGCATTTATCCACCGGCATTATCGTGCCGGTGGAAAAGGCAAAAAGCGCTTGGCCCAGAGTCGCTTGGCGCGGGCGCATCCAGCTTGGGCGGTGCGCGTGCCTGTCATACAAGGGTTAAAAACCGGTTACCCCTCTGGCGTCCGGACTCTCTCCCTATACACTGATTCTAAAGGTTGATTCGGTGTCCGGCGCGTCGTCGCGCCAGAGGGGAATGACTGCTCATCATGCGCTTTGGCGAACTGGAATTCGTGCGACATTCGCACCCCGTGGATGTCATCGAGGTTGTCGCGGCCGATCGCGACTGGAGTTTTGAACGCCCTTGCGACGACGAGATCGCGATGAGCGTCACGGGGCGCTGGGCCGATTACTCCGTTTCCTTCTCATGGGTCGAGGATTGCGAAGCCCTGCATCTGGCCTGCGCCTTCGAGTTGAAGGTGCCGGAGCGGCGCTTGTGCCAGATGCACCGGCTTCTGGCGCAGGTGAACGAGAAACTTCTCGTCGGTCATTTCGACCTCTGGAATTCCGAAAGTGCCATCATGTTCCGCCATGCGCAGCTTCTGTGCGGCGGCGCCGACCCGACCAGCCAGCAGGTGGAGCGCATGCTGGTTCTGGCTCTCGACAGTTGCGACCGATACTTCCAGGCATTCCAGTTCGTGGTCTGGGCCAACAAGCCGGCCGATGAGGCCCTGGCGGATGCCCTGTTCGAAACGGTCGGCAACGCCTGACGGCGATGATCCGCATGCCGGCCACGGCCGGGCGATGGAGGTGAGCGGTATGACGGTTCCGAAGAGGGTTCTTCTGGTTGGTGGTGGCAATATGGGTGCCGCGATGGCGCATGGCTGGCTCGATGGGGCGCTTGCTCCCGCCGGCCTGACGGTGCTGGACCCGAATGCCGGGGCGCCATTGCAGCCCTTGATCGCCAAGGGCGCGCGGCACGTGACGGAGGCTCCCTCGGAAAGCTTCGATATCGTCGTGGTGGCGGTGAAGCCGCAGGTGATGGAGGCGGCGCTTCCGGCTTTGCGCCCGGCCCTGTCCGGCGATACGCCGGTCGTGTCGGTGGCGGCGGGCAAGACGGTCTCCTTCATCGAGCGGCTTCTGGGCGAGCGACCGGTCGTGAGGGCCATGCCGAACACCCCCGCGATGATCGGCCGCGGCATCACCGGCGCCTATTCCAACCAGCGTGTCACCGCAGGGCAGCGCGCCATGGCGCAGACACTGCTGGAGGCCAGCGGCCCGGTGGAATGGGTCGAGCGCGAAAGCGATATCGACCTTGTGACGGGGGTCTCCGGTTCCGGGCCGGCCTATGTGTTCCTGCTGGCCGAGGCGATGGCCGCGGCCGGCGCGAAGCTTGGCCTTTCGCCGGAACTGGCCATGCGCCTCGCCCGCCACACGGTGGCTGGCGCCGGCGAATTGATGATCCGCTCGGACGAGGAGCCGGCGACGCTGCGCCGCAACGTCACCTCTCCCAATGGCACCACGGCCGCCGCGCTGGCGGTGCTGATGGAGCCGGATGGGCTCGAGCCGCTGATGCAGAAGGCGATTGCCGCCGCGGCGCGGCGGGCCGCCGAACTTTCGAAGGACTGATGGCATGAGTGCAGGCGGGGCGGTGGCCGAGGCGATCGGTTACGATGACTTCCTCAAGGTGGACATCCGCGTCGGGACCATCGTCCAGGCGGAGCCGTTTCCGGAAGCGCGCAAGCCGGCCTTCCGGCTGATGATCGATTTCGGGCCTGAGATCGGCGTGAAGAAGTCTTCGGCGCAGATCACCGTGCGCCATTCGCTGGACGAGCTTGTCGGGCGGCAGGTCATGGCGGTCGTGAACTTCCCGCCACGGCAGATCGGGCCGATGCGCTCGGAAGTGCTGACGCTGGGTTTCCCGGACGAGAGCGGCAACGTCGTTCTGGCGGGCTTGAGCCATAGCGTGCCGAATGGCGGCCGGCTCTTCTGACTAAGGCCGGCTCCGCCGCGTCGATGGCGCACAGCGGCGTAAGCGCAAACCACTTCGACTGCAAACAGCGTCTATGCGGGTATCCGGATCATGGCGCGCAGGCCGCCCAGGGCCGAATCCGACAGGAGGATGTCGCCGCCATGGCTGCGGGCGATATCGCGTGCTATGGCCAACCCAAGCCCGGTTCCGCCATCGTCGATGTTGCGTGCGGTATCCAGGCGGACGAACGGCTTGAAGGCTTCCTCGCGGTCGTCCGGAGCGATCCCCGGTCCGTCATCCTCCACCGTGATCGTCAGCCAGCGGCCCTCGTGCCTTGCGGTCACCTCGACATGGCCGGCATGGCGCAAGGCATTGGCGACGAGATTGCCGATGGCCCGCGTGAAACTGTCCGGCCGCACCAGGATCGTCGGGTCGCCCTCGATGGTGGCGGTCAGGCTTTTGCCCTTCATGGCCGCTTCCGTTTCGAAGCGGGCGAGGATCGATTCCAGATCGAGGACGCCGACTTCCTCGCCGGCCTCGCCGCGGGCGAAGGCCAGGTAGCCTTCGAGCATGCGCTGCATTTCGTCCACGTCGCGTTCCAGCTCGCGGCGATCTTCGCCGTCGGCAAAGAAGGTGAGTTGCAGGCGGAACCGCGTCAGCACGGTGCGAAGGTCGTGGCTGACGCCGTTCAACATCTGGGTGCGCTGCTCGATCTGCCGTTCGATGCGGTCGCGCATCTGGATGAAGGCCAGTGCCGCCTTGCGCACCTCCAGGGCACCCCGCAGCCGGAAATCCGGAGGCAGCGGCTGGCCGCGGCCGAAGCCTTCGGCAGCCGACGCAAGCTGCTGGATGGGCCGGATCTGGTTGCGCAGGAACAGAACCGCGATCAGGATGAGCACTAGCGAGGTGCCGACCATCCAGACGATGAAGATATGGGTGTTGGACGCATAGGCCGAGTTGCGCCGTGCGAAGACGCGCAGCATGTGGTTTTCAAGTTGGATGCGGATTTCGACAAGGCGGGAATCGCCGACGGTGTCGATCCAGAAGGGCCGGCCGATCTGCGCGGTGATCTCTTCCGACAGGACGCCGTCCAGAATGTTGAAGAAGGGCTTGGGCGCCGGGGCGGGCAGCGGCTCCGGCGGCAGCACCAGGATGTTGAGATCGAGGTTGTCGCGGGCGATTCGGGTGATCTCGGCGAAATCGGGATCCTGGGGGAAGGTTTCGATGACGTCGATGACGGCCGCGATGTCCTGTACCACCGCGGCGGAGAGCCGCTGCGTGACCGTTGCCCAATGACGCTCCATGAAAACCGAGGCGACCACCGCCTGCAACAGGACCATCGGCGCGATGATGATGATCAGCGACCGCGCATAGAGGCCCTTGGGGGTGCGCCGCGACAGCCATCGCATTCCCGGCAGGTCGCGCAGGCGCGGCAGCCATCGCGTCCGGCGCGGCGTTCGCCCGGGGGCGGACAACGACGAGCGCCCGGTCGGGAAAAGGCGCTTGAGGGCCGGGAAGGGGCGCAGGTTCAATCGACGTTCAGCCGGTAGCCGATGCCGCGCACGGTCTGCAGCCAGAGCGGATTTGCAGGGTCGCTTTCGATCTTGCGCCGCAGCCTGTTGATCTGCACGTCGACGGTGCGCTCGCCCACTTCGCCCTCGCCACCCAGCAATTCGTGGCGCTGGACGGTCTCGCCGGCATTGGCGGCGAACTGGGCCATGATCTCCTGTTCCCGGTCGGTCAGCCGGATCAGGTCCCCGCCGCGCTTCAACTCCCGCCGCGACAGGGAGAAGGTGAAGGGTCCGAAGCGCACATTCTCTACCTTGTGGATCTGTGGAGGCGCGCCCCGGCGCAGGATGTTGTTGACGCGCAGCAGAAGCTCGCGCGGGTCGAAGGGCTTGGGCAGGTAATCGTCCGCGCCGGCCTCCAGCCCGTTGATCCGCTCTTCCGTTTCGGACAGCGCCGTCAGCATCAGGATGGGGGTTTCGCGGGTCGCGGAAAAGCTGCGGACGAGATCGAGCCCGCTTTCCCCCGGCATCATCACGTCCACCACCAGCAGGTCGAAATCGAGCCCGCCCAGGATGCGCCGCGCCTCGGCGGCGTCGGCGGCCACCGACACCCGGAAGCCGTGCTCGGACAGAAATCGCGACAGAAGGCCGCGGATGCGCCTGTCGTCGTCGATGACGAGGATATGGGGGGCATCGTCGCCGGGCTTGCGGCCGTCGACAGGAACCGCGGGCTGGACATGGCTCATCGACGTTCATCCTCCACAACGCCCTGCCGCGCGAACCATTCGCGCGTCGCCTGACCGTCCTGACCCATCAGCCGCAGGAAACGGTGGATGGAGTCGGAGTGGCGCTGTCCCGTTCCGGCCATGGCCAGGTCGATGCGCCGCGCCTGTGCCCGCGACAGTTCCAGCGTCAGCTCCCTGCCGCGCGCCGTCGGAAACAGAAGCCGCTGGCGACGGTCGTCGTCGCCCGGCAGGATGGCGATGAAACCCTCCTCCACGAGCTGGCGCAAGACCCGCGACAGGGACTGCTTGGTGATCTGCAGAAGATCCAGGATCTCGGCGATGGTCATTCCCGGTGCGCGGTTCACGAAATGCAGGATGCGATGATGCGCCCGCCCGAAGCCATATTGCGCCAGAAGCTCGTCGGCATCGGCGGTGAACTCGCGATAGGCGAAGAAAAACAGCTCGATGAGCCGGAAGTCGACCGAGCCGGTCGTGGGCAGCGCTTCCCGCTCGATATCGTTCGGGTCGGCAGGAGGGTCCGTCAGGTCAAGCAAGGGAAAATCCGCTAAAATAGGTCAGCATTGTTGACGTATCCTGACGTTATTGTTACACGCAACACCGCAACGTGGAAACACTCGTCATGCCGGTCGAACCCCGATAAGGTCTGTCCGGAGACAGGGTCCCCGGGAGGCATGAGCCGCCGTTCCGCGGCTGCTATGATGTGGCGCATTGCCAAGCGGCAAACCGGATATCCTCTTTGCCAGACAATGCAATGGACAGGAAAGGCCGCCCGCAGGGCGAGGGGAGAAAAATGAGCGTCCCATTCGATCAAATGGACGGAAATATCTGGTTCAACGGCGAATTCGTCGACTGGAAGGATGCCAAGGTCCACGTACTGTCGCATGGCCTGCACTATGCCAGCGCCGTATTCGAGGGCGAGCGCGCATATGGCGGCGAAATCTTCAAGCTGCGCGAGCATACGGAGCGGCTGATCGAGTCGGGCCGCATCCTCGGCTTTACCGTGCCCTACAGCACGGACGAGATCGACGCCGCCTGCAACGAGCTTCTGCAACGTCAGGGCTTCAGCGATGCCTATGTGCGTCCCATCGCCTGGCGCGGATCGGAATCGATGGGCGTTGCCGCCCAGAAGAACCGCATCAACCTTGCCATCGCGATCTGGCAGTGGCCGAGCTACTTCGATCCCGAGCAACGCATGAAGGGCATCCGGCTCGACATTGCCGAGTATCGCCGGCCGGACCCGCGCACCGCGCCGTCCAGGTCCAAGGCGGCCGGCCTTTACATGATCTGCACGATCTCCAAGCATGCGGCCGAGGCCAAGGGCTATGCCGACGCGCTCATGCTGGACTGGCGGGGGCAGGTCGCCGAGGCGACCGGCGCCAACATCTTCTTCGTCAAGGACGGGGTCCTGCACACGCCGACGCCGGATTGTTTCCTCGACGGGATCACGCGCCGGACAGTCATCGATCTCGCCAAGCGTCGCGGCCTCGAGGTCCAGGTGCGGGCGATCCAGCCGGAAGAACTGGAAGGCTTCACCGAGGCGTTCCTGTGCGGCACGGCCGCCGAGGTGACGCCGGTCGCGGAGATCGGGCCGCACCGCTTCAGCCCGGGCGCGATCACCCGGCAACTGGTGGAAGACTATATGGCCGAAGTTCAGCCCAAGCGGCTTGCTGCCGAATAGGGCAAAGGTTGCGACGCAGGCCAGGGTCTGGTTTGACGCTTTGAAGAAGGCCGGATCAGGGAGCGGGGTGGCCGTCGGCCGCCCCGTTTCCATGTTCACCGTCCTGAGGCTTCTGTATCGCGGAGATCATGCGACATGACCAGACTTGCGGCCGAGATCGTCCCCGTCACGCCGTTCCAGCAGAATTGCTGCATCCTGTTCGACGTGGAGGAAAAGCGCGGCGTGGTCGTGGATCCGGGCGGCGATGTGGACGCCATCGTGGCGGCCATCGACAAGGCCGGTGTCGCCATCGAGGCGATCTGGCTGACGCATGGTCATATCGACCATGCGGGCGGGGCGATGGACCTGAAGGAGCGGTTCGGAAAAATCGAGATCATCGGTCCGCACCGCGCCGACGAATTCCTTCTGCAGCGCATCGAGGATCAGGCGACGATGTTCGGGGTCGGGGCAGGCTACCGCAACGCGACGCCGGATCGCTGGCTGGATGATGGCGACGCGCTGGCCATCGGGCCGCATCGCTTCGACGTCATCCACGCACCCGGTCATTCGCCGGGGCACGTCGCCTTCTTTCAACCGGAGGCGAGGTTCCTGCATGCGGGCGATGTGATCTTTGCCGGCTCGATCGGCCGAACGGACCTTCCGGGCGGCGACCACGCAACCCTCATCGACACGATCCGCACACGCATCCTGCCATTGGGCGACGATGTCGGCTTCCTGTGCGGTCATGGTCCCGGCGGGCGCCTGGGCCAGGAACGGCTGACGAACCCCTTCCTCCGCTGATCGGTCGTGCCGATTGCGGTGCCGAGTTTTCACGGGTGTGCGGTGGAGGAGCGGCCGGGTCGTGCGGACCCGCCCGTTCCTGTCATGATATCGCGCTGAACGGCGGTCCGGAGACCGTCAGTCGTCCGCTTGCAGATTGACCGCCTTGGGGCCTTTGCCGCGCTTGTCCGGCTCCATGTCGTAGGAAACCTTCTGGTTTTCCACGAGGCCGGACAGGCCGGAAGCCTGAACGGCGGAAATATGGACGAAGATGTCCGCGCCACCATTGTCGGGCTTGATGAAGCCGAAGCCCTTTTCGGTGTTGAAGAATTTGACCGTGCCGGTCTGAGCCATGCTGGAACCCTTTTCCTAAGGCTATTCATGTCGCCCTTGCGGGCATGCAGGCAAGTCTTGATGCGAGGAAAAGGAACCGATACATCGCAGACCGCATAAGCGGGCTGCTCGGGGAATGCGCCCCCGATACGCAATTCGTCCATTACCCGTGTTCGCAAAATTGCCCGAACGTTACTTTTGTGAATGCCAATCAAAGACTTTGCAAGCAAAAGTTTTGTGCACGACTGCTGAAAATATGGCCCGAGCAATGGTGGATCCCGAGCTGCTTCGCAAATGTATGTGAAGCGAACTAATCTGCACGCTATGGCGCCAATCACCTGCATTCACTGATGCTGGCCATCTTCAAACCGGTCCGTGCAGCGCTGGCGAAGGAATGACATCCTAAGTCGACGTGCCGGCCGGAGAGCGGATTGACGGCATCACCCTTTTCCCGACGCTCTTGAGTCCCAGATTGGGGGCATCCCTTCGCGGACGGGACCGTTCGCTACAAGAGTTCAGTCAAGGAGTTTGGACGATGAGACAGCTCACTGCCGCCGCCCTCGCCACCATCATCCTCGGTTCGGCCGGCGCCGCCCATGCACAGGCGCCCGCCACGCAGCAGGACCTGGAACCCTCGATGCAGACGGGGACGCCGATGGGCGGCAGCGCGCCGGTGGACAGTGTCCTGGGCACGGGTGCTCTCCCCGGCGTGGGCATGGGTAGCTCGGCGGCGCCCGACACGTCCGGCATTTCCGGGCCGGGCGGCCTGCAGAACGGCGTCGGCGCGCAGGGCGTGGCCGCCCCGAGCCTGTCCGGCTCTGCGGTGACGAACGATGGCTCGGTTCCTGGAACGGGCCAGTCCGGTTTCGGCATACCGCTCGACCCGCAGCCGGCGACCGGAAACTAAGCCGCCGCTGGCCTGTCGCCTGCCTACTGCCCCGGCCGGCCGGTCTTGCCGGGGCGGCGCTTGCGCCGCTTCTCGTCGCCGGGATCCTCATAGGAACCCGCGCCGATCTTCTCGCGGCGGATCGGCCGCGCATCGCCCTCAGGCTTTGAGGGCATAGATCCGCCGACCGGCTTTTCGGTCCGGCCCACGGTCATCTCGTCCAGGGTATTCTTGCGGAACAGCGATCCGCCGGCTTCTCCGCGCGGTGCCAGGGGCTCGCCGCGCGGCCCGAAGCGCGGGTTGGCTGGCGCCTTCGACCGGCCGCGCCGCTTGCCGCCTTCGGCCTCGCCGATATCCCGTGCCAGCGGGTCGTCCGCGATGGCCAGCTCGGTCGCCTGCAGGCGCTTGATCTCGTCGCGCAGCCGTGCGGCCCGTTCGAAGTCGAGATCGGCCGCCGCGTCGCGCATCTCCTTTTCCAGATGCTCCAGGTGGCTCTTGAGGTTCGAGCCGACCAAGGCGCCTTCGCGGGCGTTCGGCCCGGTATCCACCCGCACATGGTCTTTTTCGTAATAGCTGTCGAGGATGTCGGCGATCTTCGCCTTGACGCTTTCCGGCGTGATGCCGTTGGCGATGTTGTAGGCCTCCTGCTTCTCGCGGCGGCGATTCGTTTCCGCGATGGCGCGCTCCATGGAGCCGGTCATCCTGTCGGCATAAAGGATCACCCGGCCGTCGACGTTGCGCGCGGCGCGGCCGATGGTCTGGATCAGCGACGTCTCGGACCGCAGGAACCCCTCCTTGTCGGCATCCAGGATAGCGACCAGCCCGCATTCCGGAATGTCCAGCCCTTCGCGCAGCAGGTTGATGCCAACCAGCACGTCGAAGGTGCCCAACCGCAGATCGCGGATGATCTCGATCCGCTCCAGCGTGTCGATGTCCGAATGCATGTAGCGCACGCGGATGCCCTGCTCGTGCAGATACTCGGTCAGGTCCTCGGCCATGCGCTTCGTCAGCACGGTGCACAGAACGCGGTAGCCCTTGGCGACAGTTTCGCGGATCTCGCCGATCAGGTCGTCGACCTGGCTGCGCGCCGGGCGGATTTCCACGGGCGGATCGGTCAGCCCGGTCGGGCGGATCACCTGCTCGGCGAAGACGCCGCCCGCCTGTTCCAGTTCCCAGGCGCTGGGGGTCGCCGACACCGCCACGGTCTGCGGCCGCATGGCGTTCCACTCCTCGAAACGGAGTGGCCGGTTGTCCATGCAGGACGGCAGGCGGAAGCCGTATTCGGCCAGCGTCGCCTTGCGCCGAAAGTCGCCGCGGTACATCGCGCCGATCTGCGGCACGGTGACATGGCTTTCGTCGATGAAGACGAGGGCGTTGTCCGGCAGGTACTCGAACAGCGTCGGCGGGGGGTGGCCGGGCTGGCGCCCAGTCAGATAGCGCGAGTAATTCTCGATGCCGTTGCAGGACCCCGTCGCCTCGATCATTTCGATATCGTAGTTGACGCGCTGCTCCAGCCGCTGCGCCTCGAGCAACCGGCCGGCGCGATTCAACTCCACCAACCGATGGCGCAACTCGTCCTTGATCGACTTGACCGCCTGCTGCAGCGTCGGGCGCGGCGTCACATAGTGCGAGTTGGCGTAGATCTTCACGCTTTTCAGGTCGTCGGTCTTGCTGCCCGTCAGCGGATCGAACTCGGCGATGCTTTCGATCTCGTCCCCGAACAGCGAGATGCGCCAGGCGCGATCCTCCAGGTGGGCGGGGAATATCTCGATCGTGTCGCCCCGCACGCGGAACGAGCCGCGCTGGAAATCCATGTCGCGCCGCTTGTATTGCTGGGCAACGAGATCGGCCAGGAGCTGGCGCTGGTCGAGACGGTCTCCCACGGTCATCTGGAAGGTCATGGCCGTATAGGTCTCGACCGAACCGATACCGTAGATGCAGGAGACCGACGCGACGATGATGACGTCGTCCCGCTCCAGAAGCGCCCGGGTTGCCGCATGGCGCATCCGGTCGATCTGCTCGTTGATGGAGCTTTCCTTCTCGATATAGGTGTCCGACCGGGGCACATAGGCTTCCGGCTGATAGTAGTCGTAGTAGGAGACGAAATACTCCACGGCATTATCCGGGAAGAAATTCTTGAACTCGCCGTATAGCTGCGCCGCGAGCGTCTTGTTCGGCGCAAGGATAAGGGCCGGGCGCTGCGTGCGCTCGATGACGTTGGCGACGGTGAATGTCTTGCCCGAGCCCGTAACGCCCAGCAGAACCTGCGTCTGCTCCCTGTCGGCGATGCCCGCGACGAGATCCTCGATGGCCTGCGGCTGGTCGCCCTTCGGCGTATAGTCGGAAGCGATGCGGAAATTGTGCCCGCCCTCCGACTTTTCCGGCCGGTGCGGCCGGTGTGGTACCCAGATTTCGCCGTTCTTCAACAGCGGATTGCCCTCGGAGATCAGCCGGGTCAGCGCCTCCACGGTGGCGGTGACGCCGCTTTCCGGCAGCGCGGCGGCATCCTCCAGGCTGATATCCATTCCGGCCACGGGGTTGAGCCCGGCGCGGGCGCGCGCCTCGGGGTCCGCCGTGCCGCCCATGGACGTACCGCGCGCGGTGCGCCCGGAACTGGCCTTTGGGTCGCCCTTCCTGCCCTTGCCGCCCCTCGAGCCGGCCCTGGCGGGCTTGTCGCCGGACGTGTCCGCGGTTTTCTCCCCCGTCTCCTCCAGTTGTTCGGCGATGGCGTCCGCCCAGCCGGACACCGGCCCCTGGTAGGGCGTGGCATCCCAGCTCGGCTGCGGCGCCTCCCGCATGACGCCCGGCTTGTTCAGCGGCTCGGATGCGTCCGAAAAGTCGAGCGTCGGCGAGCGACGCGGGGAGGGTTTCTTGGAGTCGGCCATGGCGGGAATATGGGCTGTCGCAACGGTCGTGAAAAGGCCTGCGATGATCTTCATCTTTCGCTTACCAAACACACCCTACAGTTACCTTCGTCCGCTTGAGTTTGCGGGGAATGAGAGGCCATTTCCCATGGGTTTTGCGTACAGGAGATGGCATCGCACCGCGCTCGCCGCCGCGTGTATGGCGGCGGCGGGCACGGTCTGGCCCTCGGCGGCGAACGACCTTGCGCCGATGGACGGCATGCCGACCCTCGGCCAGTCCGGAAGCGGACAAGGCGCCACGCCGCGGCCGCAGGGCAATCTCGTCTGGGGTGGGCCGGTGCCGCCCATGCCGGCGCCTGGGCAGGACACGGTCTACGTGCCAAGCACGGCGTTCGGCGAGCGGCCCGTACAACCCGATCGATCCGATCGTGAACTCGCCCCGATGCCGTCGCCGGTAGAGGCGGGTGCGCTGCCGCCGCTGGAGCCTGTCGACGACACGGAGGACTATGCCGCGCTGGAGGATGAGCCGCCGGCCTACCCGCCGACGCTGCCGCCCGGCCGGGGCGTCCCTGCCGAGCAGACCCCGATGGGCTATGTGGTGCTGCCCGAAGGCGAGGCACTCTGCCGGCGCGAGCTGGCGCGGCTCGGCGCGCAGTTTACCGAGGCCGGGTCTGTCGGGCCGGGCAATGCCTGCGGCATTCCCCATGCGCTGAAGGTGCAGGTGGCGGTGCGTGGCATCGCCATGCAGCCGCCGGCGACGTTGAACTGTCGGGCGGCGCTGCAGGTGGCCCGCTGGCTGGACGACGACGTGCGCTCCGCCGCGCGGTGGCGGCTTGGGAAAAACCCGACGGCGGTGATCAACGCGTCGTCCTATCGCTGCTCACGCATCGCGGGCTCGCGCACGGTGTCCGAACATGCGACCGGTAACGCTCTGGATGTCGGCGGATTTCGGTTCTCCGACGGATCGACCGTGCGTGTGGAGCCGAAGGGCATCTTCCGCTTCCGCGAAAGGGCCTTCCAGAACAGCGTGCGCCAGGCGAGTTGCCGCCATTTCGGCACGGTGCTCGGCCCCGGCTACAACCGCGCCCACGACGACCATTTCCATCTCGATGCCAAGCAGAGGCGAAGAGCCGTCTGCAAGTAACGGGTCGGCATGGCCTGGCCGCCACAGCCGGCTATCGCTCCCAGTACCATGCGACATACATCCGGCTGCGTTCGTGGCCGCGACGCTGGTTACGCTTCGGTGGGCACCGGGGTCGGGCTGCCGGCGCCATCCAGGGCGACCATGGTGAAGACGCCTTCCGTCACCTTGACGAGATCGCGCGTCAGATAGCGCTGCGCCCAGGCCTCCACCGCGATCCGGATGGAGGTGCGCCCGACGCGCTCGATGGCGGTGTAGACGTTCAGCGTATCGCCGATCTTGACGGGGCGGTTGAAGACGAGCTTGTCCACCGCGACGGTGGCGACGCGGCCGTGTGCGCGCTCGACGCCGCGAATGCCGGCCGCCAGGTCCATCTGCGACATGACCCAGCCGCCGAAGATGTCGCCCGCCGCATTGGCGTCGGCCGGCATCGCCGGCACCCGGACCGTCAGCTCGCCCGCCGGCGTCTCGCTGGCCTGCTGAATCATGTTGCTTCGCTCCCCTCGCGGCACCGTACGGCCCAACGAGATACATGACTGTATCGGCAGGTTCAATTTCCGCGGCGGCGTGCCTGCCACGCGGCCGGCCCCACTTCCACCAGAAGCATCGCGGCGAAGATCAGCCCGCATCCGGCCAAGGCCACCGGGCCGAGCCGCTCGCCGAGGATGAGCGCGCCGAAGAGGCCGGCGAAAAGCGTTTCGGATGACAGCATCACCGCCGCCTGCGGGCCGGTCGTATGCTGTTGGGCCACCACCTGTACGGTGAAGCCGAGTGCGACGGATACCAGCCCCGCATACAGGATTTCCGGCGCCGCCGCGGCGATTTCGGACAGGCCGGTATCCTCAAGAAACAGCGCACCGACGCTGGAAAGCCCGCCTGCAACCAGAAACTGCGTCGCCGACAGGGCGAAGGGGCGCCCGGCGCCCGGGGCGAAGCGACCGATGAACAAGATTTGCAGCGCCCAGAAAACGGCGCCCGCAAGTACCAGCATGTCACCGCCTGACAGCGGCCCCAGATGCCCGCCGCCGGTCAGCACGATGCCGACGAAGGCCATCGGCGCCGCCATCAGGATGACGGGATGCGAACGGTTGCGAAACAGCGCCAGCGCAAGCAGCGGCGTCAACACGACATAGAGACCCGTCAGGAAACCGGCATTGGTGACGCTGGTATGGACCATGCCGATCTGTTGCAGGATCGATCCGGCGAAGAGGAATAGACCGATGGCGACATAGCCGTGCCACTGCCGCCCGGACAGGGGCGCGGCGGCGCGGAGCGCCTCCAGCCGCACGAGCGGCAACAGCGCGAGCCCGCCGACCAGGAAGCGCAACCCGTTGTAGGACCACGGCCCGATCTTCTCCATGGCGGTCGACTGCGCGACAAAGCCCATGCCCCACACGGCACCGGCGAAGAGCAGCAGGAGATTGGCGGTTACGCGGGACATGCGGGCAGGTCTTCAGGCAGAATTCGCAAGTCCGTGATCGGGAAAGTTGGAACCAAAGCGTGTGCCTGCGCCTTTCGCACCCCGCAGGCCGATGGCGCATCCGCTACGGCCGGCTTACGAATAGAGAGGCATTTATGAAGAACATCCTGATCGCCGCCAGCATTGCAGCCCTTATGAGCGGAAGCGCGATGGCGCAGACGAGCGCCACGACGCCGGCCCCCGCCTCCGACAATCCGGTCATCGTCGTGTTGCCTCCGGTTACGCAGGGTGCGGCGCCGGCGCATTTCCTGATCGACGATCTGGACGATGAGGATGTCTATGGCGTCGATGGCGCGAAGATCGGCGAGATCGAAGACTTCGTCGTCGACACCGAGGGGCAGATCGCGGCGGTGGTTGTCGAGGTCGGCGGCTTCCTCGGCATCGGCGAGAAGGAAGTGCTCGTGGACTGGTCCGCCCTCGACATCCAGGTCACCGATGGCGACCTGCGCGTCAACGCACCCACGCTGACCCGCGAGGAGCTCGAGGCTGCCGCCGATGTGGATGTCGATGCCATGGTGCTCGGCCGCGACTGACGCCTTTACCGGACGCCCGCCCTTCATCCGGCGGGCGTCCATTCTTTCGGCTTGAAGCCGGGCAGGGCCTCGACGCGGGTCAACCAGGCCGTGACTTCGCGGAACGGGCCGAGGTCGAACCCGCCTTCCGCCGCATCACGCGTGTAGGGATACAGCGCGATATCCGCGAGGCTTGGCCGCTCGCCTGCGAAAAACGCAGAGCCGCCTAGTGCGCGGTCCATCACTTCCAGCGCGGAATTGCCCCTTTCCAGCGTCGTCTTCATCCGCTCGGGCGTCGCCGCGGCCTTGCGCTCGGGATAGACGGTCAGGGCGCGGCGGACCGCAATCGCCGGCTCATGCTGGTTCTGCTCGAAGAACATCCATTGAAGCATCCGCGCGCGATCATAGGGATCCGCCGGCACGAAATCGGTCCCTTCGCCAAGATAGTTCAGGATCGCGCCCGACTCCGCCAGGAAGCGGCCGTCTTCCAGCTCCAGCAGCGGGCACTGGCCGATCGGGTTGCGGCCCAGGAAGGTGTCCGTACGCGTGGAGCCGTCCCGCGTCGAAAACTCGACATGCTCGAAGGGACTCCCGGTAAGAGCCATCAGAAGGCGCGGCTTGTAGCAATTGCCACTATCCAGCATTCCGTAAATACGCAGCACGGTCTGATGCCTCCGATCCGAAAGTGTTCGGGCGCGACGCTACCGACCGCGTGCGGGGACGGCAAATTCATAATGACGCGGCCGTGCATCACATTAATTGATGCAGACGATGCCGAATAACGTGTTGCGCACGCAGGCGTGGCGGCTCTATGTGTGGCCCGCAAGCCAGACTATCCAAGCCATCACCGCCGGAGTACCAGGATCATGGCCTTCCTTGCCGCCGCGCTCGACCGCGTGAAGCCTTCCGCCACCATTGCCGTTTCGCAGAAGGCACGGGAACTGAAAGCGCGGGGGGTCGACGTCATCGGCCTTGGCGCGGGCGAACCTGATTTCGATACGCCCGACAACATCAAGGCCGCCGCGATCGACGCGATCAACCGGGGCGAGACCAAGTACACCCCCATTTCCGGCATCCCGCAGCTTCGCGAGGCGATCTCGCAGAAGTTCAAGCGCGAGAACGGGCTGGAGTACACGCCCGCCCAGACCATCGTTTCCACCGGCGGCAAGCAGGTTCTGTTCAACGCCTTCATGGCGACGTTGAACCCCGGCGACGAGGTCGTCATCCCGACGCCCTACTGGGTCAGCTACCCGGAGATGGTGCTTCTGTGCGGTGGCACGCCCGTCTTCGTCGAAACCGGCCTGGAAAGCGGGTTCAAGCTCACGCCCGAGGCGCTGGAAAAGGCGATCACGCCGAAGACGAAGTGGTTCCTGTTCAACTCGCCCTCGAACCCGTCGGGCGGCGCCTACACGCACGACGAGGTGAAGGCGCTAACGGACGTGCTGCTGCGCCATGAGCATGTCTGGGTCATGACCGACGACATGTACGAGCATCTCGTCTATGGCGACTTCACCTTCGCCACGCCGGCACAGGTGGAGCCACGCCTTTACGAACGCACCTTGACGATCAACGGCGTGTCCAAGGCCTATGCGATGACCGGATGGCGCATCGGCTATGCCGGTGGACCGCTGAACCTCATCAAGGCCATGGACATGATCCAGGGCCAGCAGACGTCCGGTGCCTGTTCCATCGCGCAGTGGGCCGCCGTCGAGGCGCTGACGGGCCCGCAGGACTTCATCGCCAGCAACCGGACGATCTTCCAGGGCCGTCGCGATCTGGTCGTCTCGATGCTCAACCAGGCGACCGGCATCCAGTGCCCGACGCCGGAGGGCGCGTTCTACGTCTATCCGTCCTGCGCCGGGCTGATCGGCAAGA